>DATBMG010000200.1:0-17338 GCA_036554965.1 Burkholderiales bacterium
ACGAAGCGGCCGGCGAGGATGTTGGGCAGCGACACGTAGGGCAACCGCTGGCCGCGGCGCTTGATGGCCGCCACCGTCATCGGCGACAGGCGATAGGTCACCACCATGGTACGCTTGAGCAGTGCCGCCTCCAGCGCGGCGGTGCCGGACGCGAGCAACACGCCATCCGCCGCGGTCATCGCCATGTGCGCGTGCCCGAACAGGATGGTGATCGGCAAACCCTGCGCGTCGTTGCGATACAGCGCGTCTTCGAACATGGCGCGCGTGGGCCGACTCTGCAGCGGCACCAGGAAGTGCGCCTGGCGCACCTGCTTGTGGATCAGCTTGGCCGTGCGCACGAACAGGTCGCTCATGTACTCCAGCTCGCTCTGGCGGCTGCCGGGCAGAAGCGCGATCACCGTTTGCGTTGCGCCGAGCCGGAACTGCTCGCGCGCCGCCTCACGGTTCGGCGCCTCGGGGATCTGATCGGCGAGCGGGTGGCCGACGTAGCTCACTGGAATGCCGGCCCCCTCCAGCAGAGGCACCTCGAAGGGAAACAGGCACAGCACGCGGTCCACCGCCCGCTTCAGTTGGTGGATGCGCTGCCCGCGCCAGGCCCAGATCTGCGGCGCCACGTATTGCACCGTCTGGATACCGCGCGCGCGCAGATGCTCCTCCAGGCCGAGGTTGAAGTCGGGCGCGTCCACCCCCACGAACAGATCCGGAGGCTCGGCGCTCAAGCGCGTGCGCAGGTCGTTGCGAATGCGCAAGATGGCCGGCAGATGACGCAGCACCTCGACGTAACCGCGCACCGCCAGCGCCTCCGCCGGATGCCAGACCTCGAACCCGGCGGCCTGCATGCGCGGGCCGCCGATCCCCTGGAAGCGCGCGGCGGGGAGCGCCTCCTTCAAGGCCTCGATCAGGTGCGCACCGAGCGCATCGCCCGAGGCTTCGCCCGCCACCATGGCGATGCGCGGCCGCACCCGGTGCGTCGCGCCGTCCGTGGATGCCATGCTAGCGAATGATGCCACGCTGCGAGGTGGCCAGGAACTCGGACAGGGGCATCACTTCGGCGGCCTCCTGCGCCTGCTCGGCGATCGCCGCCTTGGCCTCCTCGAACGAGAGCTTGGAGCGGTACAGCGTGCGGTAGGCGCGCCGGATATGGTCGATGCCCTCGCCGGAGAAGCCGCGCCGCTTGAGCCCTTCGGCGTTGATGCCGTGCGGCTGCGCCGAGTTGCCGCCGGCCATCACGTAGGTCGGCACATCGCGCAGCACCACGGAGCCGCCGGCGGTGAAGGCATGCGCGCCGATGCGGCAGAACTGGTGCACCAGGGTGCCGCCGCCGAGGATCACGTGATCGCCGATTGCGATGTGGCCGGCGAGCTGCACGGCGTTGGCAAGCACGATGTTGCTGCCCAGATGGCAGTCGTGCGCTACGTGGGCATAGGCCATGATCCAGTTATTGTCGCCCAGGCTGGTCACGCCCGAGTCCTGTGCTGTACCGACGTTGAGCGTGCAGCACTCGCGGATCGTGTTGTTGTCGCCGATCGTAAGCAGCGTGGGCTCGCCGCGGTACTTCTTGTCCTGCGGCGCCTCCCCGAGGCAGGCAAACGGATACACGCGGTTGTTGCGGCCCAGGCGCGTATGCCCGGTGATGACGACGTGGTGGCCGATCAGCGTGCCCGCGCCGAGCTCCACGTGCCCGTCGATCACGCAGAACGCCCCCACCCGGACGCCTTCGGCAAGGCGCGCGCCGGGGTCGACGGCGGCTGTAGGGTGGATCGCCGGCGAGCTAGATGCGGCCGTCATCGGAGGCTCCGGCACCGCGCGCCGGCGCTTGCTCTTGACCCACTCACCTCTCTCGGATGGTGCACAGCAGCTCGGCCTCGGCCACCGCGACTTCACCCACCCGCGCCCGGGCCATGAACTTGCCGATGCCGCGCACGATGCGCAGCATCGTCACCTCCAGCAACAGCTGGTCGCCCGGCACGACCGGCTTCTTGAAGCGGGCGTTGTCGATGCCCACGAAGTAGTACAACAGGTTGCGCGTGTTGTCGTGGTGCAGGGTCTTGAACGACAGGATCGCCGCCGCCTGCGCCATCGCCTCGAGGATCATCACGCCGGGCATGATCGGGTTGCCCGGAAAGTGGCCCTGGAAGAACGGTTCGCCGACGGCGACGTTCTTCACCGCGACGATGCCCTTTCCCGGCTCGCACGACAAGACGCGATCGAGCAGAAGAAACGGGTACCTGTGCGGCAGGCACTCGAGGATCTCCTTGATCTCCATGCTGTTCAACGCTGCTTCCTCTCCAGGTCGGCGAGCCTGGCTTCGAGCTCGCGGATGCGGTTCGCCATCCGGTCCAGATGCCGGATGTGGGCCGCGTTCTTCAGCCACTCGGGAT
This sequence comes from Burkholderiales bacterium, assembly GCA_036554965.1. Taxonomy (GTDB): domain Bacteria; phylum Pseudomonadota; class Gammaproteobacteria; order Burkholderiales; family SHXO01; genus SHXO01. The sequence goes on from DATBMG010000200.1 coordinate 2,382, forward strand.
GCGGCGACATCGGCAACGCTCCGGTGTAGGTGCCGGGTCTGGAAATCGACTTGCCCACGGCGGTGGCGGCACCGATCTCCACGTTGTCGACGATCTCCAGATGGCCGCCGATCAGCGCGCCGCCGCCGATCCGGCAATAGCGCCCGATGCGGGTGCTGCCCGCGATGCCCACACAGCCGGCGATGGCGGTGTGTGCGCCGATGCGGCAGTTGTGTCCGATCTGGATCTGGTTGTCCAGCTTTGCTCCGTCCTCGATCACGGTGTCATCGAGCGCACCGCGGTCGACGGTGGTGTTGGCGCCGATCTCCACGTCGTCGCCGATGATCACGCGCCCGATCTGCGGGATCTTCAGCCAGCGCCCGCCGTGCATCGCCACGCCGAAGCCGTCCGCGCCGATCACCGCGCCGGAATGAAGAATAGCACGCGCGCCGACGCTGCAGTCATGGTAGATGGAGACGTTGGCATGGATGCGGCACTCGGCGCCGATGCGCGTGCGCGCACCGACATGGCTGCCCGCCCCCAAGAGGGTGCCTGGGCCGATCACGGCGCCCGCCGCCACCGACGCGAGCGGTCCGACGCAGGCGCTGGCATGGACTTGCGCGCCTGCATCGATCACCGCCGTGGGATGCACCCCGGGGATCACGGCCTCCGGCGGGTTGAAGAAGTCGGATACGCGCCCGAAATAGGCATAGGGGTTGTCGCAGACGATCAGCGGGCGCTCGACCAAGCCGACCGCTTCCCGGTTCACGATCACCGCCCCCGCCTGTGTTTGCTCGAGCTGGTGCCGGTAGCGCGGATTGACGAAGAAGGAGATCTGGCTGCCGGTCGCGCGCTCCAGCGTGGCCACCTGGTCCACCCGCACGCCGCCCTCGCCCAGCAGCTCGCCGCCGAAGCGCTCGACGATCTGGCTCAGGGTGACGGCCCGCCGCGGGCCGCTGCTGGAGCTGGGGTCCGACACGGCGAAGTCGGTTACTTGTCCGCGAGCGCCTTGAGCACCTTGTCGGTGATGTCGATGCGCTGACTGCGGTACACCGCCTCCTGCAGGATCAGGTCGTACTTCTCCTTCTCCGCGATCTCTTGGATCACCTTGTTGGCGCGCTCCAGCACCTGCGCCAGCTCCTCGTTCTTGCGCAGGTTGAGATCCTCGCGCAATTCGCGCTGCATGCGCTGCAGCTCGCGGTTCATGCGCGCCAGGTCCTGCTCCTTGCTGCGGCGGTCGCTCTCGCTCATCGTCACGCCTTCCTTCTCGAGCTGCGCCTGCAGATCCTTGGCCTGCTTGCCGAGCTTCTGCAGCTCGCCGTCGCGGGGCGCGAATTCCTTCTCCAGCTTCTTCAGCGCCCGCACCGCCGGGGCGGCCTCGCGGAACAGGCGCTCGGTGCTGACGAACCCGATTTTGATCTCGTTTGCGTGGGCGAGCCCTGCTGCGCACAGCAGCAACGTCGCGAGCGTCATTCGAACTCTATTCAACTGAAGTCTCCTCTTGCGCTGCGGCACATCAGAACACCGTGCCGATCGAGAACTGGAATGGCTGCAGCTCGTCCCCCGGCTCGTCGTTCAAGGCGACGCCGTAGGATATCTTCAACGGACCCACCGGCGAGAACCAGCTCAGCGCCAGGCCGGTGGACGCGCGCCACTCGGTAAAGCTGAATGTATCATCCAGCGCGCCGGCGTCAAGGAACAGCGACAGGCGCACCGAGCGGTCCTTCTCCAGCCCGGGGAAGGGGAAGAACAGCTCGGCGCTGCTCACCGCCAGGGCCTTGCCGCCGATGGCGTCCCCGTTCTCGTCCTTGGGGCCGATCGAGGCGGTCTCGTAGCCGCGCAATGTGCCCACGCCGCCCAGGTAGAAATTCTTGTAGAACGGCAGCGGCTTGTCGTCGTAGCCGTCGGCGTAGCCGACGCGTCCCGAGAGCTGCAGCACGTTGTCGCGGCCGATCGGCAGGAACCACTGCAGCTCGTACTGGGCACGGTAGTAACGCAGCTCCGCTGGCGGCACCGCCACCTCCCCGGACGCCTTCTGCACCGTGCCGCGGCGCGTGAAGATGGCGCTGTCGCGCTTGTCCCTGGCCCAGCCGGCGGTGGTCACCAGCGCCGTGTTGTCCGGCCCGAACGCGGCCACGAAGTCGCGGTAGCGCTGCGCGCTCTCCGGGAACAGTTCGATCTCCGTCATCTCGCCGGCCAGGCCGTAGTTGATGGTGTCGGTCTCGGTGACCGGCACCGAGAAGCGGATTCCGGTCCCCACGGTGCTGGTGGTGTAGGTGGACACCGACAGGCTGCTCGCGTCCACGTCGCGGCGGTACAGATCCAGGCCCAGGCCCAGGCCCTCGTCGGTGAAATAGGGGCGCGTGAACGACAGCGCGTACACCGTGTTGACGTTGCCGGTGTTGACCTGCAGCGACAGCGCGTTGCCGGTGCCGAACAGGTTGTTCTGCGCGATCGCGCCGCTGAAGATCACGCCTTCCGCGCTGGAGTAGCCGACCCCGAACAGCAGGTTGCCGGTGGGCCGCTCCACCACTTTCAGATTGACGTCCACCTGGTCCGGCACGCCCGGCACGCCGACCGTGTCGAGGGTGACTTCCGAGAAGTATCCGAGCTTGTCCACGCGCTGCTTGGAGCGCTGCAGCTTCTGCGTCGAGTACCAGCCGCCTTCCAGCTGCCGCAGCTCGCGGCGGATCACTTCGTCGCGCGTGGAGGCGTTGCCCGAGATGTTGATGCGCCGGATGTACACGCGCCGGCCGGGGTCCACGTACAGGGTAAACGCCACGCGCGCGTTGTCGCGGTCGATGTCCGGCACCGGGTTGACGTTGGCGAAGGCGTAACCGTCGTTGCCGAGCCGGTCGACGATCAGCTTGGTGGACTCGGCCAGCTTGTCGCGCGAGAACTGCTCGCCCGGCTTGAGCTTGAGCAGCTTGCGCAGCTCCGCCTCGGGTGCGATCAGCTCGCCCGCGAAGCGGATCTCGGAGACGGTGAATTTCTTGCCTTCGGTGAGGTTGACCGTGAGGTAGATGTCCTTCTTGTCCGGCGAGATCGACACCTGCGTGGAGTCGATCGTCGACTCGAGGTAGCCCTGGTTCAGGTAGGACGAGCGGATCGTCTCCAGATCGGCCTCCAGCTTCTGCCGCGAGTACTGGTCGTCCTTGCTGTACCAGCTGAGCAGGCCCGGCGTGTCCAGGCGCATGAGATCGCGCAGCTGCGACTCCTTGTACGCCTTGTTGCCGACGAAATTGATCTCGCGGATCTTGGCCACCGGGCCTTCCACGATGCCGAACTGGATCGCCACGCGGTTGCGCTCCAGCGGCGTGACCGTGGTGGTGATCTGCGCGGAGTACTTCCCGCGCGCCAGGTACTGGCTCTTCAGCTCCTGCTCCGCCCGCTCCAGCAGGCTGCGGTCGAACACGCGCCCCTCTGCCAGGCCGATGTCCTTGAGCGCCGCCTTGAGCTTGTCCTTGTCGAACTCCTTCTGCCCGACGAAATCGATCTGGCCGATCGCCGGTCGCTCCTGAACGACGACCACCAGCACGCCGCCTTCGGTCTCCAGCCGCACGTCCTTGAAGAAGCCGGTGGCGTACAGCGCGCGGATGGCGGCGGCGGCCCGCTCCTCGGTGAGGGTCTCGCCGACCCGGATCGGCAGGTAGCTGAAGACGGTGCCGGCCTCGGTGCGTTGGATGCCCTCGACGCGGATGTCCTTGACCTCGAACGGTTCGAAGGCGGATGCGGAGATGGTGGAAAGGCCCGATAGGAATAGCAGCAGCCGCGACAGCTTCATCCAGTGGTGTTATTGTCAGCCGCCGACCAAGCGGTGAATGTCGTTGAAGAGCGCGAAGGCCATCAGGGTGAACAGGACCACCATCCCGACGCGCTGGCCGATCTCCAGGGCGCGCTCGGATACCGGTCGTCCCTTAATGATTTCAATGAAATAATACATCAAGTGCCCACCGTCCAATAAGGGCACCGGCAGCAGGTTGAGCACGCCCAGGCTGATGCTGATCAGCGCCACGAAGCTCGCGTAGGCCACCCAACCCATGCGCGCCGACTGACCCGCGTAGTCGGCGATGGTGATCGGGCCGCTCAGGTTCTTCAGCGATACGTGGCCCACGATCATCCTGCCGAGCATGCGCAGGCTCAGGATCGACACCTCCCAGGTGCGCAGCGCGCTCTGGCCCAGCGCCGCGAACGGTCCGTAGCGCACCTCCACGATCTGGTGCTCGAGCGCGGTGCGCTCCGGTGCGACCCAGATCCTGCCGATCGATTTTCCGTCCTGCTGCACCGTCTCGGGCGTCACCTGCACGGTGAGTTCGTCCGCGCCGCGCCGCAGCCGCAGCGTCAGCGGCGCGCCGCCTTTCGGCGCAATGCCCGCCACCAGATCGTCCCAGGTGTGCACCGGTTTGCCGTCGACCGCCAGGATGCGATCGCCGGGCTGGAGCCCGGCTTTCTCGCCGGGCTTGCCCGCGGTCACCTCGCCCACAACGGGCGGCGGGGGCAGACGCGTGAGGCCGATCTTCGCCATGAAGTCACTGTCCAGATCGGCGGCTTCGACTCCGGACAGGTCGAGCTTGCGAAACGCGATCTCGCCCTTCTCGTTCTGCACCTCGAGGGTCACCGCCTGGCGCTCCACGGCGCGCTCGAGCAGCGCCCAGCGCACATCCTGCCAGGTAAGGACCGTCTGATCGTCCACCCGCAGAATGGTCTCGCCGGCAGCGATCTGCGCCTGGGCGGCCGCGGTCGCGGGCGGTGGCGGGCCGAGGACCGGCTTCAGGCCCGGCACGCCATGCATGAACAGCAGCCAGTACACGGCGATCGCGAGCAGGAAGTTGGCGACCGGCCCGGCCAGCACGATGGCGAAGCGGCGGTACACCGATTGCCGGTTGAAGGCGCGCTGGCGCTCGTGCGCGGCCACTTCGCCTTCGCGCTCGTCCAGCATCTTCACGAAACCGCCCAGCGGGAAAGCGGCGATGGCCCACTCGGTCTGGTCCGGGCCGACGCGGCGCAGCAGCAGCGGCTTGCCGAAGCCCACCGAGAAGCGCAGCACCTTCACGCCGCACCAGCGCGCCACCAGATAGTGACCCAGTTCGTGCACCACGATCAGCAGGCCGAGCGCGACGATGAACGCAAGCAGTGTGGTGGCTAGTATCATGGTTGCTCCGCTTCCTCTAGAACAGCGTGACCGGTCACGCCCTTCGGTCACGCCTTTCGGTCAGCCAATGCTGGTACGCCATCTGCCGCGCCGCGCGATCCGCGTTGAGCACCTCCTCCAGGCTCCCGACCGGCATGCCGTCCACCCGCGACAGCACGTCCTCGATGAGGTGCGCGATGCGATCGAAGGCCAGCTCTCCCTGCAGAAACCGCTCGACGGCCACTTCGTTGGCGGCGTTCAGCACCGCCGGTGCGCTGCCGCCCGCGCGCAGGGCCTGATAGGCGAGCGCCAGGCACGGGAAGCGGGCAAGATCGGGACGCTCGAAGTTGAGCGCGCCCAGCTCGAAAAAGTTCAATGCGCGCGCCCCCGATTCGATGCGCTCGGGAAAGCCGAGCGCGTGCGCGATGGGGGTGCGCATGTCGGGATTGCCGAGCTGCGCGAGCACCGACCCGTCGACGTACTCGACCATCGAGTGGATCACGCTCTGCGGGTGAATCACCACCTCGATCGCCTCGGCCGGCGCGCCGAACAGCCAGTGCGCTTCGATCACCTCCAGGCCCTTGTTCATCATGGTGGCCGAGTCCACCGAGATCTTGCGGCCCATCACCCAGTTCGGGTGGGCGCAGGCCTGCGCGGGCGTGACCGCCGCAAGCCGTCCCAACGGCGTGTTGCGGAAGGGACCGCCCGAGGCGGTTAGCAGGATGCGGCGCACGCCGGCCGCGCGCAGATCGCCGCTGAAACCCGCCGGCATGGATTGCAGGATGGCGTTGTGCTCGCTGTCGATCGGCAGCAGGCGCGCCCCGCCCTCGCGCACCGCGTCCATGAACAGCCGGCCCGCCATCACCAGGGCCTCTTTGTTGGCGAGCAGGACCCGCTTGCCGGCGCGCGCCGCCGCCAGCGTCGGCTGCAGGCCTGCCGCACCCACGATGGCGGCCATGACGCTGTCCACCTCCGGCAGCGTCGCCACCGCCGTCAGACCCTCTGCGCCGGCGAGCACCTCGGTCGCCACCCCGGCGCCACGCAGCTCGGCGCTCAAGGTCGCGGCCGCCGCTTCTTCGGCCATCACCGCGTAGCGCGGCCGGAAACGCAGGCACGCCTCCACCATCGCCGCCACCTGGCGCTGGGCAGTGAGCGCCGCCACGCGGAAGCGCTCCGGATGTCGGGCGAGCACATCGAGGGTGCTCGCGCCGATCGAGCCGGTGGCTCCTAGGATGGTCAGCGTTCGAGGGACGCACGAGGTGCGCAAGGCGGGCATGTCAGCTGCGCAGCAGAGGATAGGCGAAGTATAGGGCCGCCAGCGGCACGGTGGAGGTGAGCGCATCCACCCGGTCGAGCAGCCCGCCGTGACCGGGAAGCAGCGCGCCGCTGTCCTTCAGCCCGGCCTGGCGCTTCATCCAAGACTCGAACAGATCGCCCTGGATGCTCATCGCGGTGAGCAGCGCCGCAAGCAGCAGGCCGGAAGCGAGCTGCCCGCGGAAATGCGGCGCCACCAGCGTCAACGCTACCCAGCCGGTACACACCGCTGCGAGCGCACCGGCCACGCCCTCCCAGGTCTTGCCCGGGCTGATGCTGGGCGCGAGCTTGTGCCGCCCGAAGGCGCGCCCCGCGAAGTAAGCGGCGCTGTCCGCGATCCAGACCAGGGCCAGCGCCACCAGCAGCCGCTCGGGCGTGAGCTGCATCCACGCCAGCGCGTGCCAGCACGGCAGCAGCACCACCACGCCGACGACGGCGAGCAGGGGCCGGGAGCGCACCACCCAGCGGTAGTACAGCCAGGCGGGGACGATCGCCAGCCAGAAGACTGCGCACAGCGCATACAGCAGTTTCCCCGGAGCGCTGTAGATGAAGGCGTGCGCGGCACCGTCGTCATGGTCCAGGGCGACGATCGCCAGCGCCGCGCAAAGCACCGCCAGGGCATACGTCGCCTGGCCAGCGGCTCCGAACCCCGCCAGGCGCGACCATTCGCGCGCGGCCACCGCCAGCAGAGCGGCCAGCAGCAGCGCCCAGTACAGATTGGGCAGCAGGAACAGCGCAGCGAGGAACAGCGGCAGCAGCAAGGCCGCCGTGAGAATGCGCTGCCAGAGCATGCTAGCGCGGCTCGGCCGAGTGCGCCGCAGGCGGGGTGCGCTGCTGGGCCATCTGCTCGCTGGTGCGGCCGAAGCGGCGCTCACGCCGGCGATAGGAGGCTAGCGCGGCGTCGAAGGCGGCCCGGTCGAAGTCCGGCCAGAGGACGTCGGTGAAGTACAGCTCGGTGTAGGCGAGTTGCCAGAGGCAGAAGTTGCTGACCCGCTGCTCGCCGCCGGTGCGCACGAACAGATCGGGTTCGGGAGCGAAGGACAGCGCCAGATAGGGGGCGAGATGCGCTTCGTTGAAGCCGGCGCTGCGGTCCGCGTGCTCGCGCACCAGGCGATTGACGGCCTGCATGATGTCCCAGCGACCGCCGTAGTTGGCCGCGATGGTGAGCGTGAGCCGCGTGTTGGCGGCGGTGCGCGCTTCGGCTTCCTGCACCAGGCTCACCAGGCGCGGCTCGAAGCTGCTCAGATCGCCCACCACCTTGAGCCGGATGTTGTTTTCGTGCAGGCGCACCACCTCGCTCTCCAGCGCGCGCATGAACAACTGCATCAGGAACGACACTTCCTCCGCGGGCCGCCGCCAGTTCTCGCTGCTGAACGCGAACAAAGTGAGGTATTCCACGCCGGCTTCGATGCAGAAGCGGGTGACGGAGCGCACCGTCTCCAGCCCGCGCCGATGGCCGGCCACGCGCGGCAGCAGGCGCTGCTTGGCCCAGCGGCCGTTGCCGTCCATGATGATGACGATGTGCCTGGGCACGTCGTCGCTGGCTGGAATGCCGATGGTGGAGCTGTCGAAGACGGTCACGCGCGATCCCCGGGGTACGCTGGTCACACCGCCATCAGGTCGGCTTCCTTCTGGTGCAGCAGCTTGTCCACCTCGGCGATGTAGCGGTCAGTGAGCTTCTGGATGTCGTCCTGCGCGCGGCGCTCCTCGTCCTCGGGCACCTTCTTCTGCTTGAGCAGATCCTTGAGGTGCGTAATCGCGTCGCGCCGGATGTTGCGCACCGCCACGCGCGCGTTCTCGGCCTCGTGCCGGACCACCTTGATCAGGTCCTTGCGGCGTTCCTCGGTGAGCGCCGGCATCGGCACGCGCACCAGCTCGCCCACGGTGGCCGGATTCAGACCCAGGTCGGAATCGCGGATCGCCTTCTCGATCGCGCTCGCCAGACGCTTCTCCCAGGGAGAAACGCCGATGGTGCGCGCGTCCAGCAGGGTGACATTGGCCACCTGGTTGATCGGCGTCGGGGTGCCGTAGTAGTCGACCACGATGTGGTCCAGCAGCCCGGTGTGGGCGCGGCCGGTGCGCACTTTGCCGAGGTCGGCCTTCAGCGCTTCCACGCTCTTCTGCATTTTCTGCTCGGCGGATTTCTTGACGTCGGCGATCATGATGCCTCCTATCGACTGGCGACCCCCGGGCCTTGCTGAATATGATGCCCCTGAATATGAGAGTCCGGGGCCGGCAGGTCAGCTATGCACCAGCGTGCCCTCGTCCTCCCCCAGGACCAGCCGCTTGAGCGCACCCGGCTTGAAGATGCTGAACACGCTGATCGGCAGCTTCTGGTCGCGGCACAGGGTGAGCGCGGTAGCGTCCATCACCTTGAGGTTCTTGACGATCGCCTCGTCGAAGCTCAGGCGCTTGTAGCGCATGGCGTCGGGGTTGGCCTTGGGATCGTCGGTGTACACCCCATCCACCTTGGTGGCCTTGATGACGATGTCCACGTTCATCTCCATGCCGCGCAGCGCGGCCGCGGTGTCGGTGGTGAAGAACGGGTTGCCGGTCCCGGCCGCGAAGATCACGACCTTGCCTTCCTCCAGGTAGCGCATCGCCTTGCCGCGGATGTACGGCTCGGCCACCTGCTCGATGTTGAGCGCCGATTGCACCCGGCTCAACAGCCCCACCTGACGCATGGCGTCCTGCAGCGCCAGGGCGTTCATGACCGTGGCCAACATGCCCATGTAATCGGCCGTCGCACGATCCATGCCGGCCGCCCCCAGGGCCACACCGCGGAAGATGTTGCCCCCGCCGATCACGATGCCGGTCTCCACGCCCAGGCGCACCACTTCGGCGACCTCGGAGACGATGCGCTCCAGCGTGGCGCGGTCGATGCCGTAGGGGCTCTCGCCCATCAAGGCTTCGCCCGAGAGCTTGAGCAGGATGCGCTTGTAGACCGGCTGCGCCGCCACGGGCGGGGGCTCCTCAGCGCCCGGGCCCAGCCGCCGCGGCCGGCTTCGCCGCCTGGGCCGCCTGCGCCGCCACCTCGGCGGCGAAATCGCTCTGTTTCCTCTCGATACCCTGGCCCACCACGTACAGGACGAACCGCTGCACCTGTGCGCCCTTGGACTTGAGCAGCTGCTCCACGCTCACCTTGTCGTCCCGCACGAACGCCTGTCCGAGCAGAGTGACCTCCTTGAGGAACTTCTGCACGCTACCGTCCACCATCTTTTCGACGATGTTGGCCGGCTTGCCCGATTCGGCCGCCTTCTGCTGGGCGATTTCGCGCTCCTTTCGGATCAGCTCGGCCGGCACCTCGTCGCGCGACAGCGCCACCGGCTTGCTGGCGGCGATGTGCATGGCCACGTCCTTGGCGAGCGTCTCGTCGCCGCCGGCCACATCCACCAGCACCCCGATCTTGGCCCCGCCGTGCACGTAACTCACGAGCCGCCCCTGGGCCTCCAGGCGCTGGAAGCGGCGGATCGACATGTTCTCGCCGATGCGCCCGATCAGGGCGGTGCGCACCTCCTCGACCGTGGCCGCCCCCAGCTTCAGGCCGGACAGCGCCGCGACATCGGCCGGCGCGTGCCGCACCACCAACTCGGCTAGATTGCGCGCGAACGACAGGAAATCCTCGTTCTTGGCCACGAAGTCGGTCTCGCAGTTGACCTCGACCATCGCGCCCAGCTTCGCCTCCGGCGCGATGTGCACGGCCACCACGCCTTCGGCCGTCACCCGGCTGGCCGCCTTGCTGGCCTTGCTGCCCAGCCGCACCCGCAGGATCTCCTCGGCCTTGGCCATGTCGCCGCCCGCTTCCGTCAGCGCCTTCTTGCACTCCATCATCGGCGCATCGGTCTTCTCGCGCAGCTCCTTGACCATGCCAGCGCTGATTTGCACCATGCTCGCCTCCCCCCTCGACGGCGCTCAACGCGCCGCCGCTTCCTCGCCGCCCTCGACCTCGACGAACTCGTCGGTGACGATCTCCTTGATCACCTGCGAGCGGCCTTCCAGGACGGCATCGGCCACACCGCGGGCATACAGACGCACCGCGCGGCTCGAGTCGTCGTTGCCGGGGATCACATAGCTGATGCCCTCGGGCGAGTTGTTGGTGTCGACCACCGCGATCACCGGGATACCCAGCTTCCTGGCTTCCGCCACGGCGATCTTCTGATAGCCCACGTCGATCACGAACAGCGCGTCGGGCAGGCCGTTCATGTCCTTGATGCCGCCCAGGCTGCGGTTGAGCTTCTCCATCTCGCGCTGGTAATGCAGCTGCTCTTTCTTCGCCAGCCGCTCCATGGTGCCGTCCTGGAGCATCTGCTCCATCTCCTTCAAGCGCTTGATGGACTGCTTGACCGTCTTGTAGTTGGTCAGCATGCCGCCCAGCCAACGATAATCCACAAACGGTGAGCCGCAGCGGGTGGCTTCCTCGCGCACGATGTCGCGCGCCTGGCGCTTGGTACCGACGAACAGCAGCGTGCCCTTGTTGGACGCGAGCTGGCGCACGAACTTGAGCGCCTCGTTGTACAGGTCGAGGGTCTTCTCGAGGTTGACGATGTGGATCTTGTTGCGCTGGCCGAAGATGAACGGCGCCATCCTCGGGTTCCAGTAGCGGGTCTGATGTCCGAAATGGACGCCCGCCTCCAGCATTTCGCGCATGGATACAGCCATGAATCGATTCTCCGGTTAAGGTTGAGCCGCCATCCGCCCGGGCGACGGCCTTCGACGCCGCCGCAACACCCGCCTCGCGGCGGGCACCTTAACTTCAGTGCGGATGTGTGGGATGTTCCGCCGCCGGCCCCGCCGGTCGAGCGAATTCGAAAGTATATCAGGGAGATGAAGCAGGATCTAGGATTTAGGATCTAGGATCCAGGGGCTGGGGGAACGGCGCGGCTTCGCCGCACACCCCCCTAGATTCTAGTTCCTAGCCCCTAGATCCTAGTTCACGCTGGCGCCGGGTCTCGAACAGGCAGAGCGCCGCCGCGACCGACACGTTCAGGCTTTCCACATGCCCGAACATGGGGATGCGCACTAGCGCGTCGCAGCGTTCGCGGGTCAGCCGGCGCAGGCCCTGGCCTTCGGCCCCCATCACCCACGCCACGGCGCCCTTCAAGCGCGCCTCGAACAGGCTCTGCTCGCCCTCCTCCGCCGCCCCGAGCAGCCATACGCCCGCCTCCTTGAGCTGCTCCATGGCGCGCGCCAGGTTGGTCACCACGATCAGCGGCACGCTCTCGGCCGCCCCGCTGGCCACCTTGGCTACGGTCGGGGTCAAGCCTACGGAGCGGTCTTTGGGGACGATCACGCCATGCACCCCCATGGCGTCGGCCGTGCGCAGACAAGCGCCGAGGTTGTGCGGGTCGGTCACTCCGTCCAGCAGCAGCAGAAAAGGCGGCTGATTTAGGCCCTCCAGCAGGTCGTCCACATCCAGCGGACGCGACACCTGGTCCACGCGGGCCGCGACGCCCTGGTGCCGCTCGCCGCCGCCGAGGCCATCCAGGCGTTTTTGGTCCACCTGCAGCACGCGCACCCCACGCTGCTCGGCCAGCGCGATCAGATCGCGCAGGCGCGGGTCGCGCCGCCCGGCGTCGACGTAGATCTCACGTACGCTGCCCGGGTCGTGCCGCAGGCGTGCCGTGACGGGATGGAAGCCGACCAGCAGGCGCATCGGCTCACCCGGCCAGCACGAAGTCCAGACGAGTAGTCTCTAGGTCGGCGCGCACCAGGCGCACCCGGACGCGGTCGCCGAGCCGGAAGCGGCGCCGCGTGCGCTCGCCCATCAGCTGGTGGCGCGAAACGTCGAAGTGGTAATAGTCGTTGCCCAGCTCCGACACGTGCACCATGCCTTCGACGTACACCTCGTCCAGCGCGACGAACACCCCGAAGCCGGCGACCCCGCTGATGGTGGCGCTGAAAGTCTCGTTGATACGCTCGCGCATGTAGTAGCACTTGAGCCAGGCCTCCACGTCGCGCGTGGCCTCGTCGGCGCGGCGCTCGGTCTGCGAGCAGTGCTTGCCCAGCTCGGTCCAGTCGCCCGGCCGGTAGCTCTCGCCGGCGAGCACGGCCTTGATAGCGCGGTGCACGAGCAGGTCGGGATAGCGCCGGATGGGCGAGGTGAAGTGCGTGTATGCCTCGTAGGCCAGGCCGAAGTGGCCGACGTTCTCGGGGCTGTATAGCGCCTGCTGCAGGGAGCGCAGCAGCACTGTCTGCAGCAGTTGCGTGTCGGGCCGGCCGCGGATCTGCTCCAGCAGCCTGGCGTAGTCCTTCGCGTGCGGCTCGTCGCCGCCGCCCAGGTGCAGCCCGAACTCGCGCAGGAATTCGCGCAGGTCGGCGAGCTTCTCCGGCGTGGGGCCCTCGTGAACGCGGTACAGCGCCGGATGCTCGTGCGCCTGCAGGATGTCGGACGCACACACGTTGGCCGCCAGCATGCATTCCTCGATCAGCCGGTGCGCGTCGTTGCGCTCGACCGGGACGATGCGGCGGATCTTGCCCTGCTCGTCGAAGTCCATGCGCGTCTCGACGGTCTCGAAGTCGATGGCGCCGCGTTGCTTGCGCGCCTTCACCAGAACGTGGAACAGCCGGTACAGATCGCGCAGGTGCGGCAGCAGTCCGGGCGCCACCGCGCCAGGATCGTCGCCCAGCGCCGCGGCCACCGCGGTGTAGGTGAGGCGCGCCTGGGAATGCATCACCGCCGGGTAGAACTGATACTGCTTGATGTCGCCGCGCGGCCCGATGCTCATCTCGCAGGCCACGCACAGCCGGTCGACATCGGGGTTGAGCGAGCACAACCCGTTGGACAGCTCCTCGGGCAGCATCGGGATCACGCGCCGCGGGAAGTACACCGAGTTGCCGCGGCTGCGGGCGTCGAGATCGAGCGCGCTGTCGTGCGCCACGTAGTGGCTGACGTCGGCGATGGCGACCCATAGCCGGAAGCCCTTGCCTTCCGGCCGGCAGAACACGGCGTCGTCGAAGTCCCTGGCCGTTTCGCCGTCGATAGTCACCAGCGGCAGCGCGCGCAGGTCGCGGCGCCCGTTCAGGTCCTGCTTGCGCACGGCGTGCGGCAACTTGTCCGCGGCGCCGCGCGCCGCGGCCGAGAACTCGTACGGCAGATCGTGCTTGCGCAGCGCGATCTCGACCTCCATCCCGGGATCGGCGTAGCCGCCCAGCACTTCCACCACGCGGCCCACCGGCTTGATGTGGTGATCGGGCTGTTGGATGATCTCCACCACCGCAACCTGGCCGGTCTGCGCGCCGGCCAGCGCCTCGCGCGGCACCAGGATGTCCTGGCTGATGCGCTTGTCTTCGGGCACCAGCAGCGCGATGCCGTGCTCCTCGTGCAGGCGGCCGACCACGCGCCGCTGCGCGCGCTCGAGCACCTCCACGATCGACCCCTCGCGTCGTCCGCGCCGGTCCACTCCCGACTCGCGCACCAGGGCACGGTCGCCGTGCAGCACGCGCGACATCTCCGAAGGGTTGAGGAACAGATCGGGGCTGCCGTCGTCGGGGATCAGGAAACCGTAGCCGTCGGGATGGCCGTGCACGCGGCCGCGAATCAAGTCGAGCTTGGCCGCCAGGCAGATCGCGCCGCGCCGGTTGCGCATGATCTGCCCGGCGCGCTCCATCGCGTTCACGCGTCGCTCGAAGGCCTCCTGCTCCGCCGGCGCGATATCGAGCAGCGTCTCCAGGCGCTGCTGCGGCACGGGCACGCCTTCGCGCTCGAGCACGGTTAGGATCCACTCGCGGCTCGGCAGCGGGTTCTCGTAACGGGCGCGCTCGCGCGCGAGATGGGGGTCGGAGCGGCGCAGGCTGACGCGCTTGCGCGAGCGCACGCTGCGCGCGTCGGTGGTCTTCATCGACGCATTCGCGCCGGTGCGCGCTTATTTGACAAGATCGGCATTTCCATTAGAATTTACGCCCGCTGTGCCGAGATGGCGGAATTGGTAGACGCACTAGGTTCAGGTCCTAGCGCCCGCAAGGGTGTGGAGGTTCGAGTCCTCTTCTCGGCACCAGGTGCGCATGAAAGCGCGTCTTAAAAAGAAACAGCTCGTTTGCCACCAACACCACTTCTCGCCGATACTGTACGCTCATCCATAGGGCGGCTCAAGCGGCGAAGGGGTGGCGCAGGACGATCGTGTCGTCGCGCTCGGCGCCGGTGGAGATCATGTCCACCGGTACCTCGCACACTTGGGCGATGCGCTTCAGGTAGGCGCGCGCTTGCTGGGGCAAGTCCTCATAGCGGCGCACGCCCAGGGTGGTCTGCGTCCAGCCCGGGATCTCCTCGTAGATCGGCTCGCATTCGGCCAGCTCTTCGGCCCCCACCGGCAGCAAGTCGACCATCTGACCCGCCACGCGATAGCCGATGCCGATCTGCAGCGTCTCCATGCCGTCCAGCACGTCCAGCTTGGTAACGCACAGGCCGCTCGCGCCGTTGATCTGGATCGAGCGCTTCAGCGCGGCCGCGTCGAACCAGCCGCAGCGCCGCGGGCGCCCGGTGGTGGCGCCGACTTCGTTGCCGCGCGTGGCCATCTGGCGCCCGATGTCGCCCTCG
>DATBMG010000223.1:0-44015 GCA_036554965.1 Burkholderiales bacterium
GTGTCGATCTGCGGCGACGGCGGCTTCCTGTTCACGATGCAGGAGCTGGCCACCGCCAGCGCCCTGAACCTCGACCTCATCGTGCTGGTGTTCAACGACAACGCCTTCGGCGCCATCCGCCAGTATCAGGATCGCGTGTTCGGCGGCCGCCACATCGGGGCAGCGCTCAAGAACCCCGACTTCGTGAAGCTGGGCGACGCGTTCGGGGCCAAGAGCGCGCGCGTCGAGCCGAAAGACCTCGGCGCAGCCGCGCGCCGCGCGCACGAGACCGGAGGGCTGTGGCTGATCGAAGTCCCGTTCGCGCCCCGAGGATCGGTGGAGATGGTGCCCTGGATGCCGTGAAGTGGTCACGCTGGCGGCTGGAGACCGATGACCGCACCGCGTGAGCACGCGTGCCGATGAGCAAGATACGCGTTGTGCTCGGCGACATCACCAACGTCCAAGCGGACGCCATCGTCAATGCGGCGAACGAGCGGCTCCTCGGAGGGGGCGGCGTCGATGGTGCGATCCACCGTGCCGCCGGCCCCGAACTGTTGCAGGCTTGCCGTGCTGTTCCGGAAGTGCGGCCGGGCGTTCGCTGCCCGACCGGTGAAGCGCGCCTGACACCGGGTTTCCGGCTTCCGGCCCGGTTCGTGATCCACACCGTGGGACCCGTGTGGCGGGGCGGGCATCGCGCAGAAGACGAGCTGCTTGCGTCGTGCTACCGGAGCGCCCTGGCCCTCGCGGCCGAGCACGGCATCCGGACCATCGCTTTTCCCGCGATCAGTTGCGGCGCATTCGGCTATCCTGTCGCGCGCGCAGCGCAGATCGCCGTGCGTGAGATTCGTGCGTCGCTGGACGCTGCGCTGGGTGTGGACACGGTTCTCCTGGTCGCTTACGACCAAGACTCGCACGACGCGCTATCCAAGGCCGTCGCTGCGGTTGGAAGCAACGGGTCGTAGCGAGCCGCCCATCTTGACGCACCTCAACGAGTGGGACCTCTGGAAACGAGGGCAGCGCAGCTGATCATGTACGAGCGCGTCGGGCACGAGGGCAGGCGGCCGAGCCCGTTCTCGTGGCGCGTCCGCTATGCCCTCGCACACAAAGGCGTGCCGGTGGAGTATCGGCCGACCCGGTTCTCCGATGTGGAGATCATCCAGCGCCTGAGCGGACAGCACTTCGTTCCGATACTCGTCGATGGCGATCGAGTCCTGCATGACTCATGGAACATCGCCGTGTACCTGGAACAGAGGTTTCCGGATCGTCCGTCCCTGTTTGGGGCTCCTGCGGCGGTTGGGCCGGCTCGCCTGGTGAATCTGTGGTCCGATCTCACGCTTAATCCGGCGATGCGTCGGCTGATCTGCGCGGATTTCATCTGGTGCCTCGACGAGGGAGATCGGAAATACTTCCGTGCATCGCGAGAACGCGATCTGGGATGCTCGCTGGAGGAGGCCTGTGCCGATCGTCCTGGTTGGCTGCGCGCTTTCGCGACTGCGATCACTCCCCTGGAGCGTACGCTGAGCGACCAACCCTATCTGGGAGGCGCCGGACCGAATTACTTCGACTACATCGTCTTCTCGGTCTTTCAATGGGCCCGGCTCGGCAGTCCGCACGATGTGCTGGAAGGGGACTCCGCGGTGAGGGGCTGGCGCCGTCGCATGATCGGTTTGTTCGACGGGTTGGCGGACAGGTTTCCCGGCTATCCGCAACAACGGACCGGGTCGGACGGAAGGTGAGTCGCTCAGCAACCCCGCGGCGGGTCGCGGCGGGTGGGCCCGCCCAGGAAGCCGAGCACGATCTCAGCGTAGCGCTCTGCCTCTACGATGGGCAAGAAGTGGCCTCCGCTCTCAAGCAGGACCAGTTGCGCGCCGGGGATCGCCTGCGCAAGGGCGCGAGAAAAATAGCTTGGCGTGACGCGGTCATCGAGCGCCGCGATCACCAGGGTCGGACAGATGATGCGTGGCGCAAGCGCGCGCCCGTCGAAGCGCAGCAAAGCGTCGATGCGGCTGAGCATGATCTCCGGCGTCGAGGCGTCCGCTATGGCGCGCGCTTCCGCTTCGCCGATCTCGCGGTCGTGGTCGCGTAGCCACTCCGGCGGATACAGCAGCAGGTTGTTCGTGCGCGTGTGCAGCGCGATCCCTGCGCTGCGGAGCAGGTCCTTGCGCAGCCTGAACTGGCGCCCGAAGTATGCGTCCGCGTGCGTCCAGGTGGAAGACAGCACCAGCCGCGAGATCCGGCCGGGCTGCATCGCGGCGAGATACTGGCCGATGGCGCCGCCGGTGGACTGCCCGATCATCGCTGCCGTGTCGATGTCGAGGTGATCCATCAGCGCCAGCGCGTCGCCGGTCATCTGCTCGATGGAGTAGGCGATCGCATCGTGGCTGCTGCGGCCGACGCCGCGATGGTCGTGGACCACCACGGTGAAGCGCTCGGCGAGCCGGGGCACCTGCAGGCGCCAGAAGCGGGCCGATCCGCCGAGGCCGGATACCAACAGCAGCGGCGGCCCCGAGCCGCTGGTCTCGTAGTACAGCTTGCCGCCTGGGATGGGTGCGAACGGCACGGCGGTCTGGTTCGGACCGGGCCCGCTCAAGCGCCGATCGGCGGGCCGAAGCCGGTGCGACCTTCGACGGCGAGGTGGTCTTGCGGGCGCTCGAACGGCTCGGGTGCTGGCTCGGCGGCACGCCGCGGACGGCCGATGCCGGCGAAGAACTGATCCAGTCCCGGCGGCAGAAAGGTCCACGTGAACTTGAGCGGATGGGGGCTCTCGTTCACGATCTTGTGCTTCACCCAGCGCCCCAGAAAGGCGGTGGTGCCGGGCACGAACGGGTGCGGCTCCCCGTCCACCAGGATCGTGCCTCTGCCTTCGTAGCAGAACAGGATCTCTTCGTTGCGCGAGTGCCAGTGCTCGCGCACGTAACCGCCGGGCGCGACCACCTGGATGCCCATCGTCACCTGATTCGAGGTGCAGTTGTCCGGATTGACTTTGACGGTCGCGTAGCCGTTTGCGGGCTTCGGCTGCCAGTAGCTCGCGCCCTCGTCCGGCTGCAGCACGATTCTGGAACCCTTGTCCGCAGGCGCGGATCGAGGATCCGGGTCGGCTCTGGTGTTCATCGGGCGCCTCCTCTGATGGCCCTTTATGGCAGTGGTCGGCTCACCGCCCGTTCATCAGGCGGGAGTGCCGGCGGCTCGTTCGGCCGGGTGGTCCAGGGTAACATTCGCGGCGGGCATCATCCAAGCGACGCGAATGGACATCTTCATCTCGTATGCCTCCGAGCAGCGGGCGATCGCCGAGGAGATCGCGCTGGCGCTGCGCGCGGAAGGCCACGAGCCGTTCTTCGACCGCTCGGAGCTTCCCGAAGGCGACGCCTACAACGCGCGCATCCGCGAGGCGATCCGCGACTGCGATCTGCTGATCTTCCTGGTAAGCCCCGAGGCCGTCGCCGAGGGTCGGTACACGCTCACGGAGCTGCGGTTCGCCGAGGAGAAATGGCGCTCGCCGGGCGGCCGTGTGCTGCCGGTCATGGTCCGGGCCACCGACTCGGCGGCGATGCCGGCATACCTGCGCGCCGTCGTCGTTCTGCGCCCGGCGGGCAACGTTCCAGCCGAGGTCGTGGCCGCAGTGGATCGGCTCTCGAAACCTGGCTGGATCCGAGTCCTTCGCCGCTATGCGGTTGCGCTGATCGCCCTGGCTTCGATCGGTGCCGGCGTCGGCGCCTGGCTCGTCGTCGAGAGCTGGCGCACCTGCGGCGAGGCGCTGCGCCTGGTGCAGCAGGCGAAGCTGCACCAGGGGGCGGGAGATTACGCCGCGGCGTGGGAGCGCTACGCCGAGGGGCTCGCGCTCTGCCCGGGCAGCGACGAGGCCGCGCAGGGGCAGGAACGGCTGGCGATGGGCTGGCTGGAAAACGTGCGCGTGACGGTCGGCAAGGAGACCTTCACGGAACTCGCCGGAAAGGTGCAGCCGGTCTTGTCCAGAGCTGCGCTGGCGCGCGACGACCGGCGCGCTGCCGACGCACTGGCGCACCTGGGGTGGGCGGACTTTTTGCGCTCGCGCGAGGGGCGCGGCGGGTTGGACCCGGTTCGCTACTACCGGCAGGCCCTGGAACGCGACCCGAACAATGCCTACGCGCACGCATTCTGGGGGCATCACATCATGGCGACGAGCGGCGATGCGGCGGCGGCGAAGGCCCACTTCGACCAGGCGCTCGCGACCAGCGCATCGCGACCGTTCATCCGCGGGCTGCAGATCTCCGCGCTCAGGTGGCGCAGGGCCGCAGAGCAGGATTACGAAGTCGTGCGCGTCGCGAACGACATGCGTGCCAACGCCGAACCGCTCCCGACTGTCGGCGGCACAGCGGAAACCGTGGTGTCGGAGATCTGGGACATCTATCACACCGCTCTGGTGCGCGGTCGCGACAGGGAGACCTTCCTCGGCGCCCTGCCGATGAAAGACCTGCTGGACACGTTCCTGTGGCTGTTCCCGGCGTACGCGAACTCCTCCAACCGCCACGCCTATCTGTTCATGCTGGCGCAGCTACAGGAGCGCAGCGGCGAGCGGGCCGATGCCCTGGCGAGTTACCGGGCGCTGTTGGCGTTGCTGACGGGGCAGAGGAGCAACCCCTGGGGCATGGCCGACGCCGCGCGCAAGGCGATCGCGCGGCTGCAAAGCGGCTGACGTCACCCCGCGTGTGCCTTGCTGATGTGGAAGTTGGGCTACCCTGCGCCGAGCAGCGCACGGCAGGCATCCGCGATCGCCTCTGCGCTCATGCCGTACTTGGCGCGCAGCGGGACGGTCGGCCCCACCATGGCGAAGGTGTCGGGCATTCCGACCATGCGCATGCGCGTCGGACGCTCGACCGCAAGGATCTCGGCGACCGCGCCGCCCAGTCCGCCGGCGAGGTGATGCTCCTCGGCGGTGACGATGCCGCGGGTCTCGGTGGCGGCCATGAGAACGGCGTCCCGGTCGAGCGGCTTGATCGTGTGCATGTTGAGGACGCGAGCGCCAATCCCCTCGCGCTGCAACGCATCCGAGGCCCGCACCGCCATCTCGACCAGCGCGCCGCAGGCGATGACGGCGACGTCCTGGCCGGGCCGCAGCTGCACCGCCCGCCCCAGACGAAACGGCGCATCGGCTGCGCTCACCCGCGGTTCTTCCACGCGCCCGCCGAGGCGCAGGTACACGGGGCCGTCGATGCCGAGCGTCGCCAGCGTGGCTTGATAGGCTTCGTCGACATCCGCCGGGACCACAACCGTCATGTTCGGCAGGCTGCGCATCAGCGCCAGGTCCTCGAGGGCGTGATGCGTCCCGCCGGCCACGCCGAGCGAGATACCGCTCGCCGCGGCGCCGATGACCACCCGCTGGTTCGCGTACGCGACGTCGTTGCGTACCTGCTCCATGCTGCGGGCGGTGATGAACGGCGCATAGGCGCACACGTAGGGACGCAGACCCGTGGTCGCCATCCCGGCGGCGGCGCCGATCGCGTTCTGCTCGGCGATGCCGACCTCGACGAAGCGCTCGCGATAGCGTTCGATGAAGGGGCGGATGCCGAGCAGGTCCTGGGTGTCGGCGGACACCACGACCGCGCGCGGCTCGCGCGCGCCGATCTCGAGCAGCGCCTGCCCGAAGGCGAGGCGCGTCTGCTTGGCGGCGCGCGTGCGCCAGTCGCTGGATGCGGTCGCCGCGGCGCTCATGGCTCGCCCAGCTCGCCGAGCGCGCGCTCGTAGATGTCGTCGTTCACGTTGTTGCTGTGCCACAGATAGGTGTTCTCGGCGAAGCTCACGCCCTTGCCCTTCACCGTGTGGGCGATGAGCGCCGTCGGCCGATCCGGGTGCAGCGGCAGCGCATCGAGCGTATCCACCACGTCGCCCATGTCGTGGCCGTCCAGCTCGCGCACTTCCCAGCCGAAGGCGCGCCATTTGTCGCCGAGCGGATCGATGCCTACGATCTCGGCGACCGGCCCGCTCTGCGAGATCTTGTTGTGGTCGACGATGGCGGTGAGGTTCGACAGGCGGTAGTGCGCGGCGGCCATCGCCGCCTCCCAGTTGGAACCCTCGTGCAGCTCCCCGTCGCCCAGCATGACGAAGGTGTGGAACGCTTTCTTCTGGATGCGTGCGCCGAGCGCCATTCCCATGGCTACCGCCAGCCCGTGCCCGAGCGCGCCCGTGCACATCTCCACCCCCGGGACTTTGATGTCCGGGTGCATGCCGAACGGGGATTCGAGCCCGTAGAAGCGATCGACGACCGCATCGTCGATGAAGCCCGCCTGGGCCAGCACCGCACCGAGGGCCGCGTTCGCGTGACCCTTGGACAGGACGAAGCGGTCGCGCTCTGGCCAGTCCGGCTCGCCGGGACGCACGCGCAGGCGGTGGAAGTAGAGCGCGGCGAGAATGTCCGCGGCCGAGCAGGAGCCCCCGGCATGACCACCACCGCCGGCGCGAAGCGCGCGCCACACGTCGCGCCGCACGCGGCGCGCTTGTCCTTCCAGCCGCTTGAGCAGCGCTTCTCTGGTCTCGTGCATCGGGTCTCCTCGCGAGCGGCCGTCGCTGCGTTGGCGGGCCGCGATCCTGGCCGCCCGATGTTACCTCAACGCGAACCCGCTGGTTATACTAGCGCGGTCACAACTCGCATCACTGCTCTCGGGCGCCGCGGCTGCGCGCTGCGCCACCACCCCGGGAGAACACCAGGAGAACGAAAATGATTCATGTCGTCGCGGTCATCACCGCAAAGCCCGGCCAGCGCGAGGCAATCCTGCAGGCCATCCGCGCCAACCTCCCGGCCGTGCGCGCGGAGAAGGGCTGTATCGAGTACGGACCGGCTGTCGACGCCGACGGCATCGGCAGCTTTCAGACCAAGACCGGACCCGATACCGTCTTCGTGATCGAGAAATGGTCCGATGCGGACGCGCTGAAGGCGCACGCCGCCGCGCCGCACATGGCGGCCTACGCGGCCAAAGTGAAGGACCTGGTGGCGAGCCGCGTGATCCACGTTCTGTCACCCGCGGCCTGAGTCCCGGATCGGGCCCGGACCGCATGTCATGACGCGCATCCTGCTAGGAGAACTGAGATGCCCAAGGGTATACAGCGCAGCAACCGCGAAGCCAAGAAGCCGAAACAGGCGAAGAAAGCCGCCGCCATCCCGGTGTCGTCCGGGGTGACGCCGATCAGGCCGCCGATCCCCGCGCCCGCCAAGAAGAAGTAGCGTCGCCGGGAGGGGTGGCTCAGCGCCGGGCGCGGAACACGATCGGGAAGCGCACCGCGAAATCGCGCGCCTGCAACGCCTCCGGCACTGCGGGATAGCGCAGGGCGCGCGCGACTTCCAGTGCCTGTCGATCCAGCAGGTCGGAGCCGCTGCTCTCGCCCACCACGATGCTCTTGATGTAGCCGCCCGCGGCGTAGCGCAGCTCGATCTGGGTGGTGAGGTCGGCGTCCTTGGCACTCGCCCCCGGCGGCTGCTCCAGCACCTGGGCGCTGTCGCGCTGGATGTCTTGCGTCAGCCGCTCCAGCGCGGCTTCGGCGCCGG
Organism: Burkholderiales bacterium; assembly: GCA_036554965.1. Classification (GTDB taxonomy): domain Bacteria; phylum Pseudomonadota; class Gammaproteobacteria; order Burkholderiales; family SHXO01; genus SHXO01. The sequence goes on from DATBMG010000223.1 coordinate 7,496, forward strand.
TGGCAGGTTTCGCCCGAGGCTGCGGTGACGGCGCGGCCGGCGGGGCGGCCGGCGGCAGCGCCGCGGTCTGCGTAGCCGGCGGCTGCGCCGACTGTGCGGACGTCGCTGGAGGCGGTGCTGGTGTGGCAGCGGCTTGTGCGGGCGGCTGCGCAGAGGCGGGAGGTGTCGCCGGAGCCGGTCCCGCCGTCGTAGTCGTTTGTGCAGGAGGCTGGGCCGCGGCGGCAGGCGTCGCCGCGGCGGCGGCTGTCGGTTCTGCAGGCGGCTGTGCAGCGGCAGGAGGCGTCGCCTGAGCTGGTTCCGCCGCGGCAGCCGCTTGGGCAGGGGGCCGGGCGGCGCTCGGAGGCGTACCGGGAACGGGCGTCGCCGCGGTGGCCGCTTGCGCGGGAGGCGGTTGGGCCGCACCGTAGGACGTCGCGGGCGGCAGTTTCGCAGCGGCAGTCGCTTGTGCAGCAGGCGACTGGACGCGGGGAGGCGGTGCCGCAGCGGGAACCGCCTGCGAAGCCGCCGATCGTTCAGGCTCGCGCGCCGGCGTATCGGCGCGCGCCACGGCTTCCGGCCGTTGCGCCGCGCTCACGCGGCGCTCTTCGGTCCGCGCGGATGCCGGGGCGGGAGAAACGGCCGCGCTGGCGGCGGGTCTTGCCTCGTCCCGCGCGATGGCGGGACTTCCCTGGTCCCGGGCAGGCGTGGCGGGCGCGATGCTTCGCTCGACGGGGGCCGGCTGCGGAGGCACCGCGGGCCTGCCTTCGTCAAGCCCCCGGACGACGGCCTCGCCTGCGAAGCGTTGCGTGTACGCGCTGCGCGCGTCCTGCTCGATGCGCACCCGGTTGGCTTCCACCCACGCCCTTGCATCCCCCAAGGCACTGCCCATGTAGCGATAGCTGCCGCAGCGGCTGTTCAGATCGGCGACCTGGGCGTTGAAATGCTTGACGTGCTCGGCCTGGTAGCGATCCAGCAGCGGCCGCACCGCGTTGATGCGCGCCAGCTGCGCATGGCAGAAGCGGATCTGCATCTCGTTGAACATCTTGTCTCTGCCCACGGGCGGGAGCTCTTCCTCGTCGCTCGGCGCGAACGGATCGCGCGGCATGGCGGGCGTGTCGAGGCTGCCCAGCGGCGGCTTCGAGAGTTCGGTTTGCCGCGCGGCTGGAGGACCCGCGCGGGGCGCCTGAGACGGTTGGTCGCCTGCCGCCCCGGCCGGCGCCGCGATGAGCATCAGGATGCCGAGCCCGACGAGCGCCCGCGCCAGGAGCGGAGCGAGCGAAGCGGCGTTGATCGCCGGTCGAGCGCTGAATGGATGAATGAGGTGCAACATGGGCGTAGCGGTCGCAGGATTCTCAGTGCCGGCTGCAGCATCGGAGCGTCGCGCTTTCGCGACATTCCAAGCCGCACTGCCGGCGGCGCGCATGCTCAAGGCGACCGTCGGATCCGAGCGCGCGTGCCGGATCCGGGCGAGCCGAAGCGGTTCCTCGGCGGGTTGTATACTTCTTAGGCTTCGGTCAGCTCGCTGGGTGCCTATGTCGTTGGGCCGGTCAAGCCGGATCGAGGTTCCCAAGCGGTGCATGAACGCCGCATAATTCGGGCCAGGCAACCGCGGGGGTTCTAGATGGATTATCGATCACCAAGCTCGGTGAAGAAGGCCGTCGATCTCCTGGCCGCGCACGACGGCGCTGCCCACGTTCTGGCGGGCGGCACGGACCTGCTGGTGAAGCTGCGGGCGGGCTTCGTCGAACCGAAGCTGGTGGTGGACGTGAAGGGCATTGCGCAGCTGCGCGCCATCGAGAGCGACGCGCGCGGCTTTCGCATCGGGGCGGCCGCGAGCTGCGCCGAGATCGGTGAGCACGCCGCCCTGGTCGCCGCCTGGCCGGGCGTGGTCGAGGCGCTGCGCCTGATCGGCTCGACGCAGATCCAGGGACGGGCCACGCTCGGCGGGAATCTCTGCAACGCCTCTCCCGCCGCCGACAGCGTGCCCGCGCTGATTGCGGCCGGCGCGCTGTGCCGGGTGGCGGGGCCCAGCGGCGAGCGCGAGGTGCCGATAGAGAGAATCGTCACCGGCCCGGGGCGCACTTCCCTGGCGCGCGGGGAGTTCTTGGTGGGCTTCCGCCTGGAAAAGCCACGGCCGCGGTCGGGCGACGCATACCTGCGCCTGATCCCGCGCACCGAGATGGACATCGCCGTGGTGGGTGTCGGCGTGGCGCTTACCCTCGATGCGGCGGGCGTGTGCACGCATGCGCGCGTCGGCCTCGGCGCCGTTGCGCCGACGCCGCTGCTGGTGGCGGAGGCCGCGCGGGCGCTGATCGGTTCCCGGGTCGACGACAAGGCGCTCGCTGCGCTCGCTGCCGCGGCGAGCGCGGCCTGCAAGCCGATCGACGACAAGCGCGGCACGATCGCCTACCGTGTCAAGGTCGCAGGCGTGCTCGCCCGGCGCGCCGCGCGGATTGCGCTCGCGCGCGCCGCGGGCCGATAGAAGCGGGCAACCAGAGGACGGCAATGGCCAAGCATCATGTGACCACGACCATCAACGGCGACCCGGTCGAGTTCCTGTGCGCGCCCGAGCAGACGCTGCTCGATGTGCTGCGCGATGTGCTGTATCTGACCGGCAGCAAGGAAGGCTGCGCCTCGGGCGACTGCGGCGCGTGCAGCGTGATGCTGGACGGACGCCTGGTGTGCGCGTGTCTGGTGCTGGGGGTCGAAGCGCAGGGGTGCAGCGTGGAGACCATCGAGGGGATGGCGCACGGCGACGAGCTGCACCCGTTGCAGCGCAAGTTCCTCGAGCACGCCGCGCTGCAGTGCGGGGTGTGCACCCCGGGCTTCCTGGTGGCGGCGAAGGCGCTGCTCGAGCGCAACCCGGAGCCGACCGAAACCGAAGTGAGATACTGGCTGGCGGGAAACCTCTGCCGCTGCACCGGCTATGACAAGATCGTGCGCGCGGTGCTCGACGCCGCCGCCGAGATGAGGGAGAGCTGACCGATGAACGACGTCACGATGAAGGGATTGCGCGAGCGCCGGCTGAAGGTGGTGGGCACGCGCCCGCTGCGCCCGGACGGTGTCGACAAGGTCACCGGCCGGGCCAAGTTCGGCGCCGACATCCACGTGCCCAACATGCTCATCGGCAAGGTGCTGCGCAGCCCGCACGCGCACGCCCGCATCCTGTCGATCGACACCTCGAAGGCGCAGGCGCTGCCCGGCGTGAAGGCCGTGATCACCAGCGCCGACCTGTGCGATCTGCCCTCCGAGTTCATACCGGCCGGCGAGATGATGGTCAACTTCCGCGACATGACGCGCAACGTCATGGCGCGCGAGAAGGCGCTCTACGAGGGTCATGCGGTGGCGGCGGTGGCCGCGACCAGCGAGGCTGTTGCGCAGGAAGCGCTGAAGCTGATCGACGTGCAGTACGAGGTGCTGCCGCACGTGCTGGACGTGGCGCAGGCGATGGAGCCGGATGCGCCGCTGCTGCACGACAACATGTTCACCATCGGCGTCGAGCCGAGGCCGGCGCAGCCTTCCAACGTCGCCAAACGCGTCGAGTTCGTGCTCGGCGACACGGCGGCCGGCTTCGCGCAGGCCGAAGTCGTCATCGAGCGGGAGTTCACCACCAAGCCAGTGCACCAGGGCTACATCGAGCCGCACGCCTGCCTCGCGAGCGTGTCCGAGGACGGTCAGGCGGAGCTGTGGTGCACCACGCAGGGCCAGTTCATCGTGCGCGGCTTCTGCGCCAAGCTGCTGGGGATGGAGGTGGCGAAGCTGCGCGTGACCGCCTCCGAGATCGGCGGCGGCTTCGGCGGCAAGACGGTGGTGTACCTGGAGCCGCTCGCGCTGGCGCTGTCGCGCAAGGCCTGCCAGCCGGTGAAGATGGTCATGTCACGCGCCGAGGTGTTTCGCGCCAGCGGCCCGACCTCGGGCGCGAAGGTCTGGGTCAAGATCGGCGCCAATCGCAAAGGCCGCATCACCGCCGCCGAGGCGGTGCTCAAGTACCAGGCCGGCGCGTTCCAGGGCTCTCCCGTGCAGCCGGGGTGCATGTGCGCGTTCGCCCCCTACGACCTGGACAACGTGCGGGTGGTGGGCTTCGACGTCGTGGTGAACCGGCCGAAGGTCGCCGCCTACCGCGCGCCGGGCGGGCCCATCTCCGAGTTCGCCGTGGAGTCGGTGATCGACGAACTGGCCAAACGCCTGGGTCTGGATCCGATCGAGTTCCGGCTGAAGAACGCGGCGAAGGAGGGCACCAAGGCCGCTTACGGTCCTAAGTTCGGTCCGATCGGCCTAGTGCAGACGCTCGAGGCCGCGCGCAGCCATCCGCACTACCGCGCGCCGCTCAAGGCCAACCAGGGCCGCGGCGTGGCCTCGGGGTTCTGGTTCAACATCGGCGGAGAAACCTGCGCCGCGCTCAATCTCGGCGAGGACGGCAGCGTGACGTTGGTCGCCGGCACTCCCGACATCGGCGGCTCGCGCGCGTCGCTCGCGATGATGGCGGCCGAGGAGCTGGGCATTGCGCTCGACAAGGTGCGGCCGGTGATCGGCGACACCAGCGCACTGGGGTTCAACTTCCTCACCGGCGGCAGCCGTGTCACCTTCTCCAGCGGCATGGCCGTCATCGAGGCCGCGCGCGAGATGATCCGCCGCTTGCGCGAGCGGGCCGCGAAGATCTGGGAGGTCCCGGTCGAAGACGTGGTGTGGGAGGACGGGTACGCCTGCCCGGCGAACGGCGCGGGCGGGGACCACAAGCCGCTTTCGCTCGCCGACATCGCCAAGACCGCCGGCAAGACCGGCGGCCCGATCGTGGGCAATGCCGCCATCAATGCGCAGGGCGCAGGCCCCAGCCTGGCCACCCACCTGGTCGACGTCGAGGTGGATCCGGAGACCGGCAAGGTCAGCATCCTGCGCTACACGGCGATCCAGGACGCGGGCAAGGCGGTGCACCCGGCCTACGTCGAGGGGCAGATGCAGGGCGGCGCGGTGCAAGGCATCGGCTGGGCGCTCAACGAGGAGTACATCTACGACGCCAACGGTCGCCTGGAGAATCCCGGCTTCCTCGACTATCGCATCCCGGTGTGCTCCGACGTGCCGATGATCGACACCGTCATCGTGGAAGTGCCCAATCCGCGCCATCCTTACGGCGTGCGCGGCGTCGGCGAGACCCCGATCGTGCCCCCGATGGCGGCCATCGCCAACGCGGTGGAGAACGCCACCGGCATCCGCTTCACGCAGCTGCCGATGTCGCCGCCGCGGGTGCTCGAGGCGATCGACAGCAAGCGCGCCGCGCTCGCCAAGGCCTGAATCGCTTGGCGCGGGTGATCCTCAGCGGCACGCTCAAGCAGCTCGCGGGCGGCGACGCGGAGGTCGAAGTCGAAGCCAGCGACGTGCGCCAGCTGCTGCGCGTGCTTGGCGAGCGCTATCCCGCGCTTGCGCCGCATCTGGAGAGCGGCTACGCGGTGGCCATCGACGGCGAGATCTTCCAGGACGCGTGGTTCGCGCCGATCCGGGACGACAGCGAAGTGCACCTCGTGCCGGCGATCCGCGGCGGCTGAGCGCGGTCAGCCCGATGCGGAAAGCGCGGCGGTCGCGCCGCTCGGCGCCCCCGCGGCAGCGGGGTCGCCGGCAGGCGACGCCGGCGCCGCGCAGCGTCCTCGTGCGATCTACAAACTCGCAAGAATTCCGAGTCAGAACCGAGACCTAGGCGGCGGCGCAAGAGCCGGGGAGGCGCCTGGCCCGAGGGTTGCAGAGAACGCCCAACCCCACGCAACCCCCGCGAGGAAGCATGAGCTCACTGTTGATCTGGCCGGGAAAGCCACTCCTGTCGCTGCTGGTTCTGCTGGCGATCGCGGTGCCGTTCCTGTACGCCGCGCGCACGCCGATGCAGGACTTCATCCACCGCCTCACCCGCGCCATCTGCAATCCGCTGCGGCTCGCGTCGCACTGGTTCGCCCAGACGGCCTACCGCTTGCAGGCGCGCAACCGCGAAGTCTTGTTCGCGCACGGTGGCCACGAGCTCAAGCTCACCATCGACCGCGAGCTCGAGCGCGTGTCCTCGATGGTGGAGCGCGACCTGCAAGGCTACCCGGCGATGCAGCGCAAGTTGATGGACGAGATCACGCACATCGAGGAGGACTACAAGCGCAGCGCCGAGGTGCCGCCGCCGCCGCCGGAGTGGGTCAAGGCGATCGAGGAGCTGGCCAAGATCAAGGCCGGGGGCGACGGCGTGGTGGAGCGCATCCTCGGCGACATCCGCAAGTCGCTGGACGGCATCTATCAGAAGGTGGTCGCCGAGTACCGCCGCGCCTACGAGGAGCGGCACAGCATCCTGAAGCGCTTCCTGCCGTTCTGGCGCGCGGCCGGGCAGACGCTGTCGCAGGTCGAGCGTAACATCACCGGCCTGCAGGACAGCGCCGCCAAGATCGACACCAACGTCGACCGGCTGGAGGCGATCTTCGCCAAGCGCGCGGACGCCGAGCATGCGTTGATCACCTCGGCCTCGACGCAGATGTTCATCTCCGGGCTGGTGATGCTGATCGCCTTCGGCGGCGCGTACGTCAACTTCAAGCTGATCTCGCTGCCGATGTCGGCGATGGTCGGCGGCGGCGACTACGTCACCGAGAGCCTGCGCGCCTCCGAGGTGGCGGCCCTGGTCATCGTGCTGTTCGAGACCCTGATGGGCCTGTTCCTGATGGAGAGCCTGCGCTTCACCAACCTGTTCCCGCTGAGCGGCATCACCGAGCGCATGCGTAAGAACCTGATGTGGGTGTCGCTCAGCATCCTGCTGGTCCTGGCCGGCGTGGAAGTGGCCCTGGCCGTGATGCGCGATCAGATCATCGCCGCGGACGTTGCCTTGAAGGCGACCCTGGGCGGCGGCGCGCCGGTCGCAGCCGCGGACGTGGGCTGGGTGACCAAGATCCCGACAGCCGGGCAGATGATCCTCGGCTTCACCTTGCCGTTCGCGCTCGCGTTCGTGGCGATCCCGCTCGAATATTGCATCAACTCCGGGCGCATCGTGCTGGGCGCGCTGCTCGTGCTGACGCTGCGCGGCCTCGGGTTCGCGCTGCGCGTGACCGCAACTCTGACCAAGGAAGCGGGGAAGCTGCTGGGGGTGTTCTACGACGTGCTGATCTTCGCGCCGCTCGCCATCGAGCGCTGGATCGCCCGCGCCCGCAACAGCGCGAAAGGCGCCGCGCCGGAGGGGAAAGTCCGGCTTGGCAAGCTCTCCGCCCGCACCGAGGAGGCGATATGAAGCCGTGGATCGTATTGGCCGGCCTGAGCGCCGCGCTGCTCGCCGGCTGCGGAGCGAACGTCAATCGCACCCAGGCGGTGTACATTCTGGTGGACACGTCGGGCACGTACGCCAAGGAGATCGGGAAGGCCCAGAACGTCGTGAACTACGTCCTCGGCACGCTCCAGCCGGGCGATTCGCTCGCCGTGGGCCGGGTGAAGAGCCGCAGCTTCACCGAGAAGGACATTGTCGCCAAGGTGACCCTGAACCGGGATCCGATCCAGGCGAACGGGCAGAAGCGCATCTTCGGCGGGCAGATCGCGACCTTCGCCAAGTCGTCCCAGGCCGGCGGGGGCAGCCGCTACACCGACATCACCGGCGGAATGATGCAGGGAGCGGAGTTCCTGCACGAAACCGGGGCGCGCACCAAGACGCTGATCATCTTCTCGGACATGCAGGAAGAGCTCGATTACAAGACCAAGCGCGACTTCCCGATCAAGCTCGAAGGCATTCGCATCATCGCGCTCAACGTCACCAAGCTCGACACCGACAACGTCGACCCGCGCCGCTACACCGGCCGCCTGGAGTGGTGGGAGCAGCGGGCGCGCGAAGCCGGCGCCTCCGACTGGCGCGTGGTGAACGACCTGGAGCACCTCGAGCGCGTCTTCAGCAACCGCGGCTGAGCGTGCGGCGGGCTAGCACGGACTTTGCACGCGCTGGCGTGTCGGTTCTGATGTCGGGGTCGTGCTCATGATTGCCAGGCTGATCTACCTGTCGGTGGTGCTCGTCAGCGCGCTGCTGCTCGGGCTCGGCATGTACTACCAATACGCGCTCGGCCTGCGGCCGTGCGCGGCGACGGTGCTGACCCGCTACGCCCTTATCTTCGCCGGCCTGTTCGCCCTGTTTGCCGTGGCCGTCGATGCGGGCAAGATCGTGCGCATCGCGGTGAGCGCCTGCATAGGCCTCATCTCCCTGCTGGGTGCGCTGCTGGCCACGCAGCAGTCCTGGCCGCGGCAGATCCCGCTGGACATCGCGGCCCTCGGGGTCAACGTCGAATCCGCAGTCCGTTCCCTGCCGCTGGCCGGCGTGCTGCCGACCTTCTTCGTCGGCGCAGCCGACTGCGGCAGTGCGCGCTGGAACATCATCGGCGTGGCCGCCTCGCAGTGGGCGCTGGTCGCGTTCGTGCTGTTCCTGCTGGCCGCCTATCTCGCGGCGCGGCGCGACTAGAGGCCGCGCCGCGCCTCTACTCCATCAAGCGGCACGCAAGCTCAACTCGCTCACGCCTCGCGACCCCTCGTCGAGCCGCAAGTGGCGCTCGGCGAGGTAGCGGCTGACGACGCCCTGCTCCAGCCGCGTCCCGGCCAGGCCGACGTAACCGTCCGGCCGCAGCAGGTAGAACGCCGGTCCGGAAATCCCCACGCGCGCCAGCTCGGCGGCGTTGGCGGGATCGTCGGGCAGCGCGTGGACGCTCAGCAACTCGCCCAGGTCCGGAGCCCTTTCCGGCGGCTGCCCGATCACCAGCAGGTTGAAGCGCGTGTCGTCGAGCTTCTGGAACAGGTCCTCGACCGGGCCGTTCGCCCGCAGCCTGAGCTGCATCCACGGGAACCGGTCGCCGGCCTGCGGCGCGCCCTCGGGCAGGCCCGCCAGCGTTTGCGACAGCGGGCTCTTCCGGTAGCGGATACCGATCTGCGAGATGGTGCGGAACGCCAGGTTGCGCACGCGCTGGACCTTCATGGCGCGGGCGGCAACTCTCGCGATGATGCTGGTGCGGAACAGGCTGGCGATCCAGTTGTCGGTCACGACGAGCTGGAACGCCCGGTCCGTCGTGGCGAGCAGCCGCTGCGCGACCGGTATGCGCTCCTGCTCGTAAGTGTCGAGCAGCGCGGCGTCGGCGCGGCCCTTGATCACGAGCGCGAGCTTCCACGCCAGGTTGTAGGCATCCTGCAACCCGGTGTTCATGCCCTGGGCCCCCATTGGGCTGTGGACGTGCGCCGCGTCACCGAGCAGGAAGCAGCGCCGGTCGCGAAACCGCTCCGCGGCCCGGTGGTGGATGCGGTAGGTCGAGAACCAGTTGCATCCCTTGAACGTCAGGTTGGCCCCCGCCTCGCGCTGTATCTCGGGCACCAGCTCGTCGAACGTGAGGCCGTCCTTGTTGCGCAGGTGCTTGGGCAGGATGCCGATCACCCGCCAGCCGTCCTTGGCGCGCATCGGGAAGAATAGGTGGAAGCCGTCCTTCCACAGGTAGACGTTCAGCTCGCCCTGCTTCATGGAGCCCGTCGCCACCGAATCGGCGACGAAGAACACGTGCTCGTAGGGCGCGCCTGGGAAGGTGATCCCGCTCAGCTCGCGCACCGGACTGCGCGAGCCGTCGCATCCGGCCACCCACGCGGCCGTAACCTTGCGGGCGCCGCCGTTCGGCAGCTGGAGTGTGGCCTCCACGTAGTTCGGTTGCTGCTCGAAAGCGGTGAGCTCGGTGTTCCACTGGACTTCCACACCGAGCTGACGCAGCTTCTCGCCCATGATCCGCTCGTTGTCGTCCTGGCCCAGCATCAGCACGAACGGGAACGGGCTCATGTGCTTGCCGATGTCACCGATGGGAATGCGCGCCGTGTGCTTCCCGTTCGCCCACATGTTGGCGGCCGTGCCGCGGGCGCCGAGCGCGAGCGACTTGTCGGCGATGCCCAGCTTCGAATAGATCTCCAGGGTGCGGGCCTGCACCGCCATCGCCCGCGACTGTTGCGCCGGCCCCGAGTGCCGGTCGATGATCATCGGGCGCACGCCGCGCCGCATGAGTTGATTGGCGAGCATCAGCCCGGTGGGTCCAGCCCCAACGATGAGAACGTCCGTGTCCATGATGCCTCCTGTGCGAATGGGTTGCGGTTGCGCAAGCTGATGCGGGAGCCGGTCAGCTCTTCCGGCGTAGAAAATCGACGGCCATGCGCAGAATGCGGCGCGCCTCTTCGCGCGCTTCCTCGTTGTCGCGCGCCAACTGCAGAATGCCCTGCCCTACGACGACCGCGTGCAGGAACGCCACTTGATCGGTGGTGCCTTCCAGGCCGCCCGCCTGTGCCAGCCGCGTCAGGCCCTGGCGGATCTCCTTGAGGAACGCGCGCATCTGCGGCTTCATCTTCGACTCGCGATCCACCGTGGTCACCAGGCCCAGCACCATGCGCATGCGCCGCTTGTCGGCCGCGGTGGCGATCGCCGCGTCGAGCAGAGACGGCGCACGCCGGCCGGGATCCTGCTGCACCTGCGTCTCCGCGACCATCGCCTCCAGGGTGTACTTCGCCACCGCCTGGAGCAGCTCGTGGATCGTCGGGAAGTAATAAGTGAGGTGGCTCTGGCGCACGCCGGCCGCCTTGGCGATGCGCGGCTGCGTCAGTTCCTGGGCGCCGCCCTTGGCGAGCAGGCCGAGCGCGGCTTGGAGTATCTTGGTGCGGGCGTCCATTTGGTAATGCTACCAAACATTTTGGTAGGATTACCAGTATTTTCTTATGCCGTTGTTTCCATGAGTGGAATTCCCGCTTGCGGCGCGCCCGCGGGCGCGAGCGAACGGGCGGCGGAGTCGGGAAGCGGCTGCCCGCGGTACCATGAGAGGCTCAACCAGCAGATCGGAAGGCTGAAGGGAGACGCACCATGGATGGACTCACCGGGCAGCTGGCCGCATTCGTCGCACGGCCTGGACTCGACCGCGTTCCGGACGAAGCGGTCCGGATCATCCGCTCCGGATTCATCGACACCATCGCCACGATGCTCGCCGGGTACGACCAGCCGGTCACGAGACTGGTGCGCGAGCACGTGCGCGCCAAGCGCTCCAGCCTGTCGGAGGCGAGCCTCTGCCTCGGCCAGGAGCGTGCCGGTGCGCCCGAGGCAGCGCTGGTGAATGGCGTCGCCGCGCACGCGCTGGACTACGATGATGTCGCGCTCGCCGGGCATCCGAGCACGGTGCTCGTGCCCGCGGTGCTGGCGGAGGGCGAGGCCCTCGGCGCATCGGGGCTGGCAGCGATGCGAGCGTACCTGGTGGGCTACGAGGTGTGGGCGGAACTGATCGGTCGCGAATCCGACTCGCACCACGCCAAGGGCTGGCATCCGACCGGCGTGTTCGGCACGGTCGCCGTGGCCGCCGCGGTGGCCAACTTGCGCGGACTCGGCGCGGACCGATCGCGCGATGCCTTGGCGATCGCAGCCAGCCTGGCGGCCGGCCTGACCGCCAACTTTGGCACCATGACCAAGCCGTTCCATGCCGGCCGGGCCGCGGCCAACGGTATCGAGGCGGCGCGGCTGGCGCAGGCCGGGATGACGGCGGCGCCGGACGCGCTCGAGCATGCAGGCGGATTCCTCGCCGCGCTATCTCCGAGCGGCAAGGTCGACCGCACGCGGCCTGCGTCCGATCTGGGCAAGAAGCTGGCGATTCTCGAGCTCGGTCTGTCGATCAAGAAGTATCCGATGTGCTACGCGACCCACCGCGTGATCGACGGCGTGCTCGATCTTGCCCGTGCCAACCGCCTCGCGCCCGGCGATGTCGAGCGCGTCGAGGCGACCATCGGGTCGACGCAGGCCGGGATGCTGCGCAACCACGCGCCGGTCACCGGGCTCGAAGCGAAGTTCAGCCTGGAGTTCGCGGTCGCCTCGGCGCTGGTCGCGGGCAAGGTCGGGCTCGCGGAGCTGACCGACGAGTTCGTCGGCAAGCCCATGGTCCGGGAGACGATGCGCAAGCTCTCAGTCGCCACGACCGAGACGCGCTGTACGCTGGAGCCGGCCTTCGCGCTCACCGATCGCGTGGCGATCAAGCTGAGGGACGGGCGCACCCTGGACTCGGGCGAGATTCGCTTCGCGCGCGGCAACGCCAAGCTGCCGCTCCGGGACGAGGAGCTGCGCGCCAAGTTCATGGACTGCGCGAAGTCTGCTGCGCACGTGGACGCCGCAGCGCTCTTCGAGCGCCTGACGCGGCTGGAGTGCCTGTCTGCGATCGCCGAGCTGGCCGGCCGTCGGATCTCTGCTCCCAGCCCGCAGCCGTGATACGGTGAATTCTCGTCGGCGATTTTCTTTTTTCGAGCAGGTGAGGCAATGACCCCCGAGCAATTCCGACAATTCGGCCACCAGCTGATCGACTGGATCGCCGACTACCGGACACGCGTGGCCGAGCTGCCGGTCATGTCGCGCGCCGAGCCCGGCTCGATTCGCGCGCAGCTCCCGGCCTCGCCCTCCGAGCAGCCCGAGCCGTTCGATGCGGTCCTGCGCGACCTCGAACGCGTCATCGTTCCCGGCCTCTCGCACTGGCAGCACCCGCGTTTCTTCGGCTATTTCCCCGCGAACTCGGAGCTGTCCTCGGTGCTCGGCGATTACCTGAGCACCGGGCTGGGCGTGCTCGGCCTGTCCTGGCAGTCGAGCCCGGCCCTCACCGAGCTCGAAGAAGTCACGACCGACTGGATGCGGCAGATGGTCGGCCTGTCCGAGGCCTGGAGCGGAGTGATCCAGGACACGGCCTCGACCAGCACGCTGGTTGCGCTGCTGTGCGCGCGCGAGCGGGCGTCGAGCTACTCGCTCGCCCGCGGCGGGTTACAGGACGAAGAGCGGCCGCTCGTCGTCTACGCCTCCGGGCACGGCCACAGCTCGGTGGAAAAGGCAGCGCTGCTCGCGGGATTCGGCCGCGGCAACCTGCACTTCGTCGAAACCGACCGGGCCTACGCAATGCGACCGCAGGCGCTCGTCGAGGCGGTGCGGACCGACCTCGCCGCCGGCCACAAGCCGTGCGCCGTGGTGGCCACCACCGGGACCACGACCACCACCGCCATCGATCCGATCGAGCCCATCGCGGCGGTGGCGCGCGCCAACGGCCTGTGGCTGCACGTGGATGCGGCCATGGCCGGCTCCGCCATGGTCTTGCCCGAGTGCCGTGCGCTGTGGCACGGAATCGAAGGTGCGGATTCCCTGGTCCTCAACCCGCACAAATGGCTCGGGGTGGCGTTCGACTGCTCGCTCTACTACGTGCGCGATCCCCAGCACCTGGTGCGGGTGATGAGCACGAACCCGAGCTATCTGCGCAGCGCCGTGGACGAGCGCGTGAAGAACCTGCGCGACTGGGGCATTCCGCTGGGGCGCCGGTTCCGCGCTCTGAAGCTGTGGTGCCTGATCCGCAGCCAAGGGGTGGCGGCACTGCAGGCGCGCTTGCGGCGCGACCTCGAGAACGCCAAGTGGCTGGCGGCGCAAGTCCAATCGACGCCGGGCTGGCGCGTGCTGGCCCCGGTTCCGCTGCAGACCATCTGCGTGCGCCACGAGCCGCGCGGACTCGAGGGCGAAGCCCTGGACCGCCACACGCTCGCCTGGGCCGAGCAGATCAACCGCTCGGGCGAGGCCTACCTCACCCCGGCGACGCTGGACGGGCGCTGGATGGTGCGGGTGAGCATCGGCGCGATCCCCACCGAGCGCGCGCACGTGGAAGCGTTGTGGGGGGTCATGCGCAAAGCGGCGGAGGGCGCGGCTCGATAGTTCAGCGCAGGCCGCGAGTCGCCGGCGCTTGCGAGCGCGCTTCGCTTCAAGGCTGGCCGCGCGCGCGGGCCGCGTGCGGCTGTGGTTCGCGCCGCTCGGTGAGCCCCAGCGACTGCGCAACCCGTAGCACCTCGTGCTGCTCGTCGTCGGTCAGGCTGTTCACCGGCGGGATCGGACGCCCGCAATCGATCCCGAGCCGCACGGAGAGCACCGTCTTGCACACGTGCGCGGGCGCGCCGAACATCCAGACCAGGTCCACGTACTTGCGCACGCCGTCCTGCAGCGCCTGGGCATGCGCCATGTCGCTGGCCTCCCAGGCGCTGAACAGTTCGGCGTAGTGCCAGGGCGCCAGAGCGAGGGGGGCGTCGATGCTGCCCACCGCCCCCATGGTAAGCGCGGGCAGCGGGAACGCGCCGTTGCCCGAGAAGCACATGAGCCCCATGTCGGCGAACACGCGGATATCCTCGAAGCTCGGGGCCGAGTGCTTCAGGCCTTTGAGCGTGGGAATCGCGCGCATGAACTTCTCCATCAGCGCCGGCCCGGTTTCGACCTGCGTCAGTTGCGGCAGGTTGTAGACGAAAAACGGCAGATCGCCCGCGGCGTCGGCCACCGCCTTGTAGTGCTCGATGCGGGAACGCTCGCTGCTGGGAAAGAAGAACGGTGGCACACAGCACACGGCGGCGCAGCCGGCGGCCCGGGCGGTCCCCGCGGCGCGCACCGCGCTGGCCGTGCTCATGGCCCCGACGTGCATGATGACGAGCGCCCGCCCGCGGCAGGTCTCGCCGGCGACCCGCGCGACCGTGTCGCGCTGCTCGTCGGCCAGGATCGGGCCCTCGCCGGTGCTTCCCGCCATCCAGAATCCGTTCGCGCCGTGCGCGATGTTGTCTTCCAGCAGCGCGCGCAGCGCCTTCTCGTGCACTCGCCCGTCCTGGGTGAGCGGCGTAGGGGGCGCCGGAAATACGCCCTTGAACTCGAGCTTCATGCGGGACGCTCCAAATGGGACCGGGATTCTACGACGCTTTCGACGCCCTGACCGCAGGCGGCTCGGGCGCATGCTGCCCGCTGACGCGCGCAGCGCCGGACCTCGCGTACCATGCTCGCCAGTCAACAGCTCGGCGAAGGAGGCGGGATGTCGAACACCCGATTGAGCGGAAAGGTAGCGATCGTCACCGGTGCGGCGGGCGGGTTCGGGCGAGTGCTGGTGCGGGCGCTCCTGGACGAGGGCGCCAAGGTCGCCGCGCTGGATGTGAACGAGCACGGGCTCGCGGAGCTGCGCGACGAGCTGGTGCCCGACGGCGAGCTGATGCGCGGCGGCGACCGGCTGCGGGTCGAGGTGACCGACATCGCGGATTACGCCGCCTGCGAGCGTGCAGTGGCCGCGACGATCGGTGGCCTGGGCGGGCTGCACATCCTGATCAACAATGGCGCGCTGGGTATGGGTGCGATACGCGCCGACCACATGCAGCGGCTGGTCGACATCCGCGAGATCACGCCGCAGATGTGGCAACGCTTCGTGGCGGTGAACTTGTCCGGCGCCTGGAACATGACACGCGCATCGATCCAGCACCTGCTCGATCAGCGCTGGGGCCGCATCATCGACGTCACCACCAGCTTCTTCACCATGCTGCGCGGGGGCTTTCAGCCCTACGGGCCGTGCAAAGCCGGTCTGGAGGCGATGGCGGCGGCGCACGCCAAGGAGTTCGCGGGCAGCGGCGTCACGGTCAACGTCGTCATCCCCGGGGGCCCGGCCGACACGCCGATGGTGCCCTCCGGCTCCGGCTTCCAGCGCAGCGCGCTGATCGCACCCGCGGTGATGGCTCCGCCGATCGTCTGGCTGTGCTCGGATGCGGCGGACGGCGTCACCGGCAACCGTTACGTCGCCGCGCAATGGGACGCAGACGGGCCGCAGGCGCAGGTGGAGCGCCGCTGCCGCGCGCCGATCGCCTGGCCGGATCTCGCTCAGACCCCGGTGTGGCCGGGTGGAAAGCCCGCCGTTTGAGGCCTGCGGCCTGCGCACCAGTGTGGTACGTTGCTCGCTTGCCCGCTTCACCGAGCCGCCTGCCCGAGGATGAACGCGCCCTTACGCATCGCCCCCTCCGTGTGCCCGCACGACTGCACCAGTACCTGCGCGCTCGACGTGGAGATTCTGGACGCCCGCACCATCGGCCGCGTGCGCGGCTCGCAGCGCAACGCCTACACCGGCGGGGTGATCTGCGAGAAGGTGGCGCGCTACGCCGAGCGGGTGCACCACCCGGAGCGGCTCACGCACCCCTTGCTGCGCAACGGGCCCAAGGGCGCGAACCAGTGGAAGCGCATCTCCTGGGACGAGGCGCTGGATCGCGTGGCCGAAGCGTTCACCGAGAAGGCGGCGCGCTACGGCACGCCGACCGTTTGGCCGTACTTCTACGCCGGCACCATGGGGTTGGTGCAGCGCGACGGCATCAACCGGCTGCGCCACGCGATGAAGTACTCGCGCTGGTACTCGACCATCTGCGTGACGCTCTCCGACACCGGCTGGATCGCTGGCGTGGGGGCGAAGCGCGGAGTGGACCTGCGCGAAGCGGCCGAGCACGCCGATCTGGTGGTGATCTGGGGCGGCAACCCGGTCAATACCCAGGTCAACGTCATGCAGCACGCGATGGCGGCGAAGAAGCGCGGCGCGAAGCTGGTGGTGGTGGACCCCTACCGCACCGGCACCGCCGAGAAAGCCGACTTGCACCTGGCGCTGCGTCCCGGCACCGACGGCGCGCTCGCCTGCGGCGTGATGCACGTGTTGTTCGCCGAGGGCTTCGCCGACTGGGACTACCTGCGCCGCTACACCGATTGCCCCGATGAGCTCGCCGCGCATCTGCGCACGCGCAGCCCGCAGTGGGCGGCGGGCATCACCGGCCTGCCGGCGCAGACCATCGTCGAGTTCGCGCGCCTGTACGGGCACACCAAGCGCAGCTTCATCCGCTGCCATCACGGCTTCTCGCGCTCGCGCAACGGTGCGGCCAACATGCACGCCGCGGTGTGCCTGCCGGCGGTCACCGGCGCATGGCAGCACAAAGGCGGCGGCGCGCTGTACGGCCACACCGGCATCTATCCGCTCGACCGCACGCTGATCGAGGGCCTGGACGTGATCGACCGCTCGGTGCGCGAGCTGGACCAGTCGCGCCTGGGACCGATCTTGACCGGCGACCCGGACGCGCTGAAGGGCGGGCCGCCGGTGACCGCGCTGCTGGTGCAGAACACCAACCCGGCCATGGTGTGCCCGGAGCTCAACAAGGTGCACGCCGGCCTGGCGCGCGAGGACCTGTTCACCTGCGTGCACGAGCAGTTCCTGACCGAGACCGCGGCCTTCGCCGACGTCGTGCTGCCGGCCACCAGCTTCCTGGAGCACGACGACTTCTACACCGCCAGCGGCCACACGGTGTTCCAGGTGGCGCGCAAGCTGATCGAGCCGCCCGGCGAGGCGCGCGAGAACCATCACGTGATCTGCGAGCTTGCCAGGCGGCTGGGCGCGCGCCACCCCGGCTTCGAGATGAGCGTGTGGGAGATCATGGACGAGACTCTGCGTCGCTCCGGTATGTGGGACGCGCAGACCAATTACGAGCGCGGCGGTCAGGATTTCGCTTACCCGTTCGAGAAGATGCACTTCCTGGACGGCTTCGACACCGCCGACCGCAAGTTCCACTTCCGGGCGGACTGGCGGCGCTTCGGCGGCCGCTGGCAGCAGATGCCGGTGCTGCCCGACCACTTCGACGTGATCGACAACGCCACCCCGGACAAGCCGTTCCGGCTGGTCGCGGCGCCGGCCCGCACCTTCCTCAACTCCACCTTCAGCGAGACCCCCAGCTCGCTCAAGCGCGAGCGGCGTCCCACGGCGCTGATTCACCCGGAGGATTGCGCGGCGCTGGGCGTGAGCGAGGGCGAGCGCGTGCGGCTCGGCAACGAGCGCGGCGAGATCGTCGTCCACGTCAAGCCGCAGGACGGCCAGCAGCGTGGCGTGGTGGTGGTGGAGGGGATCTGGCCGAACCGCTACTTCGAGAACGGGCTGGGGATCAACGCCCTCACCAGCGCGGACCCCGGCTGGCCGAACGGCGGCGCGGTGTTCCACGACACGGCGGTGTGGTTGCGGCGGTCGGCAGCCTGACACCCGCGTTCATGCCGCGGGGTGCCATTCGCTGCCGGGGCGCAGCGCATGGCGCCGGGACAGCAGCCACGCAGGCGAGGCCCCAACCGCGCGCCAGAAGCATGCGCGGTAGCTCAGCTCGCCGGTGATCAGAGCGGCGAACCAGTCGCACGCCAGTCGGCTGCGGGCGAGCGGATCGAACGCCAGCGGTCCGATCGAGAACAGCGCACGCCCGACCCGCTGCGACCAGCGCAGCTCAGGTTCCAGCTCCGCTCGCACCCGGCGGTCGTACTCGCCGGCGGCCGGCGATCCGCCCGCCTCCAGCACCACGCTTGCCGCCAGCCTCGCGCTCTTGAGTGCGAAGTAGATCCCCTCGCCATACACGGCCTCGGCGAAGCCCGCTGCATCGCCCAGCAGCCATACGGATCCGCGCTGGTAGCTGTGCAGCGCATTGCGCACCGGGATGGCGTGCCCGCGCACGCACACGTTGCGCCCGTCGGCCGGCAGGCCGTGGCAGCGGAGAAACGCCTGCAGATGCTTGCGGATCCCGGCGCCCCCGAAGATCGAGTACACCCCCGCGTTGAGGTGATCGCGCTTCGGAAAGATCCAACCGTACCCGCGCGGCATGCCGCCCAGATCGAACAGCACCCGCTCGCCGAACCGCTGCAAGCGCTCCCCGGAGCAGTAGACCAGCGCCTCCACGGCGGGGGCGACGGCAACGGCGCGGCGTCCGAACAGTTGTGCGCGCAGCGTGCTCGCGACGCCGTCCGCCGCCAAGACGATGCGCGCCCGGAACGCGCCGCGCTCGGTGTCGATCTGCACCCCGCGCGTGCCCTGCGTCACCCCGCGCACCGCGGTCTCGGGGTGGAACTGCGCGCCCGCGGCCTGCGCCCGGAGCACCAGCCAGTGATCGAACTCGCTGCGCGCCACCGTGCAGCCGACCGGCCGGCCCAGGTCCTTCGCGAACGCGCGCCGGCCGCGCCAGGCGATCCAGGCCCCGGTGAAGGTCTTGTGCACCACCGGCCCGGGGGCGGTTTCCAGCAGCGCGAGCGTCTTCGCCGACAATCCGCCGCCGCAGACCTTGTCGCGCGGAAAGCGCGCGCGGTCGAGCAAGGCCACGCGCATCCCCTCGCGGGCCAGCAGATACGCGGCGTAGCTGCCTGCCGGTCCGGCGCCCGCGATCAGCACATCGTGGTCGAAGTCCGTCATCCTTATGCCCTGCCGGGGCCGTGCTGTCGGCCGATGCCCGTCACCGGCGGGTGGTTGGACGCACCGCCGACGCGCCGGGCGCCCCCGCATCGAAGCCCGAAACCGCAGCGTCGCATTCTCCCTTATCCTAAGGCACGTTGTTTGCAGCGAAGCGCGCGCATCCTATGCCCTGCACCGTTGTCCGCCTGTTCGCGCTGCTGGTCGCGGCCGCTCCCGCGGTCGTAGAGGCGCGCCTGCACCGCTATACCGTAACCGTCGACCCCGAGATCAGCGAGATCCGGGTGCGCGCTTGCTTCGACGGTGCACCGCCGCCGTACCTGGTGGCGGAGTCCCTGGACGCCTCCCGGGCGCTGGAGCAGGTGCAGGTGGAAGGCGGCAGGCGGCTCGAGCCCAACGGCGCCGAGCTCAAGCTCGGCCCGCTGGCGCCGGACGCGTGCATCGCCTACACCGCCAAGGTCGATAAGTTCCAGGGCCGGCACCAGCGCGGCGGCGGCCCGACGCGGCGTGTGGGCCCGGACCTGATCGCCGAGGTCGGGGTGTGGCTGTGGCGTCCGCCCGCCCTGGCGCAGGACGAGGACATCGAGGTCGGCTTCACTCTGCCGGAAGGCATCTCTGCCTCGGCACCGTGGCGGCCGGTGCGCGCGGCCGACGGCAGCGTGAGCGCCTACCGCCTGGGTCATGGACCGTACGACTGGCCGGCGGCAGTGGCCTTCGGGCACTTCACCGAGCGCGAGATCGACGTGCCCGGCGCACGCCTGCGGGTGGCGGTGCTGCACGGTGCGCCCGAGGTGGAGTGGGAGTTCGTGCGCGAGTGGCTGACGCGTGCGGCCACCGCGGTGACCACGTTGTACGGGCGCTTCCCGGTGGATACCGTGCAGCTGATCGTGGTGCCCAACGCGCGCGGCAACGAGCCGGTGCCCTCGGCCTACGTGGTGCGCGGCGGGATGCCCTCGGTGCACTTCTTCATCAATCAGCGCAAGCCGCTGGCGGCGTTCCTGACCGATTGGAGCGCGGTGCACGAGCTGTCGCATCTGCTGCTGCCCTACGTCCGGCCGGAGGACGCCTGGCTGCCGGAGGGCATGGCGAGCTACTACCAGGATGTGCTGCGCGCACGCTCCGGCATGATCCCGGTGGCCGAGGCATGGCAGCACATGCACGCGAGCTTTCGCCGGGGCATGCAGAGCATGCCCGGCGTCACGCTGGCCGACGCCACCGAGCGCATGTACCGCGACGGCGCCTTCATGCGCGTGTACTGGAGCGGGGCGGCGATCATGCTGCTCGCCGATCAGCGCCTGCGCAGCCGCAGCGGCGGCGCGCAGTCGCTCGACCTGGCGCTCGCCCGCCTGCGCGAGTGCTGTCTGTCGCCGGAGACCGGCTGGAGCGCGCTGGAGCTGTTCGCGCAGCTCGACCGGTTGACCGGTACCTCCGTGTTCGCCGAGCTGTACGAGCAGCACGTGCGTTCCAACCGCTTCCCCGACCTGGAGGAGTGCTATCGCCTGCTCGGGCTGCGGCCCGACGCCACCGGTGAGCAGATCGAACTCCTCGAAGCAGCCGAGCTGCGCGCCGTCCGCGACGCCATCATGACGGCCCGGGAGCGGGTAGACTAGCGCGCCGTCGAAGAGGCCGACGCGCGCCGCGCCATCCGGTATCGCGGTCGATCGGCGTCGGCACCCACAACGAACGATGCCCGTCACGCTCAAGACCATCCTGCTGCTGAGCGCGTCCAACGTGTTCATGACGTTCGCCTGGTACGCGCATCTCAAGGACTTGAACCACAAGCCCTGGTACATCGCCGCCCTGGCAAGCTGGGGCATCGCGCTGTTCGAGTACCTGCTGCAGGTGCCCGCCAACCGTGGCGGCTACACGGTGATGACGCTGCCGCAGCTCAAGATCCTGCAGGAAGCGATCACCCTGAGCGTGTTCGTCCCTTTCGCCGTCCTGTATATGCATCAGCCTGTGAAGCTCGACTACCTGTGGGCGGGCCTCTGCATCCTGGGCGCGGTGTACTTCATCTTCCGGTCCTGAGCGGACCCGGCGGAGCCGTCCGGTGAACCGTGAGCTGTGCTTCCTCACCGCCAGCGAGCTGGCGCGGCGCATCCGCGCCCGCACGGTGTCGTGCGAAGAGGTGATGCGCGCCCATCTGGAGCAGATCGAGCGCGTCAACCCGAAGGTGAACGCGCTGGTGACGCTGCTGCCGGAGCGCGCGCTCGAAGGCGCGCGCGCGGCCGACCGGCGACTGCGGGCCGGCGACGCGCCGGGGCCGCTGCATGGGCTGCCGGTCGCGCACAAGGACCTGATGCCCACCGCGGGCATCCGCACCACGTTCGGGTCGCCGATCTACCGGGATCATGTGCCCGACCAGGATGGCCTGCTGGTGGAGCGCATGCGCGCCGCAGGCGCGATCCTGATCGGCAAGACCAACACACCGGAGTTCGGCGCCGGGTCGCAGACCTTCAACCCGGTGTTCGGCGCCACGCGCAACCCCTGGCAGCTCGAGAAGACCTGCGGCGGCAGCAGCGGCGGGGCGGCCGCGGCGCTGGCCGCCGGCATGCTGCCCATCGCGGACGGTTCCGATCTCGGCGGCTCGCTGCGCAACCCGGCGAGCTTCTGCAACGTCGTCGGCTTGCGGCCGTCGGCAGGCCGTGTGCCCTCGTGGCCGGCGGTCAATGCCTGGTTCAGCCTGGCTGTGCTCGGTCCGATGGCGCGAACCGTGGAGGACGCGGCGCTGATGCTGAGCGCGATCGCCGGTCCGGACCCCCGCGCGCCCCTGTCGATCACCGAGCCCGGTAGCCTGTTCGCACGGCCGCTGGGGCGCGACTTCCGCGGCGTCAAGGTGGCATGGAGCGCAGACCTGGGTGGCCTGCCGATCGATCCGCGCGTGAGCGAGGCCCTGAAGAGCGGCCGAGCGGTGCTGGAATCGATCGGCTTGACCGTAGAGGACGCCACCCCGGACCTGCGCGAGGCGGACGAGGTGTTCCGCGTGCTGCGCGCATGGAACTTCGAGCTGGCTTATGGGGAGCTGATGCGCAGCCACCGCGCGCTGATGAAAGACACGGTGATCTGGAACATCGAGGAGGGCGCCAAGCTCACCGGCCCGCAGGTGGGACGGGCCGAGGTCAAGCGCAGCGAGCTGTACCAACGCGTGCGGGTGTTTATGGAACAATACGCCTTCCTTGCAGCCCCCGTGGCGCAGGTGCCGCCCTTCGACGTGAGCCAGCCGTGGGTGAAGGAAATCGACGGCCGGCCGCTCACCACCTATCTCGACTGGATGAAGTCGTGCTATCACATCAGCGCCACCGGCTTGCCGGCGATCTCGGTGCCCTGCGGGTTCACCCCGGAAGGGCTGCCGGTCGGCCTGCAGCTGATTGGCGCGCCGCGCGACGATTTCGGGGTGCTGCAGCTCGCGTACGCCTTCGAACAGGCAACCGGCCTGTGGAAACGGCGCCCGCCGGCGGCTGATTGAGCGACGGCCTGGCGGCCGCGCGACACGAGAACACCAACCAGGCAGACATGGCTGATACTCGAACTTCCCGGCGCGGCGCCGCCGTGCTCGCACTGTGTGCGTTTCTCGCCTGCGCCGAAGCCGGCGCCCAGGAGCCGCAGCCGGCGCAGGAGCCGCAGCCGGCGCAGCAGCCCCAGCCGCCGAAGCCAGCCGCAGCCAAGCGGGACCGCGTGTATCTCACGGACCTGGAAGGCACCTGGATCTCGCGTGACTACCTCGAGCGCCTGCGCGCCTCTCGTGCGCCGCACGTCACAGGTCGGCAAGCGGCGGGCATCGCCATCAAGATCCAGCGCGAAGGAAACGGCTATCCGATCGCGATCACCAATTTCCAGAGCGTGGTGCTGCAGGCGATCATCGACGTGCAGCCCGGCGCCAAGCCCAAGGAGTACCGCCTGGCCGTGGCGCAGGAGGACCGCCCGGGCATCAGGGCAAGCGAGCTCACCTACATCCCGTTCCGCGGCGAGCGCAACGCCGACGGTGTGTTCCGCACGCTGTCCATCGCCGAGCCTACCTTCGCCAAGCGCCGTTTCCTCACCTACCTACGGCTGAGCGAGCCGCTGGAGACGCTGGTCAACCGCCTGGTGATCGCCGGACAGTACATGGATGCGGACGGCAACACTTACGAGTTCACCGAGAGCGGGGAGGCCATCCTGCCGGACGCCGCGTTCGCCTACGAGGTGTCGCTCGATCCCGGCAACGCGAGTTGCGAGCTGTTGCTCAGCCATCGTGAGCGCGAGCCGGAGGGCACGCAACGCGTCGGCTACGGCTGGAAAGGCGCCGAGCTGCGTCTGTACAAGATCACCGGCAAGAAGGCGCCCTACAAGTGCGCGGCAAAGCCCTTCGCGGTGTTGACACGGCAGTGAGCCGCAAGTCCGCTTTGATCCGCGGCGTGCGAGAATCCGCAAGGAGGAGACCATGATCAAGAGCGCGTTCGTGCTGCTGTTCGGTTACCTGACGCTGGGCGTGACGGCCTCAGGCACCGCGTCGGCGCAGGAGTGCAGCGGCAGCATCACCGCGGAGGAGGCGTTGCGGGCAGAGGACGCGCGTTACGCCGCGCAAACCGGCAACGACTTCGCCGCCATGGAGAAACTGTTCGGTCCCGACCTGGTGTACATCCACTCCAGCGCGGTCGTGGACGACAAGGCCGCCTACATCGAGTCGATGCGCTCGGGCGAGGTCAAGTACCGCTCGATGAAACGCAGCAACGTGAAGGTGCGCACCTACGGTTGTATCGCGATACTCAGCGGCGACGCGGATTTCGACGTGACGGTGAAAGGGGAGGAACGCTCGGTGCGCCTGCGCTTCCACACCGTGTACGCCAAGCGCGCGGGCGGCGTGCAATTCATCTCCTGGCAGGCGACCCGCGTCCTCGCGACGCGACTCTGACGCACAACACCGCCCGGCCTCGTGAGGCGGGCAAAGGTTTTCTTGAATTCGCGCCTTGAGGGCGCACCCAGCGCAGCGTCAGCGCCATCGCACGCCGCCGCGCTAGGCGCGGTGGTATCCCGCGGCTAGAATCTTGCTTATTCGGCCCGCCCGGCCGACACGCCCCGCCATGTCCGAAGCCAAGGAAACCGCCGCGCCCGACCGCGTCCAGGAGCATCTGCAGGAGATCCACGCACTCCTGGAGAAGCAGCGCCTGGTCGAAGGTCTGGTGCACAAGCAGGAGATGCCCCGGCACGAGCTGGTGGAGACGCTCGTCCAAAAGCAGCATGTCGCCGAGCTGCAGAAGAAGCTCGACGAGCTGCACCCGGCGGACATCGCCTACATCCTGGAGGCGCTGCCGCGCGAGCAGCGCCTGGCGGTGTGGGACCTGGTCAAGGCCGACCGCGACGGCGAGATCTTGCTGGAAGTGTCCGAGCCGGTGCGCGAGAGCCTCATCGCGCACATGGAGCCGGCCGAGCTGGTGGCGGCGGCGGAGACGCTGGACGCCGACGAGCTGGCGGACCTCGCCCCGGACCTGCCCGACGACGTCATGCAGGACGTGTTCCGGGCGCTGCCGGTCGAGGAGCGCGAGCAGCTGCGTTCCGCCATGTCCTACCCCGAGGGCTCGGTGGGCGCACTGATGGATTTCGACCTGGTGACGATCCGCGACGACGTGACCCTTGAAACGGTGTTGCGCTACCTGCGCCGGCTCGACGGCCTGCCCGACCACACCGACCAGATCTTCGTGGTGGGCCGCAACGAGCGGCTGCGGGGCGTGCTGCCGGTCAACACGCTGCTGGTGAACGATCCCGAGCGCACCGTGCGCGAGACGATGAAGACCGACATGCTGGTGCTGACGCCGGCCGACAAGGCGGCCGAGGCGGCCCAGGCGTTCGAGCGCTACGACCTGGTCACCGCGCCGGTGGTGGACGAACGCAGCCGATTGGTGGGCCGGGTGAGCGTGGAC
Source organism: Burkholderiales bacterium (assembly GCA_036554965.1). Taxonomy (GTDB): domain Bacteria; phylum Pseudomonadota; class Gammaproteobacteria; order Burkholderiales; family SHXO01; genus SHXO01. The sequence continues at coordinate 32,397 of DATBMG010000223.1, forward strand.
GCGGTGCTGGACTACGTGCGCGAAGCGGCCGAGAACGAGCGCCTCAACCGCGGCGGCCTGCGCGAAGAAGAGGACATCTTCTCGTCGGTGTGGGCCAGCGCCCGCAACCGCTGGCCCTGGCTGGCGGTGAATCTGGTGACCGCTTTCGTGGCCTCGCGCGTGATCGGGGTGTTCGAGGGCAGCATCGAGCGGCTGGTCGCGCTCGCCGCGCTCATGCCGATCGTGGCCGGCATCGGCGGCAACTCGGGTAACCAGACCATCACCATGATCGTGCGCGCGCTCGCGCTGGGACAGATCAGCCAGCCGGGCGCGCGGGCGCTGCTGCGCAAGGAATTCGTCATCGCCCTGCTCAACGGGCTGGTCTGGGGCGGCATCATCGGCGTGTTCGCGATGCTGCTGTACGGCAGCGTGCCGCTGGGGTTGGTGATGACCGCCGCCATGACGCTCAATCTGCTGGTGGCGGCGCTGTTCGGCGTGTTCATCCCGATGCTCATGGTCAAGGTCGGCCGCGACCCGGCGGTGGGCTCCAGCGTGCTGATCACCGCGATCACGGACAGCGGCGGGTTCTTCATCTTCCTGGGCCTGGCCACGCTGTTCCTGATCTAGCCGGAACCGCCCCGCCGGGGAAGTGGTTTTTCAAGTCGCGCCTTAGGGGCGCACCAGGCTTGCATCCGCGCGACCGGGATGGTCGTATAAGATGCGCGTAAGGAGCGCCGGCCGCATACGACGAAGACGCGACGCGAAGGAGCGACAATGTTGATCCGCAGCAAACCCGATATACCGCCGTCGGAGATCACGCCGTGCGACGTGTACCGGCGCAGGCGCGAGTTCCTGCGGGCCGCCGGTGCGTACGGCGCCGGCGCCGGCCTGAGCGCGGCGAGCATCCTGACCGGCCCGCGCATCGCGCGCGCCGGCGCGAAGCTTGCCAACGTGCGCAAGAGCGCGTTCAGCACCGCCGAGGAGCAGACGCCCCTCAAGGACGTCACCACCTACAACAACTATTACGAGTTCGGCACCGACAAGGACGAGCCGGCCGAGAACGCGCACACCCTGAAGACGCGCCCCTGGACGGTGGCGGTGGAGGGCGAGGTCGCGAAACCGAAGGTCTTCGACATCGACGAGCTGCTCAAGCTCGCCGCGCTCGAAGAGCGCGTGTACCGCATGCGTTGCGTGGAAGGCTGGTCGATGGTGATCCCGTGGGTCGGCTATCCGCTGAACGAGCTGATCAAGCGGGTCGAGCCCACCGGCAAGGCGAAGTACGTGGAGTTCGTCACCCTGGCCGATCCACAGCAGATGCCGGGGATCAGAATGCCCGTGCTCAAGTGGCCCTACACCGAGGGCTTGCGCATGGACGAAGCGCAGCACCCGCTCACCCTGCTCTGCCTCGGGCTCTACGGCGAGGCGCTGCCGAACCAGAACGGTGCACCGGTGCGGGTGATCATCCCGTGGAAGTACGGCTTCAAGAACGGCAAGTCGATCGTCAAAGTGCGCTTCACCGAACGCCAGCCGCAAACTACCTGGAACATCGCGCAGCCGCGCGAGTACGGCTTCTACTCCAACGTCAACCCCGAGGTGGACCATCCGCGCTGGAGCCAGGCGAAGGAGCGCCGCATCGGCGAGTTCGGCAAGCGGCCGACGCTGATGTTCAACGGCTACGCCGACCAGGTCGCGGCGATGTATGCCGGGATGGATCTGAAGAAGAACTACTGAGGCGCCGGGCGCAACGAGCGAGGAGACAACGACTTTCGTTTCCCCGGATTGCGCTTCACTTCATCCGGGCTGCGCACACCGTCGGAGCGGAGATCGATGTCGGTCAAGTCGCCGAGTCAGACGCAGATCGGCTGGATCAAGGCGGCCGTGTTCGCGGCCTGCCTGGTCCCGCTCGCGCTGCTCGCCTGGCGCGGTGTCAGCGGCGGGCTGGGCGCCAATCCGATCGAGTACATCACGCACGCCACCGGCTGGTGGACGTTGACCTTCCTGCTCGTCACGCTGCTGGTGACGCCCTTGCGCCGGCTCACCGGCCTGAACTGGCTGCTACGCCTGCGGCGCATGCTGGGCCTGTTCGCCTTCTTCCACGTGTGCCTGCACTTCACCACGTATATCTGGCTCGACCAGTTCTTCGACTGGATGGGCATCGTGAAGGATGTCGCCAAGCGGCCGTTCATCACCGTGGGCTTCACCGCGTTCGTGCTCCTGATACCGCTGGCGGCGACCTCCACCAACGGCATGGTCAAGCGCCTGGGCGCGCGCCGCTGGCAGCTGCTGCACCGGCTGGTGTACGCGATCGCAATCCTGGGTGTCGTGCACTACTGGTGGCTGGTGAAGAAGGACATCACCGAGCCGGCGATCTTCGCAGTCCTGCTCGCCCTCCTGCTCGGCGTCCGCCTGGTGTGGCGCGCGCGCAAACCCGCATCGGTGGCGCCGGCGGCGCGCGCACAAAGCGCCTAGCCGGCAACTGCGGGGCGCGCCTACTCCGCCACCCGTCCCGGCCGGGTCAGCACATCCGGGTCCAGCAGGGCGTCGAGCTGCTTCTGGTCGAGCAGGCCCTTGTGCAGCACCAGATCGTAGACGCTCGCGCCGGTTTCGTGCGCCTCCTTGGCCAGCCGCGAGGCGGCCTCGTAGCCGATGTGCGGCGTCAGCGCGGTCACCAGCCCCACCGAACGCTCCACCGTCTTGCGCAGATAGGCGCGGTTAGCCGTGATGCCCGCCACGCATTTCTCCGCCAGCGTCAGACAGGCCTGGCGCAGGTGCGTGAGGCTCTTGAACAGGCTGTGGGCGATGATCGGCTCGAACGCGTTCAGCTGCAGCTGTCCGGCTTCGGCGGCGAAGGTCACCGTGGTGTCGTTGCCGATCACCTCGAAGGCCACCTGATTGACCACCTCCGGAATCACTGGGTTCACCTTCCCGGGCATGATGCTCGACCCGGCCTGCACCGGCGGCAGGTTGATCTCGCCGAAGCCCGCCCGCGGGCCGCTCGACAGCAGCCGCAGATCGTTGCAGGTCTTCGACAGCTTGACCGCGACGCGCTTGAGCACGCCGGAGAGCTGCACGAAGGCGCCCGCGTCCTGCGTCGCCTCGATCAGGTTGGGGGCGGTGGTTACCGGCACCTCCGAGACGTCCACCAGGTAACGGCAGGCCAGGGCCGCGTAGCGCGGGTCGGCATTGATGCCGGTGCCGATCGCGGTCGCGCCCAGGTTGATCTCCTGGATCAGCAGAGCCGCCTCGCGCAGGCGGCTCTGGTCCTCCTCCAGCATCACCGCGAAGGTGCTGAACTCCTGGCCCAGAGTCATGGGCACCGCGTCCTGAAGCTGGGTGCGCCCCATCTTGATCACGTCGGCGAACTCGATCACCTTGCGCTCGAACCCGCGCCGCAGCGTCTCCATGGCCTGGACCAGCTCGTCGATGGCGAGCCACAGCGCCAGGTTGATGGCGGTGGGATATACGTCGTTGGTGCTCTGGCTGAGGTTGACGTGATCCAGCGGGTGCAGCGCGGTGTACTCGCCCTTGCCGCGGCCCAGCAGCTCCAGGCCGCGGTTGGCGATCACCTCGTTCGCGTTCATGTTGGTGGAGGTGCCCGCCCCGCCCTGGATCACGTCCACCACGAACTGGTCGTGCAGCTCGCCGCGGCGGATCTCTTTGCAGGCTTCCACGATGGCCTGCGTGCGCTCCGCGTCCAGGATTCCCAGCTCGGCATTGGCCAGCGCCGCGGCTTGCTTCACGCAGGCGAGCGCGTCGATCAGGCGCGGGTAGGCGCTGATCGGCGTGCCGGTGATGGGGAAGTTCTGCAGCGCACGCAGCGTGTGGATGCCCCAGTAGGCATCCGCAGGCACTTGCCGGTCGCCCAGCAGATCGTGCTCCAGCCGGAACGATTTCTCGCTCATGGTGCCCCCAGCGGGCGCGGGACATGCTTCCCGCTTGGGGCAGAATAACGCAACTTTCGGGCCGCCTGCCCCGGGCACGTGCGGTATGGCGCGGCCAAAGGAGCGTCGATGCTGATCGGTGTACCGAAGGAAATCAAGAACCATGAGTACCGTGTGGGCCTGACGCCGGCCGGCGTGCACACGCTGGTCGAGCACGGCCACGGGGTGCTGGTCGAAACCCAGGCCGGCGCGCGCGTGGGCATCGCGGACGCGGACTTCGAGGCGGCGGGGGCGCGCATCGCCCCCAGCCACCGCCAAGTGTGGGACGCGGACATGGTGGTGAAGGTGAAGGAGCTGCAGCCGCCCGAGTACGGACTGCAGCGCCGCGGGCAGATCCTGTTCGCCTACCTGCACCTGGCGCCGGAGCCGGCGCTGCTGGAGACGCTGCTGTCCTCGGGCGCCATCGGCATCGCCTACGAGACCGTCACCGACGCCGCCGGCGGACTGCCGCTGCTGGCGCCGATGTCGCGCATCGCCGGCAAGCTGTCGGTTCAGTTCGGCGCCTGGGCCCTGCAGATGGCCAACGGCGGCAGCGGCGTGCTGCTCGGCGGCGTGCCGGGCGTGCCGCCGGCCAGGGTCGTGGTGATCGGCGCGGGCGCCTCGGGTCAGAACGCGGTGCGCGTGGCGGTGGGCATGGGCGCCGAGGTCACGGTGCTGGACGTGAACAGCAATGCGCTTGCGCACCTGGAGGAGTTCTACGACGGCCGGGTGAGGACCTGCTACTCGCAGGCCCTGGCGATCGCCGAGCAAGTGGCGGGCGCCGATCTGGTGGTCGGCGCGACGCTCACGCCGGGCAAGCTTGCCCCCAGGCTCATCACCCGCGAGCTGCTGCGCAGGATGCGCCCGGGCTCGGTGTTCGTCGACATCTCGATCGACCAGGGTGGCATCGCGGAGACTTCCCGCCCAACCTCCCATTCGGCGCCGACCTACGTGGAGGAAGGCGTGATCCACTACTGCGTGCCCAACATGCCCTCGGCGGTGGCACGCACCGCGACGCTGGCGCTCACGCAGGCGACCATTCCCTATCTCGTCAAGCTGGCCGACCGCGGTCTGGCGGCGCTCGCCGGGGATGCAGGCCTGCGTGCCGGGCTGCAGATCTGCGCCGGGAACGTGACGCACGCGGGCCTCGCGCAGGACGTAAAGCGGCCCTATGTGCCGCCCGAGCAGGCGCTCGCAGGTCTGGTCGCGGTTTAGCCCGGATGCGGCGGCTAAGAGGACCGCAGCGCCTGCCGCAAGGCTTGCGCGATCTCCTCGATGCCCGTCTTGCCCAAGTCGATCTTGCCGGCCATCGTCAGGAAGCCGTGAATCACGCCCTCGTAGCAGCGATAGGTGACCGGGACGCCGGCCGCGGCCAGGCGGTCCGCGTAGGCCTTGCCCTCGTCGAGCAGCGGGTCGTAGCTGGCGGTGACGACCAATGCCGGCGGCAGCCGCGAGAAGTCCCTTGCCTTCAGCGGTGAGGCCCGCCAGTCGTCGATGTCGCGCGTGTCGCGCAGGTAGGCGTTGCGGAAGAACAGCATGCGCTCGCGCGTGAGCATGTAGCCCTGCCCGAGCCGGTGGTAGGACGGCGTGGTCATGGCGAAATCGGTGACCGGATACAGCAGCACCTGCAGCGCCAGCTGCGGGCCGCCCGACTCGCGGAACTCGATGGCGGCCACCGCGACCAGATTGCCGCCGGCGCTGTCGCCCGCTGCGGCCAGGCGCGCCGCGTCGATGCCCAGCTCGCGGCTCAGGCGCTCGACCCCGCGCAGCGCGGCGAGCGCGTCCTCGAACGCCGCCGGGAACTTGTTCTCCGGCGCCAGCCGATAGTCCACCGCCACCACCGCGCAGCGCGCGCGGTTGGCGAGCGCCCGGCACAGCGGGTCGTGGCTGTCGAGGTTGCCGAACACCCAGCCACCCCCATGAAAGAACACCAGCGCCGGCAGCAGCTCACCGGCATTGCTCCCCTGCGCGCGATAGATGCGCACCGGGATCTCGCCGGCGGGGCCGGGGAGGGTTCGGTCTACGCACGCGGCGACCTCCTCGGGCGCAGCGAGGAAAGCAGCGCGGGCGCGCATGTATTGCTCGCGCGCCTCGGCGACGGGCACCTGGTCCGGCGGCGGCAGCTTCATCGCCGCGAGCGCGTCGAGCACGGCCTGGGTTTGGGGGTGTAGCTTCATGGGGGGCTCGCGATGGGACGGGAAACGGGAAGTCTAACAGCCGTCACTGCTCGCCGAGCGAGAGCAACGTCGCATTGCCCCCGACCGCCGCCGTGTTGACCGATACCGTGCGCTCGCTGGCGAAGGCGTGCAGGTAGGCCGGGCCGCCGGCCTTCGGGCCGGTGCCCGACAACCCGCGCCCGCCGAAGGGCTGGACGCCGACCACGGCCCCGATCATGTTGCGGTTGACGTAGACATTGCCGACGCGGCAGCGGCGCTGCAGCGCTTGCGCCTGCGATTCGATGCGCGAATGCACGCCCAGCGTCAGGCCGTAGCCCGTGCGATTGACGCTATCGACCACCTCGTCGAGCGCATCGGCGGCGAAGGTGATCACGTGCAGGATCGGGCCGAACACCTCGCGCTCGAGCAAGTCCAGCGACGCAATCTCCGCGGCCACCGGTGCGAAGAAAGTGCCGCGCGCGCATTCGCGCGGGAGCGCCAGCTCGCGCACGATGCGTCCCTGCTTGCGCAGGAACGCGAGGTGGGTGTCGAGCGCCCGCTTCGCGTCGGCGTCGATCACCGGGCCGACGTCGGTATCCAGCCATCCCGGATCGCCGATGCGCAGCTCGTCCATGTAGCCCGCCAGCAGCTCCAGCACGCGCGGCGCGATGTCGCGCTGCACGAACAGCACGCGCAGCGACGAGCAGCGCTGGCCGGCGCTGTTGAAGGCGGAGGCGACTGCATCCAGGACCACCTGCTCGGGCAGCGCCGAGGAATCGGCGATCATCGCATTCTGGCCCCCGGTTTCGGCGATCAGCACCGGGATCGGGCCCTCGTGGTGCGCCAGCGCGCGATGGATGGTCCTGGCCGTGTGCGTCGAGCCGGTGAAGGCCACGCCGGCCAGATGCGGGTCGCGCACGATGGCCGCGCCCACCGTCTGGCCCGGCCCGGGAAGGAAGTGCAGCACGTCCCGGGGCACGCCGGCTTCGTGCAGCAGGCGCACCGCCTGTGCGCCGATCAAGGGCGTCTGTGCCGCCGGCTTCGCCAGTACGCCGTTGCCCGCCGCCAGCGCCGCGGCGATCTGCCCGGTGAAGATCGCCAGCGGGAAATTCCACGGGCTGATGCAGGCGAACACGCCGCGGCCCTCGAGCCAGAGCTCGTTCGACTCGCCGGTGGGGCCCGGCAGCCGACGCGGCGCGCCGAACTCCTCGCGCGCCAGCATGGCGTAGTAACGCAGATAGTCCACCGCCTCGCGCAGCTCGGCGAGCGCATCGGGCAGCGTCCTGCCCGCCTCGCGCACGCACAGCGCCAGCAGCGCGGCGTGGTCGCGCTCGAACAGCTCGGCGGCGCGTTCCAGGACGGCGGCCCGTGTGGCGGCGGGGCACGCATCCCATTCCGGCTGCGCAGCGCGCGCGAGAGTCATCGCCTGGTGCACATCGCTCTCGGTGGCGTTGCGCACACTGCCGATGGTCTCGCTGCGGTCCGCCGGGTTGCCGACCGGATCGCCGGCGGCATCGCCGGAGCCTGCACCCACCATCGGGGCGGCGCTCCAGCTTCGATCGTGGGCCTGCCGCATGCCGGCGGCGAGCGCGTTCAGGGTCATCGGGTCGGCGAGATTGAAGCCGCGCGAGTTGCGCCGGCGCTCGCCGTACAGATCGCGCGGCAGAGGGATGCGCGGATGCGGCCGGAAGGCCAGCGTCTCCGCCTCCGCCACCGGATCGGCAACGATGTCCTCGACCGGCACGCGCGCATCGACGATGCGGTGCACGAAGGAGGTGTTGGCGCCGTTCTCCAGCAGGCGCCGCACCAGGTACGGCAGCAGATCCTCGTGGCTGCCCACCGGCGCGTACACGCGGCAGGGACGGTTGCTTTGCGCCATCACCTGCGCATACAGCTCGTCGCCCATGCCGTGCAGGCGCTGGAATTCGAAGTCCGTGCGCGCGCCCGCGAGCTCCAGGATGGAGGCCACGGTATGCGCGTTGTGGGTGGCGAACATGGGGTACAGCGCGTCGCCCGCCGCGAGCAGCCGCCGCGCGCAAGCCAGGTAGGAGACGTCGGTATACACCTTGCGGGTGAACACCGGGTAACCGTCCAGCCCGCGCTCCTGCGCGCGCTTGATCTCGGCGTCCCAGTACGCGCCTTTCACCAGCCGCACCGGGATGCGGCGCCCGGCCGAGCGCGCCAGCGCCACGACCCAGTCGATCACGCCGATCGCGCGCTTCTGGTAGGTCTGCACCACCAGACCGAGGCTCGCGTAGCTCTGCAGGCTCGGATGGCGGCATACCGTCTCGAACAGATCCAGGGATAGATCCAGGCGCTCGGACTCCTCGGCATCCACGGTGAGCGCGACGTTCGCCTGCACGGCGCGCTGCGCGAGCGCGAGCAGGCGCGGGGCCAGCTCGCCGAGCACGCGCTCGCGCTGCGAGAACTCGTAGCGCGGATGCAGCGCCGAGAGCTTGACCGATACGCCCGGGGCCGCCAGCGCGTCATGCGCGCCTTGCGCGGCCGCGCCGACGGCCTCGATGGCGGCGTAATAGCTGGAGAAGTAGCGCTGCGCGTCCGCGGCCGTGAGCGCGGCCTCGCCGAGCATGTCGTAGGAATGGCGATAGGCGCGGTGCTCGTCGCTGCCGGCGCGCTGCAGCGCCTCGTCGATGGTGCGGCCCATCACGAACTGGCGGCCGAGCACGCGCATGGCGTGCCGCAACGCCTGCCGTACCACCGGTTCGCCGGTGCGCGCCACCAGCCGCCCCATATAGGTGGACAGATCGCGGGCGGCCTCGTCGTCCAGCCGCAGCAGCCGCCCGGCCAGCATCAATCCCCAGGTGGAAGCGTTGACGAACAACGACGAGGTGCCGCCCAGATGCTCTTCCCAGCGGCCCTGGCGCAGCTTCTCCTCGATCAGACGGTCGGCGGTGGTGGCGTCGGGGATGCGCAGCAGCGCCTCGGCCAGGCACATCAGCACCACGCCCTCCTGCGACGACAGGTCGTACTCGCGCAGGAAAGCGTCGATGCCTCCGGCGCTGACGCGCTGCGCGCGCACCGCCTGCACCAGCGCCTCCGCGCGCTCGCGCACGCGCGCGCACGCCTGCGGATCGAGCCGCGCGTGCGGGATGAGGTCCCGCACGCATCCCGCCTCGTCGGCGAGCCAGAGGCGGTTGATGCGTGCGCGCGCCGCGTCGAGCGCGGGCAGCGCCTGGCGCGAGACGAAGCGGCGCGGACCGGGGTTGGAAGTCTCGACCCGTGGACCCTTGGCCGGCATGCGCTCAGGTCGGCGCTACTGCAGGTAGCCGTAGTCGCGCCACAGCGCGTACTCGGCGCGGAATTTCGCGTACGAGTCGTAGATGCGCTTGAAGTTGGGATTCGTGCCCGACTCCTCGGCCACCACCTCGTTCCAGGCCTTCTCGTAGGCCTTCATGATCTCCGGCGGCCAGCGCATGATCTTGACGCCGTGCTTGTCGCGCATCTCCTTCATCGCCTTCCACTGCGTGGCCTCGCCCTCGGCGATCATGTCCTTGAGGGTCTCGCCGCAAGCCAGCTCGATGATCGCCTTGTGCGCATCGGACAGCGCCCCCCATTTCTTGTCGTGGATGGCGAGCACCAGCATGGCGGTCTGCTGGTGCCAGCCAGGGAAGTAATAGTACTTGGCCACCTGGTAGAAGCCGAACTTCAGGTCCATCGACGGCATGGCGAACTCGGTGGCGTCGATGGTGCCCAGCTGCAGCGATTGGAAGATGTCGCCCGGCGCGAGCAACTGCGTGGATACGCCGAGCCGATCCATCACCTTCGCGCCCATCCCGAAGAAGCGCATCTTCAGGCCCTTCAGGTCCTGCACCGCCTTGATCTCCTTGCGGAACCAGCCCGAGGCCTCGGGCGGGGTCATGCCGCAAGGGATGGCGTGAATCGCGTGCTTGGCGAACATCTCGTCCATCAGCTCGATGCCGCCGCCGTGATACAACCAGGCCAGGTACTCGCCCATCCCCGGGCCGAAGGGCACGCTGGTGAACATCGCGAAAGACGAATCGGTGCCGGTGAAGAAGCCGGCGGCCGACCAGGCGGAGTCCACCGAGCCGCGCGACACCGCCTGGAGCGCCTGCAGCGGCGGCACGATCGCGCCCGGCTCGTGCACCTTGAACTCGAGCGTGCCGCCCGATGCGCGCTGCACGCGGTGCGCGAACTTCGGAGCGGCCTCGCCCACCAGCGTGAGCGTGCTGGGGAAAGCGCTCGTCAGGTTGAGACGAACCTTCTGCGCCGCGGCCGGCGGCGCGGCCAGCAGCGCCACCACGCAAGCCGCAGTCACATTCAGGCGGAATCGGGCCATGGTCTTCTCCTCTCGAGTGCGCGACGCCGTGCATGGTCGGCGACCGCATTGTTCGGGCATTAAAGGCGCATTCCCGGCGGTTGTCCAGCCTGGCCGGGCGCCGAACCGCGGCGTGGACGCGCGGCGCTTGCCCTGGCGCATGCGCTGCTCTATTCTGGCCCGGCGGTTTCGCTTCGAAGAAGAGCGCCTGCAAACTCTACAACATGGCCGAGGAGGAGATCATGCTGCGCAACTCATGCCTGGCGGCCGCCGCGCTGGCGGCGGTCGTGTCCGTGGCGCCCGCGGGCGCCGCCGAGGTCAGCTATCAGGACCTGCTCAACGCGGGCGGCAACACGCGCGACTGGTTGAGCTATGGGCGCACGTACGACGCCCAGCGCTACGTACCCTTGACGCAGATCACGCCGCGCAACGTACAGCGCCTGCAGGCGGCGTGGGTGTTCGCCACCGGCGGCGACAACCGCGGCCTGCAAGCCACGCCGCTGGTGCACGACGGTGTCATCTACCTGTCGGCCGACCAATCGCGGCTGTTCGCCATCGACGCGCGCACCGGCATGCCCAAGTGGCGCTACGACCCGAAGATCGCCAAGGACGTGGAGCGCGTGTACTGCTGCGGCTCGAACAACCGCGGCGTGGCGCTGCTGGGCAACCTGGTCTACATCGGCACCATGGACGCGCGCCTGATCGCGCTCAACAAGGACACCGGCGCGGTGGCCTGGGAAGCCAAGGTGGCCGATTGGGAGCACGGCTACAGCATCACCGGCGCGCCGCTGGTGGTGAAGGACATGGTGCTCACCGGTGTGGCGGGCGGCGAGTTCGGCATCCGCGGCTTCGTCGCCGCGTACGACGCCAAGTCAGGCGCGCAGCGCTGGCGCCGGCATGTGATCCCCGCCGCGGGCGAGCCCGGCAACGACAGCTGGCCGGGCGAAACCTGGAAGCACGGCGGCGGCTCGACCTGGACCACGGGCGTGTTCGATCCGGGCATGAACACCGTGTTCTGGCAGACCGGCAACGCCGGACCGTGGAACTGCCAGGTGCGCAAGGGCGACAACAAGTGGACCGCGGGAACCGTGGCGCTCAACGCGGACACCGGCGAGATCCGGTGGGGCTTCCAGTACACGCCCTGGGACTGCTGGGACTACGACAGCGTCAGCACGCCGGTGCTGGCCGACCTGCAGCTCGGCGGCAACGCGGTGAAAGCGCTGTTCCACTACGACAAGAACGGCTACTTCTACGCGCTCGACCGCGG
>DATBMG010000015.1:0-35429 GCA_036554965.1 Burkholderiales bacterium
GTGAGGCCACCAGGCGTCGATGTTCCCGCGCGCGTAATCGAGCCCCTCGTCCTGGGCATTGAGATGGTAGGACACCGCTCCGCAGCAAGCGACCTTCTCCGCGGCGAGCAGCGAGATGCCGATGCGGTCGAGCACGCGCGCCAGCGCCGGGTTGATAGTAGGTGCGATGCCCGGCTGCACGCAGCCCTGCAGCACCAGCATGCGGCGCTTGTGGAGAGCGGCGGGCCACGGCGTGGCGCGGCTCGGTTTCGGCACCTTGCGTTGGAGGACGGCCGGCAGCAGCGGCCTGGCGAGCTGGCCGAGCTTGAGCAGCGCGTTGAACAGAGTCGGGTTCGGGATGACGGTGCGCAGCGCCTTGCGCTTGAGCGCTTCGAGCGCCGGGCGGCCGACCCGGCGTTCGACGATGTCGCGCCCGATGTCCACCAGCCGCCCGTACTGCACGCCCGAGGGGCAGGTGGTTTCACAGGCGCGACAGGTCAGGCAGCGGTCGAGGTGCAGCTGCGTCTTCTGGCTCACCTCGCGCCCTTCCAGCAGCTCCTTCATCAGGTAGATGCGCCCGCGCGGCCCGTCCAGCTCGTCGCCCAGCAGCTGATAAGTCGGGCAGGTGGCGGTGCAGAAGCCGCAATGCACGCAGGCGCGCAGGATGAGATTGGCCTCCCGGCCCTGCGGGGTGTCCTTGATGAACTCGGCCAGGTCGGTTTTCATGCTCAGAACTCGGCATGCAAGCGATGCGGGCCGAAGATACCCTGCGGGTCGAGCGCGGCCTCGAGCTTGCGCTGCAGCGCCAGCACGCCGGGCTCGAGCTGCATCATGGGCGTGTGCGGTGCGCCGCCGCGAAAGCGCGTGGCGTGGCCGCCGGCCTTGCGCGCCGCGGCGAACAGCGTCTCCGCGGGCGCATCGGTTGCCAGCCAGCGCAGCGCACCGTTCCATTCGATCACCTGCCGTCCCGGCAGGTTCAAGGGCGGCGTGGTGGGATGGATCGACAGCCGCCACAGGACGCCGCCGGCGAAGGCGGCGTGACGCTGCTCGCGCACCGACTCCCAGAAGCTGGCCGCATCCTCGATCGGGCTGCCGCCGAGCTTCTTGCGCGCGGCCGCCAGGCCCAGCGCGCTGCCCGACAGACGCAGGGTCAGCGCGCCGTCGGCGAAGCAGGTCGCCGAGATCGGCAGCGGCTGGCCGGCCCAGCGGTTGACCGCCTCGATCGCACTCGCCTCGTCCATGTCGAAGCGCAGCGACAGCTCCTGCTCCGGCCGCGGCAGCACCTTGAGCGACACCTCCAGGATCAGGCCCAGGGTGCCGAACGAACCGGCCATCACGCGCGACAGGTCGAAACCGGCTACGTTCTTCATCACCTGCCCGCCGAAGTTGAGCACTTCGCCCTCGCCGTTCAGGACCTTCGCGCCCAGGACGAAATCGCGCAACGAGCCGGCCGCCGCGCGCCGCGGCCCGGAGAAGCCGGCGGCCATACAGCCGCCGAGGGTGGCTGCCGGGCCGAAGTGCGGCGGCTCGAACGCCAGCATCTGGTTGCCGCCCGCGAGCGTTTGTTCGATCTGCGCCAGCGGCGTGCCGGCACGCGCGGTGATCACCAGCTCGGTCGGCTCATAGCTCACCACTCCCGCGTAGGCGCCCACGTCCAGCGGCTCGCCTTCCAGCGCGTAGCCGTGGAAATCTTTGGAGCCGCTCCCGCGCAGGCGCAGCGTCTTGCCCTGCGCGGCCGCGCCGCGGACGCGCTCGGCCAGCTCGGAGACGATGTCGTTCACTACGAAAAGACGTGGGTCACGCTCAAAAGCGCGGCAGGTCGGGAAACTTCTCCTGCCCGCGCTGCACGTGCATCAGCCCGAACTCGGCGCAGCGGTGCAGGGTGGGCACGGCCTTGCCGGGGTTGAGCAGACCGTGCGGGTCGAAGGCGGCCTTGACGGCGCGGAAAGCGGCCAGCTCCGCCGGCCGGAACTGCACGCACATCTCGTTGATCTTCTCGACGCCCACGCCGTGCTCGCCGGTGATGGTGCCGCCGACTTCGATGCACAGATTGAGGATGCGAGAGCCGAACCGGATGGCGCGCTGCAGCTGGTCGTCGTCGTTGGCGTCGAACATGATCAGCGGGTGCAGGTTGCCGTCGCCGGCGTGGAACACGTTGGGGCAGGCCAGGTTGAATTCCTTGGACAGCCGCGCGATGCCCTCCAGCACCTCGCCCAGGCGCTTGCGCGGGATGGTGCCGTCCATGCAGAAGTAGTCGGGCAGGATGCGCCCCACGGCAGGGAAGGCGGCCTTGCGGCCGGACCAGAACTTGAGCCGCTCGGCCTCGTCGCGCGACAGACGGATCTCGGTTGCGCCGCTATCGCGCATCACGCGCGAGATTCTGTCGATCTCGGCCGCCACTTCCTCCTCGGTGCCGTCCGATTCGCACAGCAGGATGGCCTGCGCCTCGAGCGGGTAGCCGGCGTGCACGAACTGCTCGACCGCTTTGGTCGCGAGCTGGTCCATCATCTCCAGGCCGGCGGGCACGATGCCGGCGGCGATCACGTTGGCGACCGCGTCGCCGGCCTTGAATACGGAGTCGAACGCCGCCAGCACCACTTGCGCCGTTACCGGCTTGGGCAACAGCTTCACGGTGATCTCGGTGACCACGCCGAGCAGCCCTTCGGAGCCGATCAGCAGCGCCTGCAAGTCGTAACCCGGTGCGTCGAGGCCGTCGCCGCCGATCTCGAGCGCATCGCCCTCCACGGTGACCACGCGCAGGTTGAGGATGTTGTGCACGGTCAAGCCGTACTTCAGGCAGTGCACGCCGCCGGAGTTCTCCGCCACGTTGCCGCCGATCGAGCAGGCGATCTGGCTGGAGGGGTCGGGCGCGTAATACAGTCCGTAGGCGGCCGCGGCGTCCGAGATGGCGAGATTGCGCACGCCGGGTTGCACGCGCGCGATGCGCGCCAGCGGGTCGATCTCCAGAATGCGCTTCATCTTGGACAGGCCCAGGGTAACGCCCTGCGCATTGGGCATCGCTCCGCCGGACAGGCCGGTGCCGGCGCCACGCGCCACCACCGGCACGCGCGCGGCATGGCAGATGCGCATAACCGCCTGCACCTGCGCTTCGTCCTCCGGCAGCGCAACCGCCATCGGCACCGTGCGGTAGGCAGTCAACCCGTCGCACTCGTAGGGCTTCAGGTCCTCGGTCTGATGCAGCAGGCTACCCGGTGGCAGCACGGCGGAGAGTTGGCGCACGAGCGCCGTCTTGTCCGCCGTCGCCGGGGGCACGGGCTGCACGATTTCGGGCTTGCCCATCAAACCTCGCTGGTCACCAAAATGGCGCGGAAGTCGTTGACATTGGTCAGCGTGGGGCCGGTCTTCACCAGGTCGCCCAGCGCCGAGAAGAACGTGTAGCCGTCATTATCGGCAAGCCTGGATTTGGCGTCCACACCGGCGGTGGCGGCGCGCGCCAGCGTGTCGGGCGCGACGATGGCGCCGGCGTTGTCCTCGGTGCCGTCCACCCCGTCCGTGTCGCCGGCCAGCGCGTGCACGCGCGGCTCGCCGCCGAGCGCCACGGCGAGTGCGAGCAGGAACTCGACGTTGCGTCCGCCGCGTCCCTTGCCGCGCACCGTGACCGTGGTCTCTCCTCCCGAGAGCAGCACGCAGGGGGCCGCCGCGGGCTGACCGTGGCGCAACACCTGCCGGGCGATGCCGGCATGCACCAGCGCGACCTCGCGCGCTTCGCCCTCCAGGCTGTCGCCCAGGATCACTGGTCTCACGCCGGCCTTCAGGGCCACCTGCGCAGCCGCCTCCAAAGACTGCTGCGGCGCCGCCACCATGTGCGTCTCGCAGCGCGCCAGCCGCGGGTCGCCCGGCTTGGGCGTCTCGTCACGCGCGGCGCGCAGGTGGGCGAGCACCGAGCGCGGCTCTTCGATCGCGTGCTTGCCGAGGATCGCCAGGGCATCGGCGAAGGTGGTGCGATCGGGTACTGTCGGACCGGAGGCGATCACCGCCGGGTCGTCACCCGGCACGTCGGAGATGGTGAGCGTCACCACGCGCGCCGGGTGGCAGGCGGCCGCCAGCCGCCCGCCTTTGATGGCCGACAGGTGCTTGCGCACGCAGTTCATCTCGGCGATGTTGGCGCCGCTACCGAGCAGCGCCCGGTTGATCGCCTGCTTGTCCTGCAACGTCAGGCCCGGAGCGGGAAGGGCGAGCAGCGCCGAGCCGCCGCCCGAGATCAGGCACAGCACGAGATCGTCCTCGGCGCGTCCCTGCACCATGCGCAGGATGCGCTCGGCCGCCTCGCGCCCGGCAAGATCGGGCACCGGATGGGCGGCCTCGACCACCTCGATGCGCTTGCAGGGTGTGTGATGGCCGTAGCGGGTCACCACCAAGCCGCTCAGCTCGTCCGGCCAATGCTCCTCCACCGTCCTGGCCATGGTCGCCGCCGCCTTGCCCGCGCCCACCACGATGGTGCGCCCCTTCGGCGGCTGCGGCAGGAACGGCGGCAGGCACTGGTCGGGCATCGCGCGCGCGATCGCCGCGTCGAACATGGCTCTCAGCAAGCGGCGGGGATCCATGACGGTTGGCTGTGACGGCACAGGCACAGAGGCGCTTTTCCCTGCGCCTCTGCGGTGAAGGTCATAGATACGGCTTGGCCCAACCCAAACCGGCCTCGGTGTTGCCGGCCGGCCGGTACTCGCAGCCGATCCAGCCCCGGTAGCCGACCTTGTCGATGTGCGCGAACAGGAACGGGTAATTGATCTCGCCGGTGCCGGGCTCGTGGCGACCCGGGGTGTCGGCGAGCTGCATGTGCCCGATCTTGTCCACGTGCTTCTCGATGGTGGGAGCCAGATCGCCTTCCATGATTTGCATGTGATAGATGTCGTACTGGAACTTGAGGTTCGGCACCGCGGCGTAGTGCATGATGTCGAGCGCCTGGCGCGAGGTGTTCAGGTAGAAGCCGGGGATGTCGCGCGTGTTGATCGCCTCGATCAGCAGCGTCAGGCCATGCTTGGCGAGCTCGCGCCCCGCGAAGCGCAGGTTGTCGATGTAGGTCTCGCGCATCTTCTCTTCGTTCACCCCGCGCGGCTTCAGACCGGCCATGCAGTGCAGCTGCTTGCAGCCCAGCGCCAGCGCGTAGTCGATCGCCTTGCCCACGCCCGCCTGAAACTCGGCCGTGCGCGCCGGATCGCAGGCAAGGCCGCGGTCACCGGCCTCGAAGTCGCCCGGCGGCATGTTGAACAGAACCACCTGCAGCTTGTGGCCGCGAGCGACCTCGGCCAGCTGCTGCTTGTCGTAGGCGTACGGGAACAAGAACTCCACGCCCTCGAATCCCGCCCGGGCCGCGGCCGCGAAGCGGTTGGTGAACTCGACCTCGTTGAACATCATGCTCAGGTTGGCATTGAGCTTCGGCATGGCTCCCCCCTTGAGACGGACGCGCGAATGGCGATCCTCGCCATTCTACGTGCCCGCGCGGCGCTGCGTTCGCGGGCGGCTATAATCGCGCTATCCCTTGACTGCGACGAGCGAGCGATGACGCGCTTCACCGGCACCGACACCTACGTGGCCACCGACGACCTGACCATGGCCGTCAACGCCGCCATCACCCTGGAGCGTCCGCTCCTGATCAAGGGCGAGCCGGGCACCGGCAAGACGATGCTGGCGCTGGAGGTGGCCCGGGCGCTCAGCCGGCCGCTGATCCAGTGGCACATCAAGTCCACCAGCAAGGCGCAGCAGGGTCTGTACGAGTACGACGCCGTGTCGCGGCTGCGCGACTCGCAGCTGGGCGAGGCCCGCGTGCACGACATCGCCAACTACATCAAGCGCGGGCCGCTGTGGGAAGCGTTCGAATCCGATACGCCGGCGGTGGTACTGATCGACGAGATCGACAAGGCCGACATCGAGTTCCCCAACGACCTGCTGCGCGAGCTGGACCGCATGGAGTTCTACGTCTACGAGACGCAGAAGCTGGTGCAAGCGCGGCACCGTCCCGCCATCCTCATCACCAGCAACAACGAGAAGGAGCTGCCCGACGCCTTCCTGCGCCGCTGCTTCTTCCACTACATCCGCTTCCCCGACAAGGAGACGATGGAGCGCATCGTCGCGGTGCACTACCCGGGCATCAAGAAGACGCTGCTGCGCGAGGCGCTCGAGGCCTTCTTCGAGATCCGCGAAGTCCCGGGGTTGAAGAAAAAGCCCTCGACCTCCGAGCTGCTGGACTGGCTGAAGCTGCTGATGG
Organism: Burkholderiales bacterium; assembly: GCA_036554965.1. GTDB lineage: Bacteria > Pseudomonadota > Gammaproteobacteria > Burkholderiales > SHXO01 > SHXO01. Next base: position 6,206 of record DATBMG010000015.1, read on the forward strand.
CCGAGGACATCCCGCCCGAGGTGCTGCACTCCAAGGACCAGCACAAGATCGTGCCGCCGCTGCATGGCGCGCTGCTCAAGAACGAGCAGGACGTGCACCTGTTCGAGCGGCTGGTGTTCATGTCAAGGCGCTCGCGCAGTTGATTCAGCAGCGAGGGGTTTCTTTTTTTAGTCGCGCCTTAAGGGCGCATAAGGCATGCTGATCGATTTCTTCTTCGAGCTGCGCAAGGGCGGGGTACCGGCCACCATCAAGGAGTTTCTCGCCGTGATGGAGGCGCTGCAGCGGCACGTGGTCACCGGCAGCGTCGACGAGTTCTACTACCTGGGGCGCGTGTGCCTGGTGAAGGACGAAGCGCATTTCGACCGCTACGACCGCGTCTTCGGCGCCTACTTCCAGGGCATCGAGAACCTGTCGCTCGATCTGCTGGCGCAGATCCCCGAGGAGTGGCTGCGCCGGCTCGGCGAGCTCGACTTGAGCGAGGAGGACAAGAAGCTGGTGGCCTCGCTCGGCGGCTGGGAGAAGCTGATGGAGACGCTGCGCCAGCGCCTGGAGGAGCAGAAGGAGCGCCACGAGGGCGGCTCGAAGTGGATCGGCACGCGCGGCACCTCGCCGTTCGGCGCCTACGGCTACAACCCGGAGGGCGTGCGCATCGGGCAGGCCGGTTCGCGCAACCGCAGCGCGGTGAAGGTGTGGGACCGGCGCGAGTTCCGCAACCTGGACGACTCGGTCGAGCTGGGCACGCGCAACATCAAGGTGGCGCTGCGGCGCCTGCGCCGCTTCGCGCGCGAGGGCGCGCCCGAGGAGTTGGACCTGGACGACACCATCCGCTCGACCGCGCGCAACGCCGGCTGGCTGGACCTGAAGATGGTGCCGGAGCGCCACAACGCGGTGAAGGTGCTGCTGTTCCTGGACGTTGGCGGGTCCATGGACGATCACGTGAAGATCTGCGAGGAGCTGTTCTCGGCTGCGCGCTCGGAGTTCAAGCACCTGGAGTACTTCTACTTCCACAACTTCGTGTACGAGACGGTGTGGAAGGACAACCACCGCCGCCACAACGAGCGCATCCCGACGCTGGACGTGCTGCACAAGTACGCGCACGACTACAAGCTGGTATTGGTCGGCGACGCCACCATGAGCCCGTACGAGATCGCCTATCCCGGCGGCTCGGTCGAGCACCACAACGAGGAGCCGGGCGCGGTCTGGCTGCAGCGCTTGCTGGACGTGTACGGCCACGCCGCCTGGCTCAACCCGCAAGCCGAGGAGCGCTGGGGCTACTACGAGTCGATCGGTATGACGCGCCAGCTCATGGGCCAGCGCATGTATCCGCTCACGCTCGCCGGCCTCGAGGAGGCGATGCGCGCGCTGACGCGCTGAGCACCGATGTGTTACGGTTGGACTTGCTCTTCGGCGCTGTCGCTGCTGCGCGCCGTTGTGTTTTCCGCGGACCGCGCAAACTGGGCCACACAGTAAGAATAGGGAGCCTGACCATGAAACGAGCCTTGTCCGCGGTCCTCCTGGTGGCGCTGATTGCGGGTAGCGCCTGGGTCGGCAAGGCGTTCGCGCAGCAAACGCTGAAGGCGGTGGCGGTGAGCCGCCCGACGCCGCAATTCCAGGTGTGGGTCTGGTTCGCCGATGCGGTGCAGCAGCGCACCAACGGCAAGCTGAAAGTGGATCTGACCTCGCTTCCCGAGGTGGGCCTCACCGGCTTCGAGATGGTGCGCGTGATGCGTTCGGGGTTGGTGGATTTTGCCGACGTGCTGGGCACCTACATCGGCGGCGAGCTGCCGATCCTGGAAGCGCCCGACCTGCCCGGCTTGTATCCCGATTACGAGACCGCGATCAAGTCCTACACTGCGTTCCTGCCGGGTGCGAAGAAGTACGAGGACAAGATCGGAGGCGTGATCTTGGGTATGTACCTGTGGCCCCAGCAGGTGCTCTTCAGCCGCAAGCCGGTCAACTCGCTCGCCGATCTCAAGGGCATGAAGGTGCGGGTGTTCGGGCCGGCGCAGACCGAGCTGATCAGCACGCTGGGCGGCCAGCCGGTCTCGCTCGCGTTCGCCGAGGTCTATACCGCGATGGAGCGCGGCACCGTGGACGCCGGCCTGACCGGAAATTATTCGGGCTTCGCGCTCAAATGGTATGAGGTGAGCAAGCATCTGCTCGACATCCGTCTTGGGCCAGTCGCCGGCTACCTGGTAGTGAGCAAGAAGACCTGGGACAGGCTCGCGCCCGAAACGCGCCAGCTCCTCGTCGAACTCGGCCACGAGTTCACGCAGCGCGGCCTGGACATCGGGCGACAGTCCACCGCCAATGGGTTCGAGGAAAACCGCAAGAAGGGGATGACCGTGGCCACCTCCGTCCCGGCGCTGTCGCAGGCGGTGCGCGAGGCGAACCAGCGCGTCATCGTGCCGAGCTGGGTCCTGCGCGCCGGTCCCGACGCCAAGGCGGTCTTCAACCAGTTTATCGCGCCCCACGCCGGCTTTCAGGCGCGGTGAAGCCCGGCTGTAGCGGCGGCGCGAAGCGTTCGTCGCAGCGGATGAGCCTGCCGCAACGCCCCCCGTCCGAATGAGCGAAGAGCGATACCCGCCCGACGAGGGCGCACCCTCAGCAGCCGAGCGGCTGCAACAGGCGGTGGGCGCCGTCACCGACCGCATGGCGCTCGCGAGCGGGGGCTTGTTCCTGCTGCTCGCGGTGTATATCGGTGCCGACGTGATCCTGCGCTACGGGTTCGGGCTCTCGACGGCGGCCTCCGACGAAATCGGAGGCTATGCGCTCGCGGTAGGCGGCGCGCTCGCCTTCGCCTACGCGCTGCGCGCCGGTGCGCACGTGCGCATCGACGTCCTGCTGCCGCATTTGCCGGCCCCTGCGCGGGCGCTGCTGAGCTGGGCCGCGATGGCTCTGATGGCGGTGTTCGCCGTCCTGCTCGCCGTTGCGGTCTGGCGCTTGGCCCTGGATTCGTATCAGACCGACGCGCGCGCCGTGAGCTATCTGCGCACGCCGCTCGTCCTGCCGCAGGCGCTCATGGCCCTCGGCCTCACCGTGCTGGGCGTCGAGGCGGTCGTGTCGCTGATCGCCGCGGCGGTCGAATCGGCACGCACGGGGCGCCTGGCGTCGCCGGGCGGGACCCGGAGCGAAGACTTGCCGGCGCGCGACCAGGAGTTGTGAGCCGTGGGACTGGGCTTCCCTGCGCTCGCCATCGCCGCGCTCCTGATGCTCGCGGCGTTTCTGCTCGGGCTGCACGTCGCTTCCACCCTGGGCCTGCTCAGCGTGACGCTGTTCGCCTGGTTCAGCGATCGGCCGATCCTGGACCTGCTCGGGCTGATCGCGTGGAACGCCAACACCAGCTTCGTGCTGGTGGCGATCCCGCTGTTCATCCTGATGGGCGAGATCCTGCTGCGCGCCGGTCTGTCCGAGCGCCTGTACCGCAGTCTTTCGGCCTGGCTCAATGCCCTGCCCGGCGGGCTGTTGCACACCAACATCGCGGCCTGCGCCACCTTCGCGGCGGTATCCGGATCCAGCGTGGCGACGGCGGCGACCATCGGTTCGATCGCGCTGCCCGCGTTTCGCGCGCGCGGCTACGACGAGCGCATCGTGGTCGGATCGCTCGCCGCCGGCGGCACGCTCGGGATCCTGATTCCTCCGAGCATCAACTTCATCGTGTACGGCGTGTTGATGGAGGTGTCCATCGGGCGCCTGTACATGGCCGGCGTGGTGCCCGGCCTTCTGCTCTCGCTGCTGTTCATGGCCTGGATCCTCGTGGTGGGCGTGGCGCGGCCGAGCATCGCCCCACGGGAACCGGCGGTCGCCTGGCAGCAGCGGCTGATCGCGCTGCTCGACATGATTCCGACCGCGTTTCTCATCTTCCTCGTGCTCGGGACCATCTACCTCGGTGTGGCCACACCCACCGAGGCCGCGGCGTTCGGCGTCCTGGGCGCGCTGGCGCTCGCGCTGTGGAGCGGCGGACTGACCCGCGCCATGCTGAAGGAGGTGTTTCGCGCCACCGCGCGCACCACCGCGATGGTGATGCTGATCCTGACCGGGGCGTTCATCCTCAACTCGACGCTCGCGTTTCTCGGGGTGCCGCAGGCGCTCACCCAGGCGGTGGCCGCGTGGGACCTGACGCCGACGGAGATGGTTCTGATCCTGGTCGGGTTCTACCTGGTGCTGGGCACCTTCATGGACGGCTTCGCCATGATGGTGACCACCATCCCGGTGGTGCTGCCGCTGCTCAAGGCGATGAACATCGATCTGGTGTGGTTCGGGGTGATCGCCGTCATCCTCACCGAAGCGGCGCTCATCTCGCCACCGGAAGGCCTTAACCTCTACGTGATCCAGGGCCTGCGCAAGGGGGGCGGCGGCCGCAGCGGCACGATCCTCGACGTGTGGATCGGCGTGCTGCCGTTCTTGGTGATCATGTTGTTCGCCATCTGGCTGATCATCGTATTTCCCGGGATTGCGACCTGGCTGCCCACCACCATGCGGGGGGAGTGACTGCGAGCGGGCGGCAAGAGGGGCGCCTGCGGCGTTAACCTATAGCCGGTTGAGCGAATTGGGCGCCCAGCATTTCCCTGGGCCCAATCGCCGACCCAACATCCACCTGAGAGGAGGAGGAGACGTTATGAAATCGACGATCGCAGTACTGGGGCTGGTCGGTGCGGTAGGGCTCGCGCTCGCGTCCGGACAGGCCGTCGCACAGATCGCCAAGAATGTGGCGGCGAAGAGTCCCTGGGGTCCAGCCGACGAGATCGGCACCCTCAACATGATGACCGACGCTTCCAGGCTCGACGTCCTCAAGCAGATCGCGAGCGGCAAGATCTACGATTTGGGCGTGGATCTGTTCGTGGGCATGCCGACCTGCTGCGCGCCATTCGGGGATCCCACCTTTCAGATCTTCATGACGCACACCCCCGCCCAGGATCCCAGCAAGGAATTGCTGTCCTACTCCGGCGACGGGATCTCCATGTACACCCACACCGGCACGCACCTGGACACGCTCAATCACTTCGGCCTGCACGGGAAGATCTGGAATCAGGTCAGCTCCAAAGACGCTCTTGGCGTTCGGGGATGGACCAAGTCCGGCGCGGACAAGTATCCGCCGATCGTCGCCCGAGGCGTGCTCATCGACGTGGCAAGGTCGAAGAACGTGCCGCACCTGCCCACTTCCTATGCCATCACGGCAGCGGACCTGCAGGAGGCGCTGAGAAAGCAGGGCACGACGCTCCGGCCGGGCGATGTCGTGTTGACGCGGACCGGGGTCATGACGCTCTGGCCCGACCCCGCCAAGTACCGCCTGGCGGATCAACCCGGGCTGAGCCTCGAGGCGGCTCAGTGGCTGGTGGAAGGACAGAAGGCGATGCTGGTGGGGGCGGACAACTTCGGCATCGAGAGCTTCCCCTCGAAGGACCCCGAGAACTTCGTTCCTTTGCACACCTATCTGCAGGCCGAGCGGGGGGTGTCGCTCCTCGAAGCGATGTGGTTGGAAGACCTGTCGAAAGATCAGGTGTACGAATTCCTGTTCATCGCCTCGCCCCTGAAGCTGCGCGGTGCGACCGCGTCGCCGCTTCGCCCATTGGCGATTCCGATTCAGCGGAAATAGCGCAGGCAGTCGCAGGTGACGCTCAGCGCAGCGCGGACGTCTCAGCGGTTCAGGTATCGAAGCGGAAGGCCGGGGCGCGGCCACTCGAAGGACACCAGAGTTCCACCCATGGAGAGCGTCGCGTAGGCGGTACGCAGCTCCCGGCCTCCGAAGCACACGTTGGTGACCATCATGTCCGGCAGCAGATACTGATCCACCCGATTTGCGCCGGGCCAGATGTCGCTCACCGCTCCGGTGATCAGGGTGGCTACGCAAATGTGGCCTTCACTGTCCACCGCCAGCGAATCGAACATCTGATAGCCGCCGAGCCCTGCGATCACTTTACCCTTCTCGCCCCGGTAGGGGCCGTTGGCGGACTCGATGCAGCCCGGTGCGGAGAGCTGGAACGACCAGCAACGCGCGGTCGACGTCTCGACCACGTAGAGCGTGCGCTCGTCCGGAGACAGGCCGATGCCGTTCGGGCGCTCGAGCGGGAAGATCGCCTCCTGGATCAGGGAGCCGTCCGCTTTGGCGTAGTAGACGGCGCCGCGATCGGCGTCTTGCTCGCGCGTCTTGCCGAGGTCGGTGAACCAGAACCCGCCCGCCGCGTCGAACACGAGGTCGTTGGGCCCGCGCAGCCGCCGGTCGTCGCAATGGTCGTACAGCGTCTCGAAGCGGCCGGTTTCCGGATCTACGACCTGGATGCTGCCCCCGGTGTAGTCGTCCGCCTGGAGCACGGGAAAGAGCTTGCCCGGCCGCTCCACGAACTTGAGCCCGCCGTTGTTGGTGACGTAGATCTTGCCCCCCGGCCCCATCGCGGCGCCGTTGGGTCCGCCGCCGAGGGTGGCGATCACGCGGACCTTGCTGTCGGGGGTGACGCGCGACAGGGTGCGCCGCTCGATCTCGACCAGGATCACGGAGCCGTCCGGCATCGCGACGGGGCCCTCGGGAAAGCGCAGCCCCGAGGCGATTTGCTTGTATGCGGGCCGGTAGCTGGCGCCCATCATGGGCAGATCCCCATCGTGTGCCGACGCAGGGGCGCGCCGGACTACTCGGTGCCTTCCACCACCCGCATGTCGCGCTCGGCCGCATCCTTGCCCAGCGCGCGCAGCGCTTGCTGGTAGGCGGGGCTCTCGTAGGCGGCGAGCGCCTTGGACAGGCTCTCGAACTCCACCACCACGGTGCGTTCGTTCATGCCCAGCTCGTACACTCTTGCCGGCATGCCGCGCACCAGGAACCGCCCGCCCGCCGCCTGTATCGCAGGGGCGGCGAGCTTTGCGTAGGCCGCGAGCGCCTCGGGTTTCTTGATCGCGCGATAGGTGGTCACCAGGTAGGCCTTGGGCATGGTCGTCTGCTCCTCGACAGCGTTGAGGCCGTATTATTGACGACCGGGGGCATGCACGTCTCGATCAGCGCTTCCAGGTCTGTGCCGGCCGCTGTGCGGTGGGCATGGCCGGGCGCTCATCCTTGTGCCGGAAGTTGATGCGGCCCTTCGACAGGTCATAGGGAGACATCTCGAGGGTGACCTTGTCCCCCGCGAGAATCCGGATGCGGTGCTTGCGCAGTTTTCCGCCCGCATAGGCGGTGACCTTCGCCCCATTCGCGAGCGTCACGCGAAAAACCGTGTTGGGCAGCACTTCGTTCACGATGCCCTCCACCTCGATCATCTCTTCCTTTGCCATACGGTGTTCCTCATAGGCGATAGGCGCCCGCCCCTCCCGCGCGCTGCGGATGGGTAGGCGCGCAATACTGAAGTTGCCCACGGGCGCGGCGGCTCAGGGCCGCCGGCCGCGGAGGCTCAGAGCGCTTTCAGGTTCGTGGCAGACACCCGGCCGTCGTTGCCGCGCTCCAGATCGAACGAGACCTTCTGGTTCTCGCTCAGACCGGGCAGGCCCGCGCGCTCGACGGCGGAGATGTGCACGAACACATCCTTGGAGCCGTCGTCCGGTTGGATGAACCCGAAGCCTTTGGCAGGGTTGAAGAACTTTACGGTGCCAGCAGCCATGGTTTTTTCCTCCAAATCTGGCGTCGCCGTGCCCGAGATTGAGCGAACGGCGTCAAATTTCCGATCGGAGAAGACCAATAGGAGCGCCCGGAACGGGCACCTAGGACTAGCCGAGACGAATTCGACTTTCTCAGTATGGGGGCGCGAGGCGAGATCTGCAAGTCGGAAAGATGGCCTGTTCGTCGCTAGCCCGGTCCGATGCTGATAAGCTGAAGCCCGTTCTGTCGAGGAGCCCGGGACATCGATGAAGGCGGCCTTTCTCATGCGGCACGGGGGTCCGGAGGTCTTGCAGTACGGCGAGGTGCCCGACCCCGTGGCCGGCGCAGGCGAACTGCTCGTGGAGGTTCACGCCGCGAGCGTGAATGCGGCCGACTGGAAGATGCGTGCCGGAAGCTATGCGCCCGTTTCGCGCGTTCCCTACGTGCTGGGCCGGGACTTCTCCGGCGTCGTCGCCGCGCTGGGCGAAGGGGTGAGCGATTTCGAGGTGGGCGATCCGGTCTTCGGCGTCTGCGACGTGGGTCAGGAGGGCGCGTATGCGGAGAAGCTTGCGATCAAGGCAGCGATCGTGGCAGGCAAACCCGACGCGCTTTCGCATGCGGAATGCGCTGCGCTCGCGCTGACCGGCTTGACCGCTCTGGTTTCGATCGAGGACACGCTCCAACTGAAACGCGGCGAGACGATCCTGATCCAGGGCGGGGCGGGCGGGGTCGCGGGTTTTGCCATCCAGGTCGCGAAACACATCGGGGCGCGTGTGATCACCACTGCAAGCGCCGCGAACCATGACTACGTGCGCACCCTCGGCGCAGACCAGATCATCGACTATCGCACCGAGGATTTCACCAAGAAGGTGTCGGCCTGCGATGCGGTGTTCGACACGGTAGGCGGCGAAGTGGCATTGAAGTCGTTCGCCGTGCTGCGATCCGGTGGTCGCGCCGCGTTCATCGCCTCGGGCACAACGGCACCTGCCTCGCCACGGCCGGACGTTCGCGCATACCGTCCGAAGGTCGGACGCGACCGGCATCATCTCGAGCGCATCGTCGCACTCGTGCTATCGGGTGCCGTGCGTCCCCCCGAGATCAGGCGCTATCCGCTGTCGGACGCCGCCGCGGCCCACGCGGTGAGTGAAGGCCGTCACCTTCGAGGGAAGCTGGTATTCGACGTGCGCTGAGACGCACGCCCTGAAGCGGACTCGAAAAAAAGCGCGCGGTGGGATCGGTCAGCCGGCGCTCGCGGGGGCGGGGGGTTTCGTATCTTCGTCCAGAAAGCTGCACATCTCCTCCAGCAAGCGCCCGAATGCCGGCTCGTGGGACAGGATGAGATGATTCTTGCTCTCGAGGGGAACGAAGCGAGCGTTCGGAATGGCTCGCGCGAGCATCAGCCCGTGTTCGAAAGGCACCCGCGCATCCCCGCGGCCGTGCAGCAGCAGCACCGGAACCGAGAGCTGGGGCAGCAGGTCCGTCACATCGATGTCTCCAATCGCCTGCAGCAGATGGATTGCGGTTTCTGGGCTCGCGGACTGGCGCTCCATGTCGTTCAGCCATTGCATCTCTTCGAGCGTTGCATCGGGGATGATCAACGAGGTGAACATTTGGCGGGCGGCGGGATTGTCCTGCCCCCAGCCCTCTCGAATGAGAGTGATCGACGCTTCCGCCCGGGCCACGTCCTTGGCGTTGCCTCGCCTGCGCCAGCCCTGTGCAAAAGCGCCGCACAACACCAATCGGGATACGCGCTCGGGGTGTCGAACGGCATAGGCAATGGCGATCGGCGCGCCCTGCGAGATGCCGAACAGGGCGAAGCGGTCGAGCTCGAGCGCATCGACGACGGTTTCGAGATCCTCGACAAAGACCTCGAACGAAAAGTTCGCGGCGTCACGATCGGATAGCCCGGTGCCCCGCTCATCGTAGCGGATCAAGCGATTCCGGGCGGCGAGCGCCGCGAACAGCGGGGACCACACTGGGCTGCGCCAATCGAATTCCAGGTGATTCAGCCAGTTGGCGGTTTTGACCAGCGGCGCGCCGCTGCCCGTCGCCGAAAGCGCCAGATGCACGCCGTCCGACGTCCTGCAAAACCTGATCTGCTGCTTGAGCAGCGCATCCTGAGCCAAGCCTGGGCCGGCCGGCGATGCGACGACCGATCCGACACTCTCCGCCTCGCTGCCGCGATCCCGGACATCGCCTATGAACCGAAAGCCATGCCGCGGAATGGTCCGGATAAAGCGCTGCTGTTTGCCGGTGTCGCCGATCGCCCGTCGGGCGGCGTTGATTCTGCTGGTCAGCGTCGCGTCGGACACGCATCGACCGTTCCAAACCGCCCGTATCAGTTCGTCCTTGCTGACCACCCGATGGCGATGACGGATGAGATGAGCAAGAACGTCGAACACCTGCGGCTCGACGTGAGTGACCGCGCCGTGATGGCGCAGCTCTCTGCATTGGAGATCGAGTTCGTAGTTGCCGGAGACGAAGATCATGTAGCTACGGACCCACAAGAACCGACCATGCGCTAACCGGGGCCGACCGAAAATGGTACTGGCCTGTCCTACCGCGAAAATCAGGAAACCCCAAAGGTTTCCTTCAGGACTCTTCACCGATGCCACGGTATCTTAGCAGCCGGATGCCAGCAAACGAAATCGCCCGCACGTGCTGGCCGCACGAGTGAGCGGAGGACTCATGACTACTGCCCCGAGTACCAGCTTGGCACGCCGCGCGTTTCTGAAGTCCAGCGCCGCGGGAGCCGTAGCCGCGACCGCCTGGAGCGCTCAGTCACCGGCACAGAGCGGCGACAGGGCGATATTCGTCCTCATTCATCCAGCCTGGTTCGGGGGGTGGTGCTGGAGGAAGGCCGCGCCGCTGTTGCGCGCTCGCGGACATGAGGTGTACGCGCCCACCCTCACCGGGCTGGGGGAGCGCGCCCATCTCGCCAAGCGGGATATCGGTCTCGCCACCCACGTCGAAGACGTGGTCAATCTTCTGGAATTCGAGGATCTGCGTCGCGTCATCCTCGTCGGCAACAGTTCCGGTGGGATGGTGATTACCGCAGTCGCCGACCGTGTGCCCGAGCGGCTGGCGCAGGTCGTCTACCTGGACGCCTTCGTGCCCGAGAACGGGCAGAGTCTTGTCGACCTGCTGCCGCCCGACAGGCGGCAAGCGATGGCGGAATTGGTCGAGGCAGAAGGCCAGGGATGGCTGCTGCCGCGCTTCGCACCGCTTCCATGGGACAAGATCGTACGCGACAGGTGGGGCGTTACGTCCGCTGCTGACCTCAGCTGGATTCTGCCACGGCTCAAGCCGACGCCCTTCCGACATTTCACCGATCCCGTGCAACGCACCAATCCAGCGGCCACGAAAGTGGCTCGCACCTTCATCCGATGCCGGCAGTTTCAGCAGCCGATGTTTGACAAGCACGCAGGAGCGGCCCAGCAGACCAGGGGATGGCGGTATCGGGAGCTGCGCGCGCCACACCTGCCGTACGTTACGCATCCGGCGGAACTGGTTGACGTCCTTCTCGATCTCGCGGCGTGAGGAACTTCTCTGCGAACTCCTCCGGCGCCAGCGCCGGGCCGTGCTCACGCCAGCGACTGCCGGACGAAGTGACCGGCGTCGAACTCCTCGGCAACGCGATGGTCTTGTTCGAGCAGCGCCTCGCCATCGACGTCGGTGAACTCGATCGCTCGGCCTCGCTGAGCTGAGGGTAGAAGTCGCGCAGCGCAAGCCACCGCGCTTCATCCTGCATCACGAGTCGCACTCCACTGGCCTGTGTCGGCCATAAGAGTCAGTGCCGGCGCTCAAGACTGGGCTCCCGGACCACGCGTTCAGCCCCGGATCCGTGGAACGGGGCGCCTGAAAGAGGTGGCTGCGTGCGCACCTGAACCAATCAAGATCGGGCCCCAGCGGCCGTTACTTGCCTGACATCATTGCTGAAACGGAATCTGCGTTGCAATGAGCAACAAACCACTGGATGCGGCCTGGAAGGCCTGGCTGAAAGAGAACATGGATCGCCAGTGCGATCCGCGCGAATTGCTCGCCATACTGCTCGAACAGCAGTTTTCCATTGATTCGATACGCGAGTGCATGGGGCCCATGCTGACCGCGGGCTTTCCTGTGGCGCACGGCTCGATCGGAAGGCAGCTGGACCATTCCTGGAGGACGTGGGTCAAGGAAAACATCGATCGCGAATGCGACCCGCAACAGCTTCTCGGCACCCTGGTCGAGCGCGGGTTCTCGCTCGATTCTATCGCGGATGCCATGGGGAACAAGTTTCCGGGCGGCGCGGGGTCGCTTGAGGAAGCACTGTGCGAACCGGATTTCCGCGCTATTTCAAAGCCGCGGCTGGTTCGCAACAAGTCCGGCCTGAAATTGCAGAAAGTGGATACCGGCAAGATGCAGCTCTACACGCTGGACGATTTCATGACGGCCCGACAATGCGACGACGTGGCTGCCTTGATTGGAGAGCATTTGCGGCCTTCGACCGTCACTCTGCAAAACGCGGATCGGTATTTCCGGACCAGCAGCACGTGTGACTTGTCTCTGATCCGAAGCCGAGTGGTCGCTGCGCTCGATGAGCGAATCAGCGAGACACTTGGCATCCGCCTCGCATACTCAGAGGGAATTCAGGCGCAGCGTTACAATGTCGGCGAGGAGTTCAAGGCGCACACCGACTTCTTCGAGCCCGGGACAGACGAATACCGAGAGCACGCGACCAAGCGGGGTAATCGCACCTGGACCTTCATGGTGTACCTTAACGAAGACATGGAAGGTGGGGGAACTCGGTTCGCCGTCATCGGCAAGACTTTCCAGCCGCGAAAGGGCCGAGCTCTCATCTGGAACAACCTGTACCCCGACGGTACCCCGAATTACGACACGCTGCACAGCGGAATGCCGGTCGTGCGCGGCCACAAGATCATCATTACAAAGTGGTTCCGCGAAAAAGGCACGGGCCCCATGCTCTACGAAGATTGACCGCTTTCCCGCAGGAGGAGCGCGGGATCATGGCTCACGGGTCACGGACGCGGGCAGGAACTTCTCCGCGAACTCCTCCGGCGCCAGCGCCGGGCTGAACAGGAAGCCCTGGTAGCGGTCGCAGCCCAGCTCGCGCAGCACGTCGAGCTGCTGCGCGGTCTCCACGCCTTCGGCCACCACCTCGAGCTTGAGCTTGCGTGCCATCGCCACCACGGCGCCCACGATCGCGGCGTCGTCGGGGTCGGAGACGATGTCGCGCACGAAGGCGCGATCGATCTTCACCGTGTCGATCGGCAGCCGCTTCAGATAGCTGAGCGACGAGTAGCCGGTGCCGAAGTCGTCCACGGCGATGGTGCAGCCCAGGGCGCCCAGCGCCCGCAGCACGCGCCCGTGCTCGGCCACGCTCGAGGCGAGCAGCGTTTCGGTGATCTCGAACTCGAGCCGCGTCGGGTCGATGCCCGAGCCTTGGATGATGGCCTGGGCGCGATCCAGGAAGGCACGGCTGTCGTGCAGCTGGCCGATCGACAGGTTGAGCGACAACCGCAGGTCGGACACGTCGCTCCACAGGACGAGCTGCTCGCACACCTGCTCGAGCACCCAATCGCCGATCGGCGCGATCAACCCGCTCTCCTCGGCGATGGGAATGAACTTCGCGGGCGGTACCGCCCCCAGCTCCGGGTGCTGCCAGCGCAGGAGCGCCTCGGCGCCGGTGGGCCGGTTGGACGCCAGGCCGACCTGGGGCTGGTAATGCAGGCGGAACTGCCGCGCCTGCAGCGCTCCGCGCAGCGCCGATTCGATGCCGTGCCGCTCCACCGCGCGGTGGTTCATGTCGGCCGAGAAGAATTGCAGGCGGTTGCGGCCGCTCGCCTTGGCGTGGTACATGGCGGTGTCGGCGTTGCGCATCAACGTGGCCGGGTCCTCGCCGTCGGCCGGGAACAGGCTCACGCCGAGGCTGGCGCTGCTGACCAGCGCATGCTCGCCCACAGTGAACGGGGCGGCGAGCGCGCGCAGGATCTTGTCGCCCACGCCGCTGGCCTCGGCCGCGCTCTTCAGCCCGTCCACCACGGCCACGAACTCGTCGCCGCCCAGCCGCGCCAGGGTGTCGGTCTCGCGCAGGCATGCGCTCAGGCGTTTCGCCACCTCGCACAGCAGCCGGTCGCCGATGTCGTGGCCCAGGCTGTCGTTGATGTTCTTGAAGCGGTCGAGGTCGATGAACACGACCGCTACCGTGCAGCCCTGGCGACGTGCGCTGGCCAGCGCCTGCTGCAGCCGGTCGTGCAACAGCACGCGGTTGGGCAGGTCGGTTAGCGCATCGCGCGTGGCGAGATGGTTGATGCGCGCCTCGGCCTGCTTGCGGTCGGTGAGATCGGTGAGCACCGAGACCACCACCAAGCTGCCGTCGTCCCGCCGCAGCACGCTCTTGCGCACGAACAGCCAGTGCGGACGGCCCTGGAACACGGCCGAGGCCTCGTACTCCACCGGCCGCCCGGCGGCGAGCGCCGCGTCGTCCATCGCGGCGGCGCGCGCCGCAATGTCCGGGGCGACCAGGGCGCCGTCCTCGCGGCCCAGGATCTCCTCGGGCCTGCGCCCCAGCAGGCGGCAGAAGGCGTCGTTGACGGCGACGTACCGGTGGGCGCCGTCCTTCACCGAGATCGGCGCGGGCACGGCGTTGATCAGCTCGCCCAGGAAGCGCTGCGATTCCTCGATGCGCGTCGCGCTCGAACGCAATGCCTCTTCCACTCGGCTGCGGGCGCGCTCGAGCTCGATGTTGTCGAGCGCGATGGACAGGTTGCCGGCGAGCTTCTCCAGCAGGTCGAGGGCGGCGGGTCGCATGGCGCCGGTGCCGGGAAACTGCACGCGCAGGATCGCCACCGGCACCCCGTCGCACAGCACCGGGAAGGCGGCGGCGAAGCGCGCGGGGCGCGGGCCGCGGCGGCGGGCGAGGGCCGGCTCCTGTACATTGCCGGCCGAGGCGACGGCCGCCAGCGTGCCGCTGTGCTCTTCGATGACGCACACCGACGCGGCGGGCAGCGCGCCTTGCTGCACGAGGATGCGGCAGAGCTCGTGAAACAGCAGGTTGCGGTCGCGAATCTGCAGCATGACGCCGTACAAGGTGGCGATCGCCGACTCCAGCGCCAGCGCGCGGCCGGGGACGTGAGGCGTGCGCCGGCGCCGTCGCCGGCCGATGCCGGCGGCCGTGCGCTTGCTGGAGCGGCTGGCCCGCAGTTCCTTGGGACGCTTCATTCGGAAAAGTGGCGATGGTGTAGGGCGACCCGAGCTACAACCATGCCACCGCAAGCCGAGGTTTCACAATTGCGCGGACCGCTGTCGGTACCCTCACCCGCCATCTCCCGCAAGGGGAGAGGGGAATTTCGTTGCGGTGACCGCACCGCGGGCGCGCGCCGCGGCGGAATCAGAGATTGGGGACGGAGAGGTCGAGGCTGCGCGGAGCGAGGAACTTGGCGGCGATCTCCACCGCCGGCAGCGGCTTGCTGAACAGATAGCCCTGGTACTCGTCGCAGCCCAGGTGCTGCAGCGCCTGCAGCTGGCCCATGGACTCCACGCCCTCGGCGGTGACCTGCAGGTCCAGGCTGTGCCCCATGGCCACCACCGCGTGGATGATGGCGGCGTCCTCGGGATCGCTCTCGATGTCGCGCACGAAGGTGCGGTCGATCTTGAGCGTGTCGATCGGCAGCTGGCGCAGGTAGGCGAGCGAGGAGTAGCCGGTGCCGAAGTCGTCCACCGCGATGCGCACGCCGTCCTTGCCCAGCTTGCGCAACACCGCGATGTTGTCCTCGGCGTTGTGCAGCAGCAGCGACTCGGTCATCTCCAGCTCGAGGTACTGCGGGTCGAGGCCGGTGGCGCTCAACGTGCGCATCAGGCTGCGTGAGAACTCGCGCGGGCGCAGCAGCTGGCGCGGCGAGATGTTCACCGCGATCTTCAGCGGCGGGTAGCCGGCGTCCAGCCAGGCGCGCGCGCGCTGGCAGGCGGTGCGCAGCGCCCACTGGCCGATCGGCTCGATCAGGCCGGACTCCTCGGCCACCGCGATGAAGGTCGCCGGCGACAGCAAACCGCGCTCCGGGTGCACCCAGCGCAGCAACGCCTCCATGCCGACCACCTTGCCGCTGCGGATGTCCACCTGCGGCTGGTAATAGAGCACGAATTCCTGGCGATCGATGGCCAGCCGCAGCGCGGTCTCCAAGGTGTGGCGCTCGACCGCGCGCACGTTCATCTCGGAGGAGAAGAACTGATAGTTGTTGCGCCCCTTCTCCTTGGCGTGGTACATCGCCGTGTCGGCGTTTTTCATCAACGTGCGGTCGTCCTCCGCGTCCAGCGGGAAAATGCTGATGCCGATGCTGCACGAGGTGTTGAGCGTCTGGCCGGCGATCTCGAACGGCCGCGCCAGCGCCTTGATGATCTTGGCCGCCACCTGGGCGGCGTCCTCGGCCTGCTGCAGTCCCTCCAGCGTGACCACGAACTCGTCGCCGCCCAGCCGCGACAGCGTGTCGCCCTTGCGGATGCAGCCCAGCATGCGCAGGGCGACCTCTTTCAGCAGCAGGTCGCCGACCTGGTGGCCGAGCGAGTCGTTGATGTACTTGAAGCGGTCCAGGTCGATGAACATCAACGCCAGCGACTGCCCGGTGCGGCGCGCGGCCACGATGCCCTGTTCCAGCCGGTCGTTGAACAGCACGCGGTTGGGCAGCTCGGTGAGCGGATCGCGGGTGGCGAGGTAGCTGATGCGCGCCTCGGCCGTCTTGCGGTCGGTGACGTCGCGGCCGGTGCCGCGCTGCCCGGTGCGCCGCCCCTGATGGTCGAGAATGCCCACTGCGTTGACCAGGACCCAGCGCGTGTCCCCGCTGCGCGTCACGATGCGGTGCTCCAAATCGCGGAACGAGCCGTCGGGCCGCATGCTGTGCGCGAGCCATTCGCGCACCCGCTCGGCCTCCCCGGGCGGCATGAACTCCATCGCCGAGCGGCCGATCAACTCCTGATCGGAGTAGGTCCACACGCTCTGCACGCGGCTCGAGACGTAGGTGAAGCGGCCCTCAAGATCGGCCTCCCAGACGTACTCGCCGGCGGCGTCGGCGAAGTCGCGGAAGCGGATCTCGCTCTCGCGCAGCGCCTGCTCGACGCGCTGTTGCTCGGTGACGTCGCGCCCCACGCCGCGGTAGCCGGCGAAGCGCCCGTCGGCATCCAGCACCGGCTCGCCGCTCACCAGCACATAGCGCCCGCTCGGCCGGTCGAACAGCAGCAAGTCGCGGAACGGACGGTGGGCGGCCAGCGCTTCACGGTGCGCCTCGCGCGCGGTGTCCGAACCCCAGTCGATGTCGAGGTCGAAGCGCGTCCTGCCGATCAGCTCGCTTGGGTGCGTGACGCTCTTGCTCTCCGCCTCGGCCGAGACGTAGGTGTAACGCAGCTGCGCGTCCTGCTCCCAGTACCAGTCGGCCGACAGGCCGGCGAGGCTGCGGAAGCGCTGCTCGCTGGCGCGCAGCTGCTCTTCAGCGGCCTTGCGCTCGGTGACGTCGATCAGTAGCAGCACCACCACCCGGCTTCCGTCCGGGCGCGTGAGCGCGGATTTGCGCACCATCATGCGCGTGAGGTGGGCGTCGCGCACGTAGTCGCGTTCGTACTCTACCGGCACGCCGGCCAGCGCCTGGGTGTCGGTCGCCTGGAAGAAGGCGGCGTCGTCCCGGCCGAAGAACTCGTAATCGGTCTTGCCCAGGATCTCGGCGATGCCGCGCCGGAAGAAGCGGCAGAAGGCGGCGTTGGCGGCGATGTAGCGGTGCTGCTCGTCCTTCACCAGCACCGGGCTGGGGATGGCGTCGATCAGCGCGTCCAGGTACTTGCGCGACTCCTCGATCTCGCGCGCGGCGCGCCGCTCCAGGGTGATGTCGCGCGCCACGCCGCGGTAGCCGCGAAACACGCCGTCCTCGTCGACCACCGGCTCGCCGCTGATCGACACCATGCGCGGCTCTCCGCCGGCGTCGTGATGCGTCATGACGACGTCGTGGAACGCCCGGCGCTCGGCGACCGCCTGGTCGTGGCGGCGGCGGTCCTCCGCGCTCACCTCCGAGGCGGCCAGCTCCCAGCGCGTCTTGCCCAGCAGCGATTCGGGCAGCATGCGGCCTTCGTCGGCGGCGCGCCCCGCGATCACGGTGAAGCGCAGCTCCTCGTCCTGCTCCCAGTACCAGTCGTAGGACAGGTGCACCAGGCTGCGCAGGCGCTGCTCGCTCACGCGCAACGCCCGCTCCCCCTGCTTGGCGGCAGTGATATCACGCCCCACGCCGCGGTAGCCGCGGAACCGCCCCTTGTCGTCGAACACCGGCTCGCCGCTGATTGCCACCCAGCGCACCTGGCCGTGGTCGTCGTGGCGCCACAGATGCAGATCCCGGAACGGCTTGCGCGCGGCCAGGATGGCTTCGTGCACGCGGCGCGCCTCCTCCGATTCGAACTGGTCGCCGAGCTCGTGGCCGGTCCTGCCCAGCCTCGGGCCGCGCGCGAGATGGGCCTTCTCTTCGAAGCCTTCGGAGACGAAGGTGAAGCGCAGCTGCTGGTCCTGCTCCCAGTACCAGTCGGAGGACAGGGCGGACAGCCGCCGGAAGCGCTCGGCGGCTTCCTTGAGCTGCGCCCCCACGCGCCTGCGCTCGGCCGCGAGGCTGGCCACGATCAGCATGGTCACCGCGGCGATCAGGCCGTAGGTCTGCAGGTGCAGCAGATTGCCGGTGAGCGACTCGACCGAGAAGGGGCCGGTGCCCTGCGCCGTCCCCACCGCGGCGATGGCGAAGGTCAGCAGGTTGGTCACCGCGACCCAGCGCAGTCCCAGGTACAGCGCCGACAGGAGCGCGACCGGTAGGCAGATGTAGGCGGTGGGGCCGTTCTGCGTGAGGAACACGTACACGTACACCAGCACCTGCAGCAGCGCCAGCCCGACGCTCTCCAGGTTGCGCGTGCTGCGCGCCTCGGGCGCGCGATCGGCGGTCCACGCCAGGACCAAGGGCGTAAACAGCAGCACGCCGAGCGCATCGCGCGCCCACCACATCACCCACTGCGAGAGCAGCTGATCGAAGGCGAGGGGTTCGTGCAGCAGGCGCCCGGCCATGCCCAGCGTGGCGCCGGCGAGCGGCGCGAGAAACGCGCCGATCGCGACCAGCGTGAGGATGTGGCGCGGGCGGTTCAGGCGCCGCGAGAAATCGGCGGCTCGCGCGAGCAGCCAGCCCGCCGCCAAGGCGCTCAACGTGGCGCCGGCGGCCTCGGCCAGAGCGGCTGCGGGCGAAGCACCGAACTGCAGCGCGGCCACCAGCGCGCCGAGAGTCACTCCCGGCACCACACCCAGCCCCCACAGCAGCACCGCCGCCAACGCCAGCCCCGAGGGCAGCCACAGCGCGATGACCGGCGCGTCGCCGGTGAGGGGGCCGAGCCAGGCCGCCGCGTAGTAGCCCAGCGCCACCGCGGCCAGGCGCACCAGACCGCTCAGGCGCGCCACACCCTCGTCGGGGGGCGTGGCCGTCTCCCGCTCAGGCGAAGCGGTGTCCCGGTTCGCGCGGTCCTGCACGGCGGTGTGGGCGGGCAGTCGGTCCATCGTCATGCGCGGGTGGGCCGGACAGCGCTCAGGAGGACTGGCGCTCCAGGGTGACCGGCGGCGCGACTTTGAGCACTTCCTCGACGGTGGTCATGCCGGCGGCCACCTTCAGCGCGCCGGACAGCCGCAACGGCTTCATACCGTCGCGCAGGGCCTGCTGGCGCAGCGCGGCGAGGTCGGTGTCCACCCGGATCTGCCGCTGCAACGCAGGCGTCATGCTCATCAGCTCGTAGATGCCCACGCGTCCCATGTAGCCGGTCATGCGGCACTCCAGGCAGCCGCGCGCCGCCATCGTGTTCTGCGGCAGCGGCACGCGCCATGGCTGCGCGAGCGATTGCCACGCCGCCTCCTCCAGGGGTGCGGCCTCGCGGCAGTGCGGGCACAGAGTGCGCACCAGGCGCTGGGCCAGCACGCCGAGGATGGTGGAATGCAGCAGGAACGGCTCCACGCCGATGTCGAGCAGGCGCGTGATCGCCGAGGGTGCGTCGTTGGTGTGCAGCGTGGACAGCACCAGATGGCCGGTGAGCGCGGCCTGGATCGCCATGTCCGCCGTCTCGCGGTCGCGGATCTCGCCGACCATGACGATGTCCGGATCCTGGCGCATCAGCGTGCGCACTCCCGAGGCGAAGTCCAGGCCGATAGCGGGCTGCACCTGCATCTGGTTGAACTGCGGCTCCACCATCTCGATCGGGTCTTCGATGGTGCACACGTTGAGCTCGGGGGAGGCGAGCAGCTTCAGCGTGGAATACAGCGTGGTGGTCTTGCCCGACCCGGTCGGGCCGGTCACCAGCAGGATGCCGTGCGGGTGGGCGGTGAGCTGGGTCCAGCGCTCCTTGTCCTCGTCGGAGAAACCGAGCTCGCGGAAGTCCTTGACCAGGACCTCGGGGTTGAAGATGCGCATCACCAACTTCTCGCCGAAGGCCGTGGGCATGGTCGAGAGCCGCAGCTCGACCTCGTCGCCGTCGGGCGTGCGCGTCTTGATGCGCCCGTCCTGCGGGCGGCGTTTCTCCACCACGTCCATGCGTCCGAGGATCTTCACGCGGCTGGTCATGGCCGCCAGCACCGGCGTGGGGATCTGGTACACCTGGTGCAGCACGCCGTCGATGCGGAAGCGTACGTTGCCCGAGTCGCGCCGCGGCTCGATGTGGATGTCGCTCGCGCGTTGGGTGAAAGCGTACTGCAGCAGCCAGTCCACGATGTGGACGATGTGCCGGTCGTTGGCGTCCAGCTTGCCGCTGCGTCCCAGCTCGACCAGCTGCTCGAAGTTGGCGATGTCGTTGAGGTTGCCGAGCGCCTGCTGCGACGCGTCGCGCACCGAGCGAGCCAGGTTGTAGAACTCGACCTGGTAGGTGCCGATGTCCGAGGGATTGGCCAGCACGCGCTTTACCTTGAGGCGCAGGATTTGCGCGAGCTCGCCTTCCCACTCGCGCACGTACGGCTCGCAGGTGGCGATCACCGCCTCCGTGGCGGTGACCTCCACCGGCAGGATGCGGAAGCGCGTGGCGTAGGCGTTGGACATCACCTTGGTCACCGCTGCGAAGTCGATCTTGAACGGATCGATGTGCAGATAGGGCAGGCCGACCTTGCCGGCGAGCCACTCGGTGAGGCCCTCGAGCGTCAGCAGACGGCGCGGGTGGCGCGGGTCCTTCAGCTTCTGGTCGGCGATCAGCACCAGCGGATGCGTGTCGCCCTTGCGCAGATGGCGGGCGGCGAGCAGCGCGTCGGCGTCCTGCTGCTTCGCCAGCCCGTCCTGCACCAGGTCGCGCAGCACCTCCTCGAGCGTCAGGCGCCGGTCCGGCCTGGGCTTCGGACTGAGGGCGCGAACGGGAGTTTGTTGAGCGGGCATGATCGGGAGCGTGTCCCTGGGAAGCGAATTCTATTCCACCGCGATCCTGGCGCGATCCTGGCGCGATCCTGGCGCGATCCTGGCGCGATCCTGGCCACCTGCCTCGAGAACATCGCATTATGCTGACCGACACTCTCGTGACGCAAGCGCAACCGCATGAAATGAATCGGTTATTGGATATGCTGAGCGCGCTACGCAGAAGTGCGCGCCGCAAGACCCCGGCGGACAAACGAGTCCGCTGCCCCTCCGCAAGCGAGCGGGGCGGGGAGAAGGTGGCCAGCGCGCGTCAGCGCGCTGGTGGTCAACAGAGCAAGAAAGGGGAGAAAGTCCCCGCGCGGGTTACAGGTTGTAGCCCTTCTCGTTATGCAGCACGGTGTCGAGCCCCTCGGTCTCTTCATCCGGCGCCACTCGCATCCCCAGGAGCGCGTCGGTGATCTTGAGCAGGATCCAGGTGACCACGCCGGACCAGGCGGCGGTGGCCAGTACCCCGGTCAGTTGCACGAGCACCTGTCGCCCCAGGGTTACGCCCTCGGCATAGCCCACGCCGCCGACAGCGGCAGCCGCGAACACGCCGGTGAGCATCGTGCCCAGCAGGCCCCCGACCCCGTGCACCGGGAACACATCGAGCGAATCGTCCACGCTGAGCGAGCGCTTCATGAAGTTGGTGGCGAAGAAGCACGCGACGCCGGCGGCGGCACCGATCGCTATCGCCCCCATCGGCCCGACGAAGCCCGAGGCTGGAGTGATCGTGCCGAGTCCCGCAACCATGCCGGTCACGATGCCGAGCACCGAGGGCTTGCCGTAGCGCGCCCACTCGCAGAACATCCAGGCGAGCGACCCGGTTGCCGCGCCGATCTGCGTCACCAGCATGGCCATGCCCGCGCTGCCGTCGGCGGCCAGAGCGCTCCCCGCGTTGAACCCGAACCAGCCGACCCACAGCATGCACGCGCCGGTGACCGCCATCCCTAGGTTGTGCGGCGGCATCGACGTCTCGGGGAAACCCTTGCGCCGGCCCAGCACCAGCGCGGTCACCAGGGCCGCCATGCCCGCGTTCAGGTGCACGACCAGGCCGCCCGCATAGTCCATGATCCCCATCTTCTGCAACCAGCCGTCGCCCCATACCCAATGCGCGACCGGAGCGTAGACCAGCAGCAGCCAAAGCAGCGCAAACAGGAGCATTGCGGAGAACCTCACGCGCTCCGCGTAGGCGCCGATGACGAGTGCGGGCGTGATGATGGCGAACGTCAGCTGGAACATCGCGAACACGGTTTCTGGAATGCTGCCCCGCACCGTCTTGACCTCGACGCCCGACAGGAGAGACTTGGCGAAACCGCCGTACCACGCGTTGGCGGCGCCTCCGTCTCCGAACGCGATGCTGTAGGCGACCACCACCCACGCGAGCGTGACCATGCAAGTGATCGCGAAGCACTGCATCAGGATGGAGAGCACGTTCTTGGAGCGCACTAGGCCGGCGTAGAACAACGCGAGTCCGGGAATCGTCATGAACAGCACCAGCGCCGTCGAGGTCAGCATCCACGCCGTGTTCCCCGCGTCGAGCGTCGGGGGATCGGCCGCCGCGGCGATCTGGGAAAACAGCGACGACGCCAGCAGCAACGCCATCAGAAAAGGCAGGTGGGTTCTCATAGGAATAATGGAAAAGTTAGTGTTGGTTGTGGGGGCAAGCTAAGCGTCATGCCGGGTCTTTATGCCTATGATGATGGAAGTATAGTCAATTGAATCGATTGGAGCGGTGCAAGGGGCAGGACAGTCGAGCCAGCCACCAACCATGCATTGGCGGGCAGGTAGATGCCAATCGATGATACCAGCATAGGACGCGGGCGGGCGTGGCCGCCTCCCTCGGGGCCAGGACTCTTCGTCGGACACCGTCGCGCGGCGCCGGCGTCACGGCTACGTGTGCGGATTGGTCCGCGCACCGCGCAGCAGGCGGCCGGGCAGGGCGCCGGTGGGCCGATCGCGCTCGATGACCACTTGCCCGGACACGATGGTGGCGACATAGCCCTTCGCCGTTTGCATCAGGCGGCGACCGCCGGCGGGCAGGTCGTGCACGATGGTCGGGGGCGACAGCGACAGGTTGGCGTGGTCGATGACGTTGATGTCCGCCTTCATGCCGGGCGCGATCAATCCGCGGTC
Source organism: Burkholderiales bacterium (assembly GCA_036554965.1). Classification (GTDB taxonomy): domain Bacteria; phylum Pseudomonadota; class Gammaproteobacteria; order Burkholderiales; family SHXO01; genus SHXO01. Next base: position 29,318 of record DATBMG010000015.1, read on the forward strand.
GTTCAGCCCGACCAGCTCGGCCGGCGCGCGCGTGTGGCGCTGCACGGCAAACTCCAGCGGCAGCCGCTCGCCGCGGCCGCGGTCGCGCGTCCAGTGCGTGAGCAGGTAAGTCGGATAGCTGCCGTCGCAGATCGATCCGCAATGCGCCCCGCCGTCGCCCAGGCCGACCACGGTGTGCGGATGACGCAGCATGGCGAGCGTGGCCTCGTAGTCGCCGTCCACGAAATTGGCCGCTGGGGCGAACAGCAGCTCGCGGCCGTCGCGCTCGAGCAGCAGGTCGTACATCAGCGCGAGAGGATCAACGCCCAGGCGCACGGCGCGTCCTGCGATGCTCGCCTCCGGCCGTGGTTCGTATTCGGGCGGGTCGCCGAGCGGAAACACGCGATCGAGGCGCGCCAGCACATCCACGATGAAGGCGGGGATGCGGTCGGGCAAGGCGTTCAGCGGCTCGGCGAGGATGCGCGCGCGCAGCGCCGGATCGCGCATGCGCGCAACGCGCTCGGCGAGCGGCAGCCGCGCGATCGCCCGGTAGCTCGGCTTGGTCATGAACGGGTGCAGCGTCGCCTGCAGGCCGAGGACCAGGCCGATCGCGCGCGGCGCGACCTGTCCGCGGATCGGCAGGCCGCGGCGCTGGGCCGCCTCGATCAGCTCCAGCAGCCGGCGCCACTGCTGCGGCATCTCGATGCGCTGCACCAGCGTGAACGACAGCGGGCGGCCTCCGCTCGCGCGCACCCAGTCGCACAGCATGTCGAACTCGGCGTCCACGTCGTCGAAGTCGGACAGCAACTGCAGCACGCCGCGGCCGGCGCGTTGCATGCCGGCGGCGATGGCGGTCAGTTCCGCGGCCGCGGCGCCGAAGTTGGGCACGTACTCGCCGCGCGCCGTCTTGTGCAGCAGGGTGCGTGAGGTGCTGAACCCGAGCGCGCCGGCCGTGAGCGCCTGCTCGGTGAGCTCGGCCATGCGCTGCAGGTCCTCGGCGCCGGCCGGCTCGCGGGCCGCGCCGCGCTCGCCCATCACGTAGTAGCGCAGCGCCGCGTGCGGCAGTTGCGCGCCCAGGTCCATGATGCGCGGCTTCGCCTCGAGCGCATCCAGGTACTCGGGAAAGCTCTCCCAACCCCAGTCGACGCCCTCGGCCAGCACGCTGCCGGGAATGTCCTCGACGCCTTCCATCAGCTCGATCAGGAACTCGCGGCGCTCGGGCCGCATCGGCGCGAAACCAACGCCGCAGTTGCCCATCACGGCGGTGGTCACGCCGTGCCAGCAGGATGGGCTCAGCAGTGGATCCCAGGTCGCCTGGCCGTCGTAGTGCGTGTGCACGTCGACGAAGCCGGGTGTCACCAGCAGGCCGTCCGCATTGAGCGTGCGGTGCGCGGCGGCCGCCACGCGGCCCACCGCGACGATGCGGCCGCTGTCGATCGCTACATCGCCGGTGAAGGGGGCCGCACCCGATCCATCGACGATGGTGCCGGCGCGGATGAGGAGATCGTGCACTAGGAGGCGTCCCGGTTGTGATGGATGGCGGATCCAACCGTACCACAGGGCAGCGGCAGGGCTCAAGCCGAGTGGATCGCCGAGCGGCAGGTCGAGCAAGTGCGCTATCCTCCGGCCGAGCGCTATCGCGAGGGAGGCGGCACATGAAACGCGTCGGCATCGGCATCATCGGCCTGGGGATGGCGGTGAAGCCCCACGCGCTCGCCCTGCGCGACCTGGGTGAGCGCGTGCAGGTGATCGGCGGCTATAGCCCGACGCCGGCGCGGCGCCGCGAGTTCGAGCGGACGTATGCGCTGCCGACGGTGGACTCGGGCGAAGCTTTACTCGCCGACCCACGCGTCGAGGCCGTGCTCATCCTCACGCCACCGCGCAGCCATGCAGAGCTTACGACGGCGGCCGCGCGCGCCGGCAAGCACGTGCTGCTCGAGAAGCCGATCGAGGTGACCTTCGAGCGCGCCCGCAAGACGGTGGATGCGGTGGAGTGGGCGGGCCGCAAGCTGGGTGTGGTGTTCCAATATCGTTTTCGGCCCGGGACCATGGCGCTGCGCGAGCTGCTGGCCGCGGGCGAGCTGGGCGAGCTGTTGAGCGTTTCGGCGTCGATCCGCTGGTGGCGATCGCCCGACTACTTCGCGCAGCCCGGACGCGGGATGTTGGCGCGCGACGGCGGGGGCGTGCTGCTGACGCAGTCGATCCACACGCTGGACGTGATGCTGCACCTCGCTGGGCCGGTGCAGCGCGTGGCGGCCATGTGCCGCACCAGCCCGCTGCGCAAGATCGACACGGAAGACATCGGCTGCGCTGCGCTGCAGTTCCGCAACGGGGCGCTGGGCGTGGTCGACGCCACCACGGTCGCCTATCCCGGCTACCCGGAGCGCATCGATCTGGCCGGCACCAAGGGCAGCGCCATGCTCGAGGCCGAGCGCCTGGAGGTGCACCGACAAGGGCGCGAGGTGCTGCGCGTGGAAGGTGCACTCGCCGGCGGCGGTGGCGCCGACCCGATGGCGTTCTCGCACGAACCGCATCGGCGGTTGATCGAGGACTTCCTCGATGCGGTGGAGCGCGGCCGCGAGCCGGTGTCGAGCGGGCGCAGTGCGCTCCCCGTGCACGCGCTGATCGACGCGATGCTGCGCTCGGCCCAAGGTGGCGCGCCGGTAACGGTGCCGTCGTAGCCCGGATGCAGCGCAGGGGATTCCGGGGAAGCGAAGGCGCTGGTCGTCCCCGGATTACGGCGCTCGCGCGCCTCCATCCAGGCGACGCTGGCTCGCGTGCCCGCGTTCGGCTACACCGGCGCTACACCGGGGGCGGATCGTCCTGCGCTTGCGCCGGGACTTCGCGCTTTTCCCCCGGTGCTTCCCGCCTCGCCATCGGCTCGATGGTGCCCATATGGAAGCCGAGCTCGCCCTTGCGGCGGTCGTTGAACCAGTGGATGAGCGTGTTGCGCACGGTGACGAAGGCCAGCTCGCTCCACGGCACTTCGGTCTCGTCGCACAGGCGGGTCTCCAGCGTCTCGGCGCCGGGGCGGAAGTCGAGATCGAGCAGGCGCGCGCGGAACAGCATGTACACCTGGTTGATGTGCGGCAGGTTGTAGAGCGCGAACAGGCCGTCGATCTCGACCCTGGCATTGGCTTCCTCGAGCGTCTCGCGCTGTGCGCCCGCCGCGGTGGTCTCGCCGTTCTCCAGGAAACCGGCGGGCACCGTCCACAGGCCGTAGCGCGGCTCGATGCCGCGCCGGCACAGCAGGATGCTGCCGTTCCACTCGGCCACGCAGCCCACGATCATCCTCGGGTTCTCGTAGTGGATGGTGTTGCAGGCGTCGCAGACCGCGCGCGGGAGGGTGTCGCCGGGAGGGATCCGGCGCTCGACGGGGGCGCCGCAGTTGCTGCAGAACTTCATGGCAGGCAGGCGGGACGGGGCACGAGAGGAGAGAGGATACCGCACTGCTCGCTGCATGCAGCGGCCGCCGACGGAGCAGCGTCCCCTGCGTTTACACTATCGTCGAGTCGACAACCGCGCTGAGGCTTGGATGAGGGGAATAGATCTCTTGCGCATGCTCGGTGCCGCCGTGGTGCTGACCGCGACCGTCGCCGGGCCGGCGCAAAGCGCCGACACCACGGCGATCGACGGCACCTGGGAAGGCCCCTGGTACCGCGGCATGTCGAGCGGCAGGGCCACCTTCCACATCCGGGACGGCGGCGGCAGCATGCAGCTCACCAACGCCGAGTCGTTCGGCGAGGAATCCAAGCCGCTGTCCGCGGTCTCCTTCGACGGCGGCACCTTCAAGTTTCGGGCCGACGGCGGCGGCGGGCCGATGAGCGCCACCCTGAAGCTCAACGAGAGGGGCGACCAGATGAAGGGGATGGGCAAGTACGAGGGGTTCGGCGTGCGCTTCGAGCTGAGCCGAGTGCGCCCTTAAGGCGCGACTTAAGAACCACCCGCCGGAGCGCAACGTGGTGCAAACCCCGGCGCTCAATTCTTCGGCAGGGCCTTGATGTACTCCGCCAGCGCCTGCAGCTCGTATTCCTTGAGCTGGCTCTTGAAGCCCGGCATCGGCGACTTGCCGTTGGCGATCTGCTTGACCAGCTGCTCCTTGGTCTTGTCGGTGCCGGCGAGCTTGGGTCCGTCCGCTTGGCGCATGCCATAACCCTGGTGGCACCAGCTGCACTTCTGCGCGAACAGCTTCTTGATGTCCAGGTTGTATTCGCTGTACTTCTGGTTGACCTGGCTCACGGCCGGGGCGATGGCAGTGTCGATCTCCTCGCTTTGCGCCAGCGCAGCGCCAGTCGATGACAAGCCGGCGACCGTGGCACAGGCCGTCAGCGCGCCCTTGAAGAGTTTGCGCATCTTTGGAATTCCAGCTCCGAACGGCTACCGGTGTGGGCCTTAACGCGCCGCGAGAGCTCAAGTTTACACGCACACACGCGACGCGCATGGCATCGGCCCCCCCGCCGACGCATCAGTTGGCCGGCAGCCCCTTGATGTACTCGGCCAGCGTCTGGATCTCCTCCTCGCTCAGCAGCTTCTTGAAGCCGGGCATGACGCCTTGCTTGCCGTTCGCGATGCGATCGTAGACGCCTTTCAGGGAGAGCTGCGTGCCGGCGAGCTTCGGCGCGCCGCGGCCGGGGTCGAGACCGTAGTTGAAATGGCACAGCGCGCAGTTCTTCGCGAACAGCTTCTTGATCTCTTCGCTGTTCTTGTCGTCGGCGGATACCGCCATGGGCGCGGCGCAGGCCGCCGCCAGCGCCGCCAGGATGAGAGGTTTCATGACTCCGAACCGTCGTGCCGCAACCTGGAAACGAAAACGGGGCGGGGTTTACCCCCGCCCCGGTCAACCGCTGGCCTGGCCGGATCGGCCGGCCGGGCCGGTTACTTGACGCTGAACACCAGCAGCTGGCCGGCGTCGGTCGGCATGCTGGCGAAAGGCTCGCCGAACAGCGGACCGTAGTTGCCGGACACGTGGCTGCCCCAGCCGGTCACCACCGCGACGTACTGCTTGCCCTTGGCGGTGTAGGCAATGACACCACCGTGGTGGCCGATGCCGTTGTTATGCTGCCACAGTTTGCTGCCGTTGTCGGCATCCAGCGCATAGAAGGTGCCGTCGGCACCCGGCACGAACACCAGGCCGCCCTTGGTGGTGAGGAGCGACGCCAGCGGCGGGTACTTCAGCTCGATTTCCCAGCGCTTCTTGCTGGTGATCGGGTCGAAGGCCTGCACCGTGCCGAAGGCTTGACGGCCCTCGGGGTGACGCGCGGTCCACGACGCGCCGAAGTAGGCCTGGCCGGAGAAGTCCGCCGGACGGTCCACCTTCTGCACTTCGATGTCGAAGCACCACTCCTGGGTGATCTTGTAGTACAGCCCGGTGTTGGGGTTGTAGGCACCGGTGTTCCAGGAGATCGCGCCGTCGATCGCCGGGCAAACGTTGGTGTGCTTGCCGAGCGGCAGCTCGCGGCGGCCGATCAGCTCGCCGGTCTTCGGGTTGACGCCTTTGATGAAGTTGTAGGTCTTGCCGATCATGTAGGCGTTCTCGACCTTCAGCACCTGGTCGCCCTGGGTCTGCTCGGGGTCGGCGTTATACACGAACATCACGCCGCCCTTGTTCGGGTGCACCATGTAGCGCTTGCCGCCGCGCTCGAGCAGCACGAATTCGCCGGGCGCACTGTCGAAGTCCCAGGCGTCATGCGGCATTTCCGAGAAGTAGGCCTTCAGCTTGCCGGTGTCGGCGTCCAGTACGATAACCGATGAGCTGTACAGGTTGGTGCCCGGACGCGGACCTTCCGTCATCCAGTTGTCGCCGGCCCAGTCGTAATCCGGCGCCGGGTTGGCGGTGCCCCACCACACGCTGTTGGTCTTGGCGTCGTAGCTGCCCGTCATCCAGCCGCCGCCGCCGCCCACCTTCCAGGAGTCGTTGCCCCAGGACTGACGCGAGCGCTCGTCGCCGCCGATGGTGTCGAATTGCCATTCGACTTCACCGGTCTGCGCGTTGACCGCGAAGATCGGGCCGCAGCAGCCGGACAGCTCGCCGCCGTTGGAGCCGATCAGCACCTTGTCCTTCACGATCACCGGGGCGCCGGTAAAGCCCTTGTTGCCCTTCTCGACCGTGAGGATCATGTTGTCCCACACCACC
>DATBMG010000049.1:0-3220 GCA_036554965.1 Burkholderiales bacterium
GCATCTCCACGGTGCTGTTCAACGCCAATCCGCTGCTGCGGTTCGACGGCTACTACATGCTGATGGACTGGCTGGAGATCCCGAACCTGCGCCAGCGTGCGACCCAGTATCTGATCTACCTGTGCGAGCGCTACTTGTTCGGCCGGCGCGAGGCGCAAGCACCCAACGCCGGCCGCGGCGAGCGCATCTGGTTCGTGCTGTTCTCGGTCAGCTCCTTCTTCTACCGCATCCTGGTCATCCTCGCGATCCTGCTGTTCCTGGGCGAGATCTCGCTGCTGCTGGGCCTGATCTTCGCCGCATCCACCGCCTTCGCCTGGTTCGCCCTCCCCGTCATGAAGATCGCCAACTACCTGGTCAACAGCCCCCGCATTCGCAGGATCAGGGGTCGCGCGATGTTCGCCACAGCCGGGGTGCTGGGCGGCTTGGCCGCGCTGCTCGCGCTGGTCCCGGTGCCGTTCCGCACCGTGGCGGAGGGCGTCGTTTGGCTGCCGGAGGAGGGGATCGTGCGCGCGCGCGCGGAGGGTTTCGTGGCGAAAGTGGTGGCCACACCAGGCAGCTGGGTGCGCCGCGGCGACGTGCTGATCGAATGCGAGGACCGCGACGTGCAGACCGAAGTGCGCGTGCTGGAGGCCCAGATGCGCGAGCTGGTGGCCAAGCACCGCCAGGTGGTACGCGACAACCGCGTGCAGGCCAACCTGATCGAGGAGCAGATGCGCTTCGTCGAGCAGAACCTGGCGCGCGCACGCGAGCGCCTGGGCGAGCTGACCATCACCAGCCAGGCGCCCGGCCTGTTCGTCATGCCGCAGGCGGGGGACGCCTACGGGCGCTACGTGCAGAAGGGCCAGACTCTGGCGCACGTCATCGACGTGGAAACGGTAACGGTGCGCACCCTCGTCTCGCAACAGGACATCGACCTGGTGCGCCAGTCCACCGAGCGCGTGGACGTGCGCCTCGCGGAGCGGCTGGCCGAGGTCACGCCCGCCCTGGTGAAGCGGGTCGTTCCCGCGGCCAGCGACCAGCTCCCGAGCCCCGCCCTCGGCAGCCAGGGGGGAGGCGAGGTCGCTCTGGACCCGAGCGATCAGGAGGGGCGCCGCACGGTCCACAAGTTCTTCCAGGTCGACGTCGAGCTGGACGCGGAAAAGCGCTCCGTGCACATCGGCGGCCACGCCTACATCCGCTTCCATCACGGCTGGCAACCGATCGGCGTGCAGTGGTACCGCTCCGCCCGCCAACTGTTCCTGTCTCGGTTGAGCGTCTGATGTTCGACCTCACCCTCTCCGCCGCCTGCCTCGGCACCGCGTATCCCGAGCAAGTCCGCCCGCGTCCCGGCAGGCTGGACCGCATTGCGACGTGGCTGTCGGGGCCGCTGGTCCGTCAGGCGCGCGTGTGGCGGGCAAAACGCACCCATCTGATCGAGGCCGTTCACCGGCACGGCAAAACCCTCGCGACGCTGCCGGATGCGGGCCTGCGCCAAGCGGCGGACGAGCTGCGTGTGGCGTTGCGCCGGGGCGGGTTCACGGAGGACGCGGTGGCGCGCACCTTCGCGCTGGTGCGCGAAGCCGCCACCCGCACCATCGGCGAGCGTCACTACGATGTGCAACTATTGGGCGGCTGGGTGCTGCTGAACGGGCTGGTGGCCGAGATGGAGACGGGGGAGGGCAAGACCCTCACCGCCACGCTGCCGGCCTGCACCGCCGCCCTGGCGGGCGTGCCGGTGCACATCATCACCGTCAACGACTACCTCACGGCGCGCGACGCCGCGACCATGGGGCCCATCTACCGGGCGCTGGGGCTCACGGTCGGCGACATCGTGCATGGCAAGGACCCGGCGGCACGCCGTGCGGCCTATGGCTGCGACGTTACCTACTGCACCAACAAAGAGCTGACCTTCGATTACCTGCGCGATCGCATCGCACTGGGCCGCGACGAGAGCCGGATCCAGCTCGCCATCGAGCGACTGGCAGGGGGCAAGTCGAAGGCCGGACAGCTCGCTCTGCGCGGCCTGTTCTACGCCATCGTGGATGAAGCGGACAGCGTGCTGATCGACGAAGCACGTACGCCGCTGGTGATCTCGGGGGCGGGCGACAGCGCGCCGGAGCGCGAGATGTACGAGACCGCCCTCGAGGTCGCGCGCCGGCTCGAGGCGGGCGCCGATTTCCGAGTCGACGCCAAGGACCGCCACCTGCAACTGACCGACGCAGGCCGCGCCCGTCTGGACGGATGGGGGCCGTCGTTGCCGCCCCTGTTCCAGGGTCAGCGCCGCCGCGAGGAGCTGGTGAGCCAGGCGCTGCTCGCCCTGCACCTGTTCCATCGCGACACGCACTACCTGGTGCGCGACAAGAAGGTGCACATCATCGACGAGTTCACCGGCCGCGTGCTCGCCGACCGGACCTGGGAGCAGGGCCTGCACCAGATGGTCGAGGCGAAGGAGGAGCTGTCGCTGTCGAGCCGCCAGAACTCGGTCGCGCGCATCACCTATCAGCGCTTTTTCCGCCGCTACCTGTGGCTGGCCGGGATGACGGGCACCGCGCACGAGGTGCGCAGAGAGCTGTGGTCGGTGTACGGCCTGCCGGTCGTGCGCGTGCCGACGCATCGCCCCATCCTGCGCCGCTCAACCGGCGACCGCGTGTTCACGACCGAGGCCGAGAAGTGGGCTGCGATCGTCGCGCGCGTGAAGGCGCTGCACGAGATCGGACGGCCGGTACTGATCGGCACGCGCTCGGTCGCGGCGTCGGAGAAGCTCAGCGCGCACTTGAACGACGCCGGCCTCGAACACCGGCTCCTGAATGCGCGCCAGGACCAACAGGAAGCGCAGATCGTGGCCGAGGCCGGACAGCACGGCCGCATCACGGTCGCCACCAACATGGCTGGCCGCGGCACGGACATCAAGTTGGGGCCGGGCGTCGCCGAGCTGGGCGGCCTGCACGTCATCGCTACCGAGCTGCACGAGGCCCGCCGCATCGACCGCCAGCTCTTCGGCCGTGGCGGCCGCCAGGGCGACCCGGGCACCCTGGAGGCGATGATCTCGCTGGAAGACGAGCTGATCCGGGTCTATCTACAGGGATTGGGCGCCTTGCCCAAGCGCTTGCAGAGCCCGCGCTGGCGGCGCTTTCTGTTCACGCTCGCCCAGAAGCGTGCCGAGGCAGCGAACGCCGGAATCCGCAAGCAGCTGCTGGCCTTCGAAGATCAGCTCGGCGACATGCTCGCGTTCACCGGCCGA
>DATBMG010000076.1:0-8424 GCA_036554965.1 Burkholderiales bacterium
GACATCTGCAGCATGCGGTGATTGCCGCTCTCGCTCTTCAGGGTGTAGAGCTTGTCGTCCACGATCACCGCCTGCATGTCGCCGTCCTCCTCGATCGCCTTGAGCGCGTCGCGCGCGGTGGTCACCCCGGAGAAGACGATGCCGAGCGGGTTGTCCAGGCTCTTGGCGGCGGCGTTCAGCCCCTTGATCAGCTCCCGCAGCACCAGCATCTCGTCGTTGATCACCAGGATGCGGCTGACGGGCTTGCGCATGGTTGGGCTCTTGCTTGGCTGCAACGGCGCACGCGGGCTAACGGGCGGCCGCGCGCCGGCATGTCGCCGTACGCGTGCTCAGGGCCGGCCGATCGCGCTCAGGAAGACGAGCGCTCGACATGCGGGAGGCGCGGGCGAGTCTGGTAACATCGCGCTCCGCGCGCCAAACGGCGTATCAGGACAGGGCTTTGATGGCCGCCTGCAGGCGGCTCTTGTGACGCGCCGCGGTGTTGCGGTGGAACATACCCTTGCGGGCCATCGCGTCGATGGTGCTGCGCGAGGCGTCCAGCGCGGCCTGGGCGGCCGCCTTGTCGCCGCCGGCGATGGCCTTGCGCACCTTCTTGATGGCGGTGCGCAGTTCGGACTGGGCGGCGTCGTTCTGCGCCCGGCGTTTCTCGGATTGACGGGCGCGCTTGCGCGCCTGTGCGGTGTTGGCCATTACGGCTCCCTGAAAGAACTGCGATGCGACGAGCACGGCCGGCGCTCGGCGGAACTGGCGATCGACGAGCTAAGGCCTTGAAAAGGGGCAAGATGATACCGGCTGCCGGAGGGCAATGCAAGGGCCCGGCGGGCGAGCGCAGGCCGGCCCGCGGGAGGCGACGGCGTTGAACCTGCTGCGCTCACTGGTCACGGTGAGCGGGATGACTATGATCTCCCGCGTCCTGGGCTTCGTGCGCGACGCGGTGATCGCCCGCAGCTTCGGGGCGGGGCTGTACACCGACGCCTTCTTCGTCGCCTTCAAGCTGCCCAACCTGCTGCGGCGGATCTTCGCCGAGGGCGCGTTCTCACAGGCTTTCGTCCCGATCCTGGCCGAGTACAAGAGCCAACGCGGCGAGCAGGACACGCGCGTGTTCGTGGAGCACGTCACCGGCTTGCTCGGCCTGGCGCTGTTCCTGGTGACGGCCCTGGGCATCCTGGCCGCACCGGTGATCGTGTACGTGAGCGCACCCGGCTTCGCCGCTGTGCCCGAGAAGTTCGACGTCACCGTCCAGCTGCTGCGGGTGACCTTTCCCTACATCCTGTTCATCTCGCTCGCCTCGCTCGCCGGCGCGATCCTCAACACCTACAGCCGCTTCGCCATTCCCGCCTTCACGCCCACGCTCCTGAACCTGTCGTTCATCGTGTTCGCGCTGTGGCTGGCGCCCTGGTTCGACCCGCCGGTGATGGCGCTCGCCTGGGCGGTGTTCCTAGGCGGATTGCTGCAACTCGGCTTCCAGCTGCCGTATCTGGTCAGGATCGGGCTTCTGCCCCGGCCACGTCTCAAGCTGCGCGATCCGGGCGTGTGGCGCGTGCTCAAGCTCATGGGCCCTGCGATCTTCGGCGTGTCGGTCGGTCAGATCAGCCTGCTCATCAACGGCATCTTCGCCTCCTTCCTGGTGACCGGCAGCGTATCGTGGCTGTATTACGCCGACCGCCTGATGGAGTTCCCGACCGGCGTGCTGGGCGTGGCGCTGGGCACGATCCTGCTGCCCAGCCTGTCGAGGAGCTTCGCCGAGCACACGGTGGAAGAGTATTCGCGCCTGCTCGACTGGGGTCTGCGCCTGACCCTGCTGCTGGCTTTGCCCGCCGCACTGGCGCTGGCGATCCTTGCGGTACCGTTGATCGCCACCCTGTTTCACCACGGCGCTTTCGGCCGCCACGACGTCGCGATGACCAGCCACGCGCTGATTGCTTACAGCCTGGGACTGGTGGGACTGATCCTGGTGAAGGTGCTCGCACCCGGCTTCTACGCGCGTCAGAACATCAAGACGCCGGTGAAGATCGGCATCCTCACGCTGGGCGCGACGCAACTCATGAACCTCGCCTTCATTTACCCCTTGCGCCACGCCGGTCTGGCGCTGGCGATCGGGCTCGGGGCCTGCCTCAATGCCGGCCTGCTGTATCGCAAGCTGCGCCAGCACGGCGTGTTCCGGCCGCAACCGGGCTGGGCCCGATTCGCTCTGCAGACCGCTGCCGCCCTGGGCGTGATGGGCGCGGTGCTGTGGCTGGCGATGGGTCCGGCCGAGGCGTGGCTGACCGGTTCCGCCTGGCAGCGGGCGCTGCGCCTGACTGGTGTGGTGCTGGCCGGTGCAGCGAGCTATTTTGCCGCGCTGTGGCTGGTTGGCCTGCGCCCGCGCGACTTCGTCAAGCGCGTGACGTGACCGGGGTGTCCCCGGCTTCGGCTAGAATGAGGCGCTTTGTCCGGCACGCCCCATCCCCGGCCGCACCCGATGCTCGTACTGCGCCATCCACCGGCCCGCGCCGTGCGCCCGGTCGCTCTCACCGTCGGCAACTTCGACGGCGTGCACCTCGGCCACCAGGCGATGATCGCGCGGCTTCTGCGCGCCGCACGCGAGCGCGGCATCGTTTCCTGCGTAATGACGTTCGAGCCGCATCCGCGCGAGTTCTTCGCCCCCGACCAGGCGCCCACGCGGCTCACATCCCTGCGCGAGAAGCTGGAGCTGCTCGCCGGCCTGGGTGTGCAGCAGGTCCTGGTGTGCCGCTTCGATTACGACTTCGCCCGCGTTCCGGCGGAGGAGTTCATCGAGCGCATCCTGATCGCCTCGCTCGGCGTGCGCTGGGTACTGGTGGGCGACGATTTCCGCTTCGGCGCGCGGCGCCTGGGGGACTACGATCTGCTCGCCGCTGCGGGGCGCGCCAACGGCTTCGAGGCCGAGCGCATGGCAAGCTATTCGGTCGGCGGGGTGCGCGTGTCGAGCACGGCGGTGCGCGAGCGGCTGGCGGCGGACGATCTGGACGGCGCCGCGGCGCTGCTCGGCCGGCCTTACAGCATCAGCGGCCGCGTGGTGCGCGGCGAGAGGCTCGGCGCCGGGATCGGTTTTCCGACCGCGAACGTGCAGCTGCAGCACAACCGCCCGCCGGTCATGGGCATCTTTGCCGTGGACGTGATCGGCCTTGCGCCGCAGCCGCTGGCCGGCGCAGCGAGCCTGGGCGTGCGCCCGACCGTGAGCAGCGCCGGCTTGCCGGTGCTGGAGGTGCACCTGTTCGACTTCGATCGGGACATCTACGGCAAGCGGATGCAGGTGCGGTTCTTCAAGAAACTGCGCGACGAGCAGAAATACCCCGATCTCGCCGCGCTGAGCGCTGCGATCAGGCGCGATGTTGCCGCTGCGCGGGAGTACTTCGAGGAGCGCAAGGCGCAAGGGCGCAAAGGCAGCGCGAAACTGCGAGCGAATGACGGCTGACCGATTGCCGAATTTGACTTGCTTTGCGACTTCTTCGCGCCAACGCGATCGATGCTGAATGGCTGACTACAAGAACACGCTGAATTTGCCCGACACCGCCTTCCCGATGCGCGGCGATCTCGCCAAGCGCGAGCCGCTGCGGCTGAAGAAGTGGCAGGAGGGCACGCTCTACGAGCGCCTGCGCAAGGCCGCGCACGGGCGGCCGAAATTCGTGCTGCACGACGGGCCGCCGTATGCCAACGGCGACATCCATCTCGGCCACGCCCTGAACAAGATCCTCAAGGACATGGTGGTGAAGTCGAAATCGCTGGCCGGCTTCGATGCGCCCTATGTGCCGGGGTGGGATTGCCACGGGCTGCCGATCGAGCATCAGGTGGAGAAGCGGCACGGCAAGAACATCGAGCCCAGCCGCTTCCGCAAGCTGTGCCGCGAGTACGCGCAGAGCCAGATCGACCGGCAGCGCGCGGACTTCATCCGTCTGGGCGTGCTGGGCGACTGGGACAATCCCTATCGCACGATGGACTTCGCCACCGAGGCGGACATCATCCGTGCGCTGGGCCGCGTTCACCAGCGCGGCTATCTCTACCGGGGCGCGAAGCCGGTGATCTGGTGCATCGACTGCCGCTCGGCGCTGGCCGAGGCCGAGGTCGAGTACGAGGACCGCATCTCTCCGGCCATCGACGTCGCCTACGAGTTCGACGACTTGCGCAAGCTGGCGCGGCCCTTCGGGTTCACGCATCTGTACGAGCCGTCCTTCGCGGTGATCTGGACTACCACCCCCTGGACGCTGCCCGCCAGCCAGGCGGTCGCGGTGCACCCCGAATTCCACTACAACCTGGTGCGCACCGCCAAGGGCCTGCTGGTTCTGGCCGAAGATCTGCGCGAGGCGTGCCTGCAGCGCTACGGCCTCGCGGGCGAAGTACTGGCCACCGCCAGCGGCCAGGCGCTCGAGGGCCTGGAGCTGCGCCACCCGTTCTACGCCCGCAAGGTGCCGATCGTCGTGGGCGAGCACGTCACCCTGGAAGCGGGCACGGGCCTGGTGCACACCGCTCCCGCGCACGGTCTCGAGGACTATGTCGTTGGAAGCCGGTACAACCTGCCCACGGACAACCCGGTGGACGACGACGGGCGCTTCTACGACTGGGCCGACATCGTCGCCGGTTTGAGCGTGTGGGACGCCAACCCGGTGATCATCGCCACGCTCGAGCAGAACCGGCGGCTGCTCAAGTCGGAGCGCATCACGCACAGCTACCCGCACTGCTGGCGCCACAAGACGCCGATCGTGTTTCGTGCTACGCCCCAGTGGTTCATCGGCATGGAGTCGAACCACGCGCCCGGAGGCGGCCCCCTGCTGCGCGAGGTGGGCGTTCAGGCGGTAGCCGACACCGAGTTCTTCCCTGCCTGGGGGCGCGCCCGGCTCGAGGGGATGATCCGCAACCGGCCCGACTGGTGCGTGTCGCGGCAGCGCAACTGGGGCTCGCCGATGGCGCTGTTCGTGCACAAGGACACCGGCGAGCTGCATCCGCGCACAACGGAGCTGATCGAGCAGGTCGCGCAACGCGTGGAGCGGCAGGGGATCGAGGCCTGGTTCAGCCTGGCGCCGGAGGAGATCCTCGGCGCCGACGCGCAGCACTACCGAAAGGTGCCCGACACGCTCGACGTGTGGTTCGACTCCGGCACCACGCACGCCAGCGTTCTGGCCAGGCGTGCGGAGCTCGCCAAGCCCGCCGATCTTTACCTGGAAGGCACGGACCAACACCGCGGCTGGTTCCAGGCCGCGCTGCTCACCGGCTGCGCCATGGACGGGCGTGCGCCGTACAAGCAGCTGCTCACGCACGGCTTCACCGTGGACGGGGAAGGCCGCAAGATGAGTAAGTCCATGGGTACCGGCATGGCGCCGCAGGAGGTGTCCGACACGCTGGGGGCCGAGATCCTGCGCCTGTGGGTCGCGGCCACCGACTACTCCGGCGAGCTGTCGATCTCGCCGGAGATCCTCAAGCGTGTGGTGGAGATGTACCGCCGCATCCGCAACACGCTGCGCTTCCTGCTCGCGAACGTGTCCGACTTCGGTTCCGGGAGGGACCTGTTGCCGGTGGAGCTGTGGGTCGAGCTCGACCGCTACGCCCTGGTCATGGCCGAGCGCCTGCAGGAGGGCGTGATGCAGGATTACGCCCGCTACGAATTCCACCTGGCCGTGCAGAAGCTGCACAACTTCTGCTCCGAGTTCCTGGGCGCGTTCTACCTCGACATCCTCAAGGACCGCTTGTACACCACGGGCGCGGCCAGTCCGGCGCGCCGCTCCGCGCAGAGCGCGCTCCATCACATCACACACAGCCTGCTGCGCCTGTTCGCGCCGCTGCTGAGCTTCACCGCCGAGGAGGCGTGGGAGCACTTCACGCGCGACGACACCGACAGCGTGTTCCTGCACCCGCTATACGTGCTGCCGCAGGTGGCCGACGCTGCTGCGCTGGAGCGGCGCTGGACGCTGGTGCGCGAGGTGCGCGCGGCGGTGCAGAAGGAGCTGGAGCAGCTGCGCGTGCAGGGCGAGATCGGCTCATCGCTGGCCGCCGAAGTGGAGGTGCGCGCGAGCGGCGACCGCTACGAAGCGCTTGCGGCGCTGGGCAAAGACCTGCGCTTCGTGCTGATCACCTCGCAGGCCGAGGTCGTGCGCGTGCCGCAGCAGGCGTCCGAGGGCGTCAGCGTGCGCGCCAGCGGGCACGACAAGTGCCCGCGCTGCTGGCACCATCGCGCCGACGTCGGTGACGACGCGGCGCATCCGGAGCTGTGCGGGCGTTGCGTGGCGAACCTGTACGGCGCGGGCGAGGCGCGAGTCCATGCCTGACGTGCGCCGGCTGCCCTGGTGGAGCTGGCTGGCGGCCAGCGCCGCGGTGGTGCTGCTGGATCAGCTCACCAAGTGGCTCATCCAGCAGTCGCTCGCGTTCGGCCAGAGCGTGCCGGTGCTGCCGTTTTTCAATCTGGTGCTGGTGTACAACCCCGGCGCGGCGTTCAGCTTCCTGAGCTCCGCCTCCGGCTGGCAGACCGGGCTGTTCATCGGTATCGGGCTGGCGGCGAGCGTGCTGATCGTGTATCTGCTGCGCCGGCATTCCCAGGATGCGCTGTTCTGCTTCGCGCTGGCGCTGATCCTCGGCGGCGCTCTGGGCAACGTCATCGATCGCGTGCATCTGGGCGCGGTGGTGGACTTCCTCGACCTGCACGCGGCCGGCTATCATTGGCCGGCCTTCAACCTGGCCGACAGCGCTATCACCTGCGGGGCCGCGTTGCTGATCTGGGACAGCTTGCGCCGACCGCGCGTCCAGCGCAGAGTCGAACCGCAGAGGCACAGAGGCATAGAGTGACAGCGGCAATGATCGTCATTCTCGCCAAGCCGCGCGGCTTCTGTGCCGGGGTGGACCGCGCCATCGAGATCGTGGAGCGCGCCCTCCGGCAGCACGGTGCGCCGATCTACGTGCGCCACGAGGTGGTGCACAACAAGTACGTGGTGGAGAACCTGCGCGGCAAGGGCGCGGTGTTCGTCGAGGATCTGCACGACGTCCCGGACGGCAGCACCGTGATCTTCAGCGCCCACGGCGTCTCGCAGCAGGTGCGCCGCGATGCGCAGGCGCGCCGCCTCAGGGTGTTCGACGCCACCTGCCCACTGGTGACCAAGGTGCACGTGGAAGTCACGCGCATGCACGAGCAGGGCCGCGAGATCGTCATGATCGGCCATCGCGGCCACCCGGAGGTCGAGGGCACCATGGGGCAGCTCGCCGGCGGCATGCATCTGGTGGAAACCGTTGCCGACGTTGAGCGGCTGCGGGTGGCCGACGAGCGCAACCTCGCCTATGTCACGCAGACGACGCTGTCGGTGGACGACGCGGCGGAGATCGTCGCCGCCCTCAAGCAGCGCTTTCCGGCCATCGTCGGGCCCAAGAAGGACGATATCTGCTACGCGACCCAGAACCGCCAGGACGCGGTCAAAGCGCTCGCGCCGCAGTGCGACGTGGTGCTCGTGGTGGGTTCGCCCAACAGCTCCAACTCGAATCGCCTGTGCGAGGTGGCGCGCAACATGGGCGTGCCCGCCTACATGGTGGACGCCGCGGCGGACCTCGACCCCGATTGGCTCACCGGCCGGGCGCGAGTGGGCGTTACCGCCGGTGCGTCGGCGCCGGAAGTGCTGGTGGACGAGCTGCTCGACCGCCTGCGCGCGCTCGGTGCCACCGAGGTGCGCGAGATGAAAGGCATCCAGGAGGGCGTGGTGTTTCCACTGCCCAGAAGCCTCATCGCTTGAAAGTGTCGCCCTGCCGCCAGAACGAAAAAGAAAAAGCCCCGTCCGAAGACGGGGCTTGATGGACGAGCCGGTCGATTACTGATCTGGCGTGATCTCGCGCCACGAGGAGCGCCGGCTGGGCGTGCTGCCCGGGGCGGTGTTGATGTCCCGCTTGTGCATCTCGGTGTTCGAGCCCTGTCCTTGACCCACGATCGCGTTGTTCGGTAGCTGGTAGATCGACAGGCCCACCGTGAGCGCGCCGGTGAGCTTGCGCGCCACCAGATTGCTGGGCGCGCCCTGCACGTAGCTGCCGTCGCGGTAGTCGAACTGGTAGAGCCAGCTGTCCCCGCCGATGGCGCAGGCGGTAGCCCCCGGCACGTTGGTCACCACCAGCAGCGTGCCCAGCGCGAGCTGCGGATCGACGTTGATCCGCTCGCCCGGCGACTTGTTACCGGGGTTGAGGTCCACGTACCAGCCGCCCTGCGTGCCCCAGTCCACCGTATTGTTCGACACGGTGCGCTCCTGGCCGCCGGAGAGCTCGGTGATGGTCTGGTTCACCAGTTGGTTGGCGGCGCTGCGCAGGTTGCCTTTCTTGAGGCCCTGGTCCTTGAAGGCGTACACCGATTGCTGCCAGGCCCAGGTACCCGCGGGGGATTGGGTGGCGGGGTCGGTCAGGTCCTGCACGCCGACGTAGCGCCCCGTCCCCACGTAGACCACCTTG
>DATBMG010000080.1:0-12647 GCA_036554965.1 Burkholderiales bacterium
TGCTGCTGGCGAAACCGATGCCGGTGCAAGCGCTGCCGGGCTTCGAGCAGGGCCTGGTGTCGGTCCAGGACCTCGCCGCACAGTACGCAGCGCCGCTGCTCGACCTCGCTTCCGGCCAGCGGGTGCTGGACGCATGCGCGGCGCCGGGCGGCAAGACCGCGCACATCCTCGAACTGTGCGACGTCGACCTGCTCGCGCTGGATCGCGACGCGCAACGCCTCGATCGGGTCCGCGGCAACCTGGACCGCCTCGGCCTGAAAGCGCGGCTGCAGGCGGCGGACGCCGCGGATGCGTGCGCCTGGTGGGACGGCCGCCCGTTCGACCGCATTCTGCTCGATGCGCCCTGCACCGGCTCGGGAGTGGTGCGCCGCCATCCGGATGCCAAATGGCTGCGCCGGCCGGGCGACCTCGCCCAGCTTGCCGCCGAGCAGAGCCGCCTGCTGCAGGGCCTGTGGCACACCCTTGCCGCTGATGGTAAATTGCTCTACGTGACCTGCTCGGTCTTCCCGGCCGAAACCGAATCGCGCATCGCCGCTTTCCTGGCGTCCCACGACGACGCGTCGCGGCTCGCGCTTGCCGGGCTGCCCGCCGGGGGGCAGCTGCTACCGGACATGCGCCACGATGGCTTCTTCTACGCTCTGCTTCAGAAGCGCCCCGCGCCTGCCGATTAGCCGGCAATGAACCTTCTGGCCCACCGGTGCGCCTGGATGCGCGCTCTCGCCGCGATCCTGCTCGGTGCGCTGCTCGCGACGAGCGCGCGCAGCGCTGTGCTGATCAAGTCCGCCGAGCTGCGCCCGTCCGACGCAGGCTATACGCTGGAGGCGATCTACGATGTCGACTTGACGCCGACGCTGGAGGAGGCGCTGACGCGCGGACTCACCCTGACCTTCGTCACCGAGTTCGAGCTGGTGTACCCGCGCTGGTGGACTTTCAATTTGTGGAATCGGACCATCTCCGAGTTCAGCACGCAGCATCGCCTGTCCTACAACGCGCTTGCCCGCCAGTACCGCCTTGCCTTCGGCTCGCTGCACCAGAGCTTCGACACCGTAGTCGAAGCGCTCGCCGTGGTCGGGCGCGTGCGCTTCGCGCCGGCGGTACGCTTTCCGGAGGTGGAACCCGGCGCGGTCTATCTGGCGGCGCTGCGCTTGCGCCTGGACACATCCGAGCTACCCAAGCCGCTGCAGATCGACGCGCTGGCGTCGAACAACTGGAGCCTGTCCTCCGACTGGTACCGCTGGACCTTCCAGCCATGAGCGTTTCGATCCACAGCGTGCGCCATTCGCTGCTGTCGCGCGGCATGAAGTACCTGATCGCCTTGATCCTCATGCTGGGCGCGCTGATGCTCTATCTGCTGTCCAGCGTCAGCGCGGATACGCAGCTGTTCGCCAGCGACCTGCGCATCATGTTGCTGCTCGGCGTCTGCCTGGTGCTGGGGCTGATGGCGCTGGTGGGCTATCAGCTGCTGGCGCTGCGGCGCCGTCTGCGCGCCGGCCTGTTCGGCTCCAAGCTCACGCTGCGGCTGGTGCTGCTGTTCGCGCTGGTGGCGGTGCTGCCCGGCGCGCTGGTGTATGCCGTGTCGGTGCAGTTCCTGAACAAGAGCATCGAATCCTGGTTCGACGTGCGCGTGGACAAGGCCCTTGAAGGCGGTTTGAGCCTGGGCCGCACCACGTTGGACAACATGCTGCGCGACCTCACGCGCAAGGCCGAGTCGATGGCGATGTCGCTCGACGACGTGTCCAGGTCGCAGCTCGTGCCCGCGCTCAACGCGCTGCGCGAGCAGGCGGCGGTGCAAGAAGCCACCGTGTTCCGCGCGGACGGCGGCATCCTTGCCTTTTCGGTGAGCGAGGGCACGGGGCTGATGCCCACCGCGCTCCCGCCTTCGGCTGCGCGGCAGATCCTGCTGCAGCAGCCTTACCGTGAGATCGATCCGGATGCGTCGCAAGGACTGAGCCTGGTGGCGGTGGTGCCGCTTAACAGGCTCTCCGGCGATACGCGTGCGCTGCAGCTGGTGCAGCTGGTGCCGCAGCAGCTGGCGCGAGACGCGAGCACGGTGCAGGCGATGTACCGGGATTACCAGGAGCTGGCGCTCTCGCGCAGCGGGCTGAAGCGCCTGTACGGGCTTTCGCTCACGCTGTCCCTGCTGCTGGCGCTGCTCTCGGCGCTGGTGCTGGCGATCCTGTTCAGCGAGCGCCTGTCCGCGCCGCTGGTGCTGCTGGCCGCCGGCACCCGCGCCGTGGCGCAGGGCGACTTCAGCCAGCGCCATCCGGTGCGCAGCCACGACGAGCTGGGCGTGCTCACCGAATCCTTCAACACCATGACGCGCCAGCTCGCGGAGGCGCGCGCCGCGGCGCTCGGCAATCAGGCGCAGCTGGAGGCGGCGAAGGCCTACCTGGAGAGCATCCTGGCGAAGCTGTCGGCCGGCGTGCTGTCGTTCGACAGCGAGCGGCGCCTGCGCTCGGCCAACCCGAGCGCAGGTGAGATCCTGGGCGTGGACCTGCAGCCGTTGATCGGCGAGCGCGTCGAAGACTGGCCGGAGCGCGACGCACGCCTGACGGAGATCGGGCGCGCGGTGCTGGAATCGATCCTGGCGGGCGGCACGGAAGCTTGGGAGAAGCAGCTGGAGGTGGCAGGCGGCAGCAAGGTGCTGCTGATGCGCGGGAGCGCGCTGCCGGGCGACGTGGAGGGCGGCTTCGTGGTGGTGTTCGACGACATCACACGGCTGCTGCAGGCGCAGCGCTACGCCGCCTGGGCCGAGGTCGCGCGCCGGCTCGCGCACGAGATCAAGAACCCGCTCACGCCGATTCAGCTGTCCGCCGAACGCCTGGAGCATCGCCTTGCGGAGAAGCTGCAACACACCGACGCCGAGATGCTGGCGCGCTCGACCCAGACCATCGTCAAGCAGGTGGCGCAGTTGAAGGGCATGGTGGACGCCTTCAGCCAATACGCGCGCACCCCCGAGATGCAGCTGCAGCCGCTCGACTTGAACCAGCTGGTGCGCGAGGTGCTGCCGCTCTACGACAGCCAGCGCCCGCGTGTGCTGCTGGACCTGCACGAAGGCCTGCCGCCGGTGCATGGCGACCCGGCGCGGCTGCGCCAGGTGATCCACAATCTGCTGCAGAACGCCGAACAGGCGGTCGCCGAATCGAGCAGCGCGCGCATCACCTTGCGCACGCTGCCGTCGGGCGCCTGGGTACGCCTGACCGTGGTGGACAACGGTCCGGGCTTCCCGCCCGAGATGCTGGCGCGCGCCTTCGAACCCTACGTCACCACCAAGGCCAAGGGCACCGGCCTGGGGCTGGCCATCGTCAAGAAGATCGTGGAAGAGCACAACGGCAGCATCGAGATCGCCAATCCCAAGGGCGGCGGCGCGCAGGTGAGCATCCTGCTGCCGGTCGCGACGCAGGCGGCGCAGCCCGAGCGTGCGCCGGCCAACGCGCGAGTCGGCTGAGCGGCCATGAGCCAGATCCTGGTGGTGGACGACGAGATCGGCATCCGCGAGTTGTTGTCGGAAATCCTCGGCGACGAGGGGCATCAGGTGCGGCTCGCCGAGAACGCCGGCGAGGCGCGCCAGGCGCGCAACAAGGCGCGGCCCGACCTGGTGCTGCTCGACATCTGGATGCCGGACACCGATGGCATTTCGCTGCTCAAGGAGTGGGCGGCGAACGGCCAGCTCACCATGCCGGTAGTGATGATGTCCGGCCACGGCACCATCGATACCGCGGTCGAGGCCACCCGCATCGGCGCCTACGCCTTCCTGGAGAAGCCGATCGCGCTGCAGAAGCTGCTCAGCACCGTGGGGCAGGCGCTGCGCGAGCTGCCGCCGCAGCCGCAGCAGCAGCCATCGCTGTCGCTCGTCTATCTCGGCAAGGCGCCGGTGAGCAGCGAGCTGAAGGAGCGCCTGACGCTGCTCAAGGGACTGAAGATGCCGGTGCTGTTGACCGGCGAGCCGGGCTCCGGCAAGAGCCTGTGCGCGCGCTACCTGCAGCAGGCCAACACGCCCTGGGTGGCGCCCGACGACTTCCGCGTGCTGGACGACCCGGCCAACAATCTGGTGGGCCAGGCCGCCGAGGGTACGCTGTTCCTGCACGAGGTGAGCGACCTGACGCTGCCGCAGCAGCGCAATCTGCTGGCGCAGACGGCGAAGCTCGAGCGCTATCACACGCGCCTGGTCTGCTCCACCTCGCGCGTGCTGCCGCTGCTGGTCGCCGAGGGGGCCTTCGATTCGCGCTTGTACGCCGGCATCGGCCAGGTGCAAGTGCGCGTGCCGAGCCTGCGCGAGCACTCGGAGGACATCCCGGAACTGGCCAAGCTGATGCTGAGCCGCCTGGTGGAAGCGCGACAGGTGCCGCCGCGCACGCTCAGCACCGCTGCGCTCAACGCGCTGCGCGTCTACGACTGGCCGGGTAACCTCACTCAGTTGGAGAACGTGGTCAAGAGCATGGCGCTGCTCGCCCTGTCCGGCGAGATCGGGCTCACCGACGTCAACAATGCGCTGTCGCGGCTGGATGCGCCCCCGTCCGGCGCGCTGCCCAACCTGACCCTGGACCGGGAGCTGCGCGAGGCGCGTGACGCCTTCGAGCGCATGTACTTCGAATATCACATCGCGCGCGAAGGCGCGAACATGAGCAGGGTGGCCGAGCGCGTCGGGCTCGAGCGCACCCACCTGTACCGCAAGCTCAAGCAGCTCGGTATCAAGATCGGCCGGCGCGAATAGACCGAGCGCCGGCGGCGCCGGGGCGCCGCGCCCCGATCACTTATAATGATCCGCCCGTGCCCGATCCTCCTCTCGCGAAACGTACTCGATGGCAACCCGACAGGAACTGGCCAACGCGCTGCGCGCGCTCGCCATGGACGCGGTGCAGAAGGCCAACTCCGGCCATCCCGGCATGCCGATGGGCATGGCCGAGATCGCCGAAGTGCTGTGGAACCACCACCTGCGCTTCAACCCGGCCAATCCGAACTGGCCGGACCGCGACCGCTTCGTTCTGTCGAACGGCCACGGCTCCATGCTGCTTTACGCGCTGTTGCACCTGACCGGCTACGACCTGTCGATGGACGAGCTGCGGCGCTTCCGCCAGCTGCACTCGAAGACACCGGGCCATCCCGAGCACGGCTTGGCGCCCGGCGTGGAAACCACTACCGGCCCCCTCGGGCAGGGGCTCGCCAATGCCGTCGGCATGGCGCTCGCCGAGCGCGTGCTGGCCGCGGAGTTCAACCGCCCTGGCCTCGAGATCGTCAACCACCACACCTACGTGTTCCTCGGTGACGGCTGCCTGATGGAGGGCGTCTCGCACGAGGCCTGTTCGCTGGCGGGCACCCTGGGCCTGGGCAAGCTGATCGGCATCTACGACGACAACGGCATCTCGATCGACGGCCACGTGCAGGCTTGGTTCACCGACGACACGCCCAAGCGTTTCCAGGCCTACGGCTGGCACGTGTTGCCGAACGTGGATGGACATAGCTTCGAGGCCGTGCAGGCCGCCATCGAGTCGGCCAAGGCGGCCGCCGACCGCCCGAGCCTGATCTGCTGCAAGACCGTCATCGGCAAGGGCGCGCCGAACAAGGCCGACAGCCACGACGCGCACGGTTCGCCGCTCGGCGAGAAGGAGGTGGCGGCCACGCGCGAGAACATCGGCTGGCGTCACCCGCCGTTCGAGATTCCCGGCGACGTGTACCAGGGCTGGGACGCGCGCGTGAAGGGCGCCGGCCTGGAAAAGCTCTGGCGCAACCGCTTCACCGAGTACCAGCGCGCGCACCCGGCGCTCGCCGCCGAGTTCGAGCGGCGCATGTCCGGCGACCTGCCGGTCGGCTGGCGCGAGCACGCCGCGGCGTATCTGGCGCGCACCGTGGAGAAGGCCGAGAACATCGCCACGCGCAAGGCTTCGCAGAACGCCATCGAGGGCCTGGCACCCAAGTTGCCCGAGCTGATCGGCGGCTCCGCCGACCTCGCCGCCTCCAACCTCACGATGTGGTCCGGTTCGCGTCCGGTGCGTCGCGCCGACGGCGGCAACTACGTCTTCTACGGCGTGCGCGAGTTCGGCATGACGGCGATCATGAACGGGCTGGCGTTGCACGGTGGGTTCATCCCCTACGGCGGCACCTTCCTGACCTTCTCGGACTATTCGCGCAACGCGCTGCGTATGGCGGCGCTGATCAAGGTGCGCAGCATCTTCGTGTTCACCCACGATTCGATCGGTCTGGGCGAAGACGGCCCCACACACCAGCCCATCGAGCACGCCGCCACGCTGCGCTACATCCCGAACATGGAGGTCTGGCGGCCCTGCGACAGCGTCGAGACGGCGGTCGCCTGGGCCGCCGCGGTCGAGCGCAAGGACGGTCCCACCGCGCTGTTGCTGTCGCGGCAGAACGTGCCGTTCGTCAAGCGCAGCGCGGCGCAGCTCGCGCTCATCGCGCGCGGCGGCTACGTGCTGGCCGAGGCCCAGGGCGGGACGCCAGCCGTGGCGTTATTGGCCACCGGTTCGGAAGTCGCACTCGCGCTCGAGGCTCAGAAGGCGCTGGCGGAACAAGGCGTCGCCGCGCGCGTGGTGTCGATGCCCTGCACCGGCGTGTTCGACCGCCAGGACACGGCTTATCGCCAGTCGGTGCTGCCGCAGGGCTTGCGGCGCGTGGCGGTCGAGGCCGGCGTCAGCGACTTCTGGCGCAAGTACGTCGGGCTGGACGGCGGCGTGGTGGGAATCGACCGCTTCGGCGAGTCGGCGCCCGCCGGCGAGCTGTTCAAATACTTCGCCTTCACCCCCGGACATGTGGTGGAGACCGTGAAGCGGGTCCTGCACGGCTGAGACAAGCGCGATGGGCGACGCTCCGTTCCGGTTGCTCGCCGACATCGGCGGCACGAACGTGCGCTTCGCGCTGCTGCCGCCAGGCAGCGATCAGCCGCAGCGGGAGTGCAGCCTGCGGTGCGCCGACTACCCCGGCCTCGAGCAGGCGGCGCGCGCCTATCTGGCCGACGCGGGCAGTCCGCGCGTGAGCGAAGCCGCGATCGACGTCGCCACCGCGGTGACCGGCGACCTGGTCAAGCTCACCAACAGTCCCTGGGCCTTCTCCATCGAGCAGACGCGCCGGCAGCTCGGCCTGGCGCGCCTGCTGGTGCTCAACGACTTCACGGCGCTGGCGTTGTCGCTGCCGCTGCTGAACGCAGCCGAGTTGCGGCAGGTCGGGCGCGGCCAGGCGCTCGCGCGCAAGGCCATCGGGCTAATCGGTGCCGGCACCGGTCTGGGCGTGTCCGGGCTGCAGCCCTGCGGCGCGCGCTGGGTGCCGCTCGAAGGCGAAGGCGGCCATGTCGCCTTCAGCCCGATGGACGGGCGCGAGGATGCCGTGCTGGGGGTGCTGCGCGAGCGCTTCGGGCACGTCTCCGCGGAGCGCGTGCTGAGCGGTCCGGGGCTGATCAACGTCTACCAGGCGCTGTGCCGCATCGACCGAGCTCCGCCGCGCGGGTTCGAGCCCGAGCAGATCGCCCAAGCGGCCCTGTCCGGGGCCGACCCCCAATGCGTGGAGGCGCTCGCCATGTTCTGCGCCGCGCTGGGCACCGCGGCGGGGAACCTGGCGATCACGCTCGGGGCACGGGGTGGCGTGTACATCGGCGGCGGCATCGTGCCCAAGCTCGGCGATTACTTCGAGCGCTCCTCCTTCCGCGTGCGCTTTGAGCACAAGGGCCGGTTTTCGTCCTATCTCGCGGCGATTCCGACGTTCGTGATCCTGGCCGACTATCCGGCGTTGCGCGGTCTCGCGGTGGCGCTCAACGACCAGTTGCTCTGATCCACCGATCTACCCGCAGAGCCCAGCCTCCTGAGCAAGACCCGTGTCGGTCTGCGGTGAATGCCGGTTTCACGCGATGCGCTTCTCGGTCTGCGGATCGAAGTACACCAGCTTGGACAGGTCGAACATCAGCGTGGCGGGCTGGCCCGGCCGGGCGCCGGCCTCCGGATGCACGCGGCAGGTGACCGGAGTGTCGTTGAGGTGGATCAGCACCAGGGTGTCGGGGCCGGTGGGCTGCACCACCTCGATCTTGGCCACACGCGTCACCACGTTCGGGTTCTGTCCGCTGAAGGGCGTCTTGTCGGTGATCTGCTCGGGGCGGATGCCGAGCACCACCTCGCGGCCGTTCCAGGCGCCGAGCGCTTGCTGCAGCGGCGCGGGCGCGGGGAAGAAGAAGCGCTCGCTGCCTTCGTGCAGCTGCACGCCGAGGCGCCCGTCGCTCTGCGCCACCGGGCAGCGGATGAAGTTCATCGACGGCGAGCCGATAAAGCCGGCGACGAACAGGTCGGCGGGGTTGTCGTACACCTCTTGCGGCGTGGCCAGCTGGCGCACCACGCCGTCCTTCATCACGGCGATGCGATCGCCGAGCGTCATCGCTTCGATCTGGTCGTGGGTCACGTAAATGATGGTGGCCCCGAGCCGCTCGTGCAGCAGCTTGATCTCGGTGCGCATCTCCACGCGCAGCTTGGCGTCCAAGTTGGACAGCGGCTCGTCGAACAGGAACAGGGTGGGATCGCGCGCCAGCGCCCGCCCCATGGCCACGCGCTGGCGCTGGCCGCCGGATAGCTGCGAGGGCATGCGATCCAGAAGGTGCTCGATCTGCAGCGTCTTGGCCACGCGCGCGACGATCTCCTGCTGCTTGTCGTGCGGTACCTTGCGGATCTTCAGGCCGAAGGAGATGTTCTGGCGCACCGACATGTTCGGGTACAGCGCGTAGGACTGGAACACCATCGCGATGTCGCGGTCCTTGGGCGACAGGTCGTTGACCACGCGCCCGCCGATGGCGATCTCCCCGCTGGTGATGCTGTCCAGCCCGGCGATCATGTTGAGCAGCGTGGACTTGCCGCAGCCCGACGGCCCGACCAGGATCAGGAACTCACCGTTGTCGACCTCGATGTCGATGCCGCGCAGGACTTCGGTGGCGCCGTAGCGCTTGGTGACGTTGCGGATGGAAAGCGCGCCCACTGCCGGTCCTCCAAGTCAGCCCTTCACGGCCCCCGCGGTCAAGCCGCGCAGGAAGTACTTGCCCGCCACGATGTACACGAACAGCGTCGGCAGGCCGGCGATGATCGCCGCCGCCATGTCAACGTTGTACTCCTTCACGCCGGTGGAGGTGTTCACCAGGTTGTTGAGCGCCACCGTGATCGGCTGGCGCTCGCCCGAGGAGAACACCACGCCGAACAGGAAATCGTTCCAGATCTGCGTGAACTGCCAGATCACGCACACCACGATAATGGGTGGCGACAGCGGCAGGATGATGCGCCAGAAGATGGTGAAGAAGCCGGCGCCGTCGATGCGTGCGGCCTTGGTCAGCTCGGTTGGGATGCTGACGTAGAAATTGCGGAAGAACAGCGTGGTGAAGGCTAGGCCGTATACCACATGCACGAACACCAGCCCGGCGGTCGAGTTGGCGATCCCGAGCCAGCCCAGGGTCTGCGCCATCGGCAGCAGCACCACCTGGAACGGAATGAAGCAGCCCACCAGCAGCAGCGTGAACATCGCGTCGCTGCCCCGAAAGCGCCACTGCGTGAGCACGTAGCCGTTGAAGGCGCCGATCAGGGTGGAAATGACCACGGCGGGCACCACGAAGCTCACCGAGTTCATGAAGTTGCCCTTCAGCCCGCTGCAGTCCACCCCGGTGCAGGCGCTGGCCCAGGCCTTTGCCCAGGCTTCGAACGTGATCGCACGCGGCAGCGCCAGCAGGTTGCCGGCGCGGATCTCGTCCAGGTTCTTGACCGAGGTCGCGACCATCACGAATAGTGGCATCAGGTAATACAGCGCGAACAGGATCAGCAGCGTATAGACGATCAGGCGACCGACGCTCTGCGCGCCGACGCTCTGCGTGCGCTCGTAGCCGGTCACGGGATTGCTCGCTGTGGTGCGGGCCGCACGCCAGCGCCCGATCGCTGTTCGGCGCTAGGCACGGCGATGCCTGCGCGTCTCGGAGTACACCATCGGCACGATGATCGCGACCACGGTCATCAGCATCATCATCGCGCTCGCCGCCCCCAGCCCGATCTGGTTGCGGTTGAAGGCAAAGGTGTACATGAAGGTGGCCGGCAGATCCGAGGAGAACCCCGGCCCGCCGCCGGTCAGCGCCATCACCAGGTCGAAGCTCTTGATGGCGATGTGCGCCAGGATGATCAGCGAGCTGAAGAACACCGGGCGCAGGCTGGGGACGATGATGCTGGTGTAGATGCGCACGGCGCTGGCGCCGTCGACCTGCGCGGCCTTGATGATCGCGTCGTCGACTCCGCGCAGACCGGCCAGGAACAGCGCCATCACGAACCCGGTAGACTGCCAAGCGCCGGCGATCACCACGGCGTAGATCGACATGCCGGGCGTGACGATCCACTCGAAGGTGAAGTTCTCGAAGCCCCACTGGTGCATCAGGTGCTGCAGGCCCAGACCGGGGTTGAGGATCCATTTCCAGGCGGTGCCGGTGACGATGAAAGACAGCGCCATGGGGTACAGGTACACCGCGCGCAGAAAGCCTTCCGCGCGGATGCGCTGGTCGAGCAGAATGGCCAACAACAGCCCCAGCGTCAGGCACACGCCGATGAACAGGCTGCCGAAGATGGCCAGGTTGGTGAGCGCCGTCCACCAGCGTTCGTTCTTGAACAGCGCGATGTATTGCAGCAGACCGGCGAAGTCGTAGCGCGGCAGCAGGCGCGACTCGGTGAACGACAGCCAGCCGGTCCAGAGGATGAAGCCGTAGATGAACAGCAGGCCGCAGAGCAGCGTCGGCCCGAGCACGATCTTCGGCAGCGCGATCTCGAGATAGTCCGCGAGGCCGCGGCGCGGGCGCGCCAGTGATCCGCGGTCCACGCCCGGGACGCCGGCCGAAGCCTGGTTCATACGCCTTCCGACACGCCGACGACGCGGCTGGCGGGGCCCTTGTACGGCCCCGCCACCGCGCATTCAGCCCGTCACATGCGCTTGCCGGCCACGGCGATGCGTTCGGTCGCCTGCTTCGGCGTCATGCCCGGCGTGTTCATGAAAGCGGTCACCACGTCGAACATCGCGCCCTTGTTGGCCGGGGGCATGGCCATCTCATGCGCCCAGCTCGGCACCAACGCCCCGCTCTTGGCCGCGGCCGCGAACTCGGCGGCCGAATCCTTGGCGCACTGGTCGAACTTCGCCAGATCCATGCCCATGCGCACCGGGATGGAACCCTTGTTCAGGTTGAACACTTCCTGAAACTGCGGCTCCATGATCGCCGCGGACAATGCCGCCTGCGCGGTCTTCGCGTCCGCGTCCTTCTGCGTGAACATGATGAAGCTGTCGATGTTGAAGGTGAAGGCGCCCTTGGTGCCGGGGGCGGGCATGCAGAGGTAATCCTTGCCCGGGGCCTTCTTGGCGGCGGTGAACTCGCCCTTGGCCCAGTCGCCCATGAACTGCATCGCGGCCTTGCCGTTGATCACCATTGCCGTGGCCAGGTTCCAATCGCGGTTGGCCGCATCCTTGTCGATGTACTTCTGGACGGTGCGCAACGTGGCGAAGGCCTTCTCCATCTGCGGGCTGTTGAGCGCCTTGGGATCGAGGTCCACGAACGCCTTGCGGTACCACTCGGCCCCGCCCACCCCGAGCGCCACCGATTCGAACACGGTGGAGTCCTGCCACGGCTGCCCGCCGTGCGCCACGGCGATGAAGCCGGCCTTCTGGATCTTGTCGGCGGACACCGCGAACTCGTCCCAGGTGGTGGGGATCTTGGCGCCGGCCTTCTTGAACACTTCGGGGTTGGCCCACATCCAGTTGACCCGGTGCACGTTCACCGGCACCGCCACGTAGTGGCCCTGGTATTTCATGACGTTGCTCACCACCGGCGGCAGCAGGCTGTCCCACTTGCCGGTCTTGGCGGTGTCGTCCAGGTTGGCGAGCACCCCTTCGGCGCCCCATTCTTGAATGCCGGGGCCCTTCACTTGCGCCGCGGTGGGCGGCTTGCCGGACACGACCCGCGACTTGAGCACGGTCATGGCGTTCTCGCCGCCGCCGCCAGCTACCGCGAAGTCCTTCCACTTGTGGCCCCGGCTCTCCAGGATCTTCTTCAGCTCGGCCACCGAACGCGCCTCGCCGCCCGACGTCCACCAGTGCAACACCTCCACCTCGCCCGCCCGCGCAGGTAACTGGACGGCCAAAGCTCCTACCATCGCGACGGCGCTCGCCGCCACTGCGATCATGGTTCTCATTCTGCTTCTCCTCCTGGGTTGTTCTGAGAAGAGGCCTGTCTTGCCGTCGACCGGCGCTCATGCAGCTGGTTGGAGTGCCTCGGCCCCGTAGCACAATGGTACGGAAGGAGATTTTCCATTGCAACGAGCTTGCGGCTTTTTTGAGGCCGGGGGAGCGGTGCAGTAAAATGCCCGCTTCGGCTTCGAAGAACCTCAATTTCCCCCAGGAGTCCACTGATGGCCATCCGCATCGCGATCAACGGCTACGGTCGCATCGGTCGCAACATCCTGCGCGCGCTGTACGAATCGGGCCGCAGCCGCGAGATCCAGGTGGTTGCCGTAAACGACCTCGGCAGCCCGGAAACCAACGCCCACCTCACCCGCTACGACACGGTGCACGGTCGGTTCAAGGGCAGCGTGGAGGTCGAGGGCGACGCTATGGTGGTCAACGGTGACCGCATCAAGGTGCTGGCCCAGCGCGAC
>DATBMG010000088.1:0-21371 GCA_036554965.1 Burkholderiales bacterium
TGCTACTGCCTGGGGATCACCGAAGTCGATCCCGCGCGCATGGAGATGCTGTTCGAGCGTTTCCTCTCCCGCGAGCGCAACGAGCCGCCCGACATCGACGTGGACTTCGAGCACGAGCGGCGCGAGGAGGTGATCCAGTACATCTACGCCAAGTACGGGCGCGAGCGCGCCGCCATCGCCGCCACCGTCATCAGCTATCGTCCCAAGAGCGCCGTGCGCGACATCGGCAAGGCCCTGGGGCTGGACCTCGCGCAAGTGGACCGACTGGCCAAGAATCTCGCCTTCGGCGACGCACGGCGCGTGCGGCCCGAGCGGCTGCGCGAGTGCGGCTTCGATCCCGACAGCCCCGTCATCCAGCGGTTGACCGCGCTGGTGGACATCGTCGTCGGTTTTCCGCGTCACCTGTCGCAGCACGTGGGCGGCTTCGTGATCTCGCGCGGACCGGTATCGCGCCTGGTGCCGGTCGAGAACGCGGCCATGCCGGAACGCACCATCATCCAGTGGGACAAGGACGACCTCGATGCGCTGGGTCTGCTCAAGGTCGACGTGCTCGCGCTAGGCATGCTCACCGCCATCCGGCGCGCGCTGAATCTCATCGGCGAATGGCGCGGGCGGCCTTTCACCATCTCCGACGTCCCGCCCGAGGACCCGGGCGTGTACCAGATGGTGGGCCGCGCCGACACCATCGGCGTGTTCCAGATCGAGTCGCGCGCGCAGCAGGCGATGCTGCCGCGCATGCGCCCGCAGCGCTTCTACGATCTGGTGATCGAAGTGGCCATCGTGCGTCCCGGCCCGATCCAGGGCGGCATGATCCATCCCTATCTGCGCCGCCGCCAGGGCCTCGAGCCGGTGAGCTATCCCTCGGATGCGGTGAAAGGGGTGCTGGAACGAACATTGGGCGTACCGATCTTCCAGGAACAGGTCATGCAGCTCGCGGTGGTGGCCGCCGGCTTCACGCCCGGCGAGGCCGACAAGCTGCGCCGCGCGATGGCAGCGTGGAAGCGGCGCGGCGGTCTGGAGCCGTTCGAGAAGCGCCTGAAGGACGGCATGCGCAGCCGCGGCTACTCGGAGGTGTTCGCACAGCAGATCTACCGGCAGATCCTGGGTTTCGGCGAGTACGGCTTCCCCGAGTCGCACTCGGCCAGCTTCGCGCTGCTGGTGTACGTGTCGTGCTGGCTGAAGCGCTACGAGCCGGCGGCCTTCACCTGCGCGCTGCTCAACAGCCAGCCGATGGGCTTCTACGCGCCTGCGCAACTGGTGCAGGACGCGCAGCGCCACGGCGTCGAAGTGCGGCCGGTGGATGTGCTGGTGAGCGAATGGGATTGCACGCTGGAGGGGGGAAGACCACTCCCCTCCTTACCAAGGAGGGGTGGCGCCGAAGGCGACGGGGTGGTCCTGCAACCCGCCATCCGCCTCGGCCTGCGCATGGTCAAAGGCCTGTCGAAGGACGCCGCCGAGCGGCTGATCGAGGCGCGCAGAAGATTTCTTACCCCCAACCCTCTCCCGCAAGGGGAGAGGGGGCGTCTCACGGCTTACGTCTCGCTGACTTTCGAATCCCTCGCCTTCGCCGCACAGCTCGACCGCCACGACATGAACGCGCTCGCGGCCGCCGGTGCGCTCGCCACCATCACCGGTCACAGGCGCGAGGCGGCGTGGACCGTGACCGGCATCCAGCCGCGCCCCCCGATCCTCGGCGAGGCCCCGATCGTCGAAGCCATGCCGCGCTTGAACGCGCCCACCGAAGGCGACGACCTGGTCGCCGACTACGCGAGCCTGGGTCTCACGCTCGGCCGCCATCCCGTCGCCCTGCTGCGCCCGCAGCTCGCACGCATGCGCATGGTCACCGCCGCCGAGCTGCGGCAGATGCCGCACGGCAAGCTCACCCGCGCCGCCGGCCTGGTGATCGGCCGCCAGCGTCCCGACACCGCCAGCGGTGTGATCTTCGTCACGCTCGAGGACGAAACCGGCATGGTCAACGTGGTGGTATGGCGCACCGTCTCGGAAAACCAGCGACGTGCCCTGCTCGGCTCGCATCTCATGGCGGTGCACGGCGTGATCGAACGCCAGGGCGAGGTGGTGCACCTGGTCGCCGGCAAGCTCGAGGATCACAGTGCGCTGCTCGGGCGCCTGGTGGCGAGATCGAGAGACTTCCACTGAAGAGGCGTCTCCGTATCGACGCTCTCGTACTCATCGCCCGCGCGAGGGGCGAGGTTGGTGCACAATCCGACAGCTCCAGTGCCCAGGCCAGAATGAGCACCTTCGACTTCGACACACCCATCGACCGCCGGCCGACGAGCAGCAGCAAGTGGAACCGCTACAAGGGCCGGGACGTCATCCCGCTCTGGGTGGCGGACATGGACTTCCGCTGCGCACCGACCATCATCGACGCATTGCGTACGCGCGTCGAGCACGGCGTCTTCGGCTACACCGAGCCGCCCGAGGAGCTCGCGCCAGTCGTTGTAGCGGCCCTCGAGCGCGATCACGGCTGGCGCATCCGGTCCGATTGGATCGTTTGGCTGCCGAGCCTGGTGGTCGGATTGAATGTGGTGAGCCGCGCGTTCGCCGAAGAGGGCGACGACGTTCTCACCGCGGTGCCGATCTATCCGCCGTTTCTGTCGGCGCCCCAGTATGCGAATCGGAATGCGGTGAAGGTGCAGTTGCGGGAGGATGTTTCCCCCTCACCCCAACCCTCTCCCGCGAGGGAAGAGGGTGTCTGGACCTGGGACATGGCGGCACTGGAAGCGGCGATCGGCCCGCGCTCGAGACTGCTGCTGCTGTGCAGTCCACACAATCCAACAGGGCGCGTGTGGACACGAGCCGAGCTGACGGCCCTCGCCCAGCTCGCCGTACGCCATGATCTCATCGTCGTTTCCGACGAGATCCACGCTGGTCTGGTGCTCGATGCAGACAAGCCGCACGTGCCGTTCGCCAGCCTGTCGGACGCGATTGCCGAGCGTACGGTGACGTTGATGTCGGCCAGCAAGACGTTCAACGTCCCGACGCTCGGCTGCGCTTTCGCCATCGCCTGCAATCCGGAGTTGCGCGCTCGGATGAAGCGCACCATGGCCGGGATCGTGCACCACGTGGGCGGGCTGGGTTATGTCGCCACGATGGCCGCGTACCGCGACGGCCGCGCATGGCAACTCGCGCTGCTGGACTATCTGCGTGGCAATCGCGCCCTGGTGGAACAGGCCATCCGCGGCATGCGCGGCCTGCGCACCTGGCACGTTGAGGCCACTTATCTCGCGTGGATCGACGCGCGTGAGCTGGGCGTCGAGAGTCCGTTGGAGTTCTTCGAGGACGCGGGCGTGGGGTTGCACGACGGTGCGCTGTTCGGAACACCGGGGTTCCTGCGCTTGAACTTCGCGTGTCCGCGCACCTTGCTGGAGCAGGCGCTCGAGCGCATCCGCAGAGCGGTTCTATGACCGCAGATGTCAAACGGCCAACCGCTTCCAGCTGGTCGCGAGCACCAGCATGCCGATCGCCGCGATCCAGCTTCCTGCGACGCGCACTGCGATGCGCATCCAGCCTACGTTCTTGCGCAGTACGTAGTCGGTGACGACCAGACCGTAGCCGGTCACGACCAGACCCGCCAACCCGACGCCGAGGATGAAGAGGTACGCCTTCATCGGCGGCCCGATCGCCGCGCCGTTGGCGTAACCGTGGCTGAGCCCGAACAGCAGCGCCAGGCCCAGATACACCGGCGTCGGCAGTGAGAACGCGGCAGCGATCAGGGCGCCGAGCATCAGTGCGGAGACGATGTTGACGAGGTCGATGGCGGGCACCCCGGGCAACCACAGGCAAGCGACAGCGCCGAGCATGAGCGCGATCGCGAACAGGGCCGGCGCGCCCTGGGACTTCGTTCCCTGCTGGCCAGTCAGCAGCCCCAGCGCGAAGAAGGGAAGGACATGCTCGAGGGCAGTCAATGGGTGGAGAAACCCGGCGTAGAAATCGCCTATCCCCTGGGCGCCGGAATGGGCGTGCACGGCGTGTGAGAACAGGGCGAGCAGGAGCGCGGCGCCCGCCCGAACGCCGATGCGAATGGGTGCCACGGCGTCAACCACCGATGAAGTGTCTGACCAGGAAATACAGCCCGCCCAGTGCGATGAGCGCACCGCCCGCCCGCAGAAACCGCGCGCCCAGCCGCCAGCGGTTGGCCACCCCGATCAGGATGCCCAGCGCGTGCAGCGAGCCGGTGGCGATGACAAAACCCGCTGAGTAGGAAATCGCGTTGGCCGACTCGGGCAGTTCCGCGCCGTGCGCATGGCCGTGAAAAATGGCGAACACGCCGACCACGACGGCGGCGATCCAAAGCGGCGGACGTGCGGCGAACGCAACCAGGCCGCCGAGAACGATGGCCGAAACCGCGATGCCGATCTCGATCCCGGGAATGGGCAGACCCATCGCGCCGAGTACGCCGCCGAATGCCATCACGACCGGAAACGTGACGGGCAGCAGCCAGATGGCGGGCGCGCCGAGCTGAGCGCCCCACATCCCAACCGCCACCATGGCGATGACGTGGTCCAGCCCGAAGATCGGGTGCTCGAGGCCGGCGATAAAGCCGCCTTGGATGTCGCCTTGGCCGACGTGCGCCAAGGCAAGGGCAGGCCCGAGCAGCCAGACTAGCGATAGAGCGGCGAGAACACGACACGAATGCGCTGGGGTCATGGCCGGGCCTCCCGCTGGACTTGAGGTTCCGCGGCGAGCGGGCTGAAGGACGGATTCCACCGCTCCCTCTAGCAGCCTCCCATCCGCCTCTTCAACCAGTGCCACAACTGATGGAAGGCACTGTAAGGCTGCTGCAGCGCGTTTGCCAACGGGTCGATCTGGCCCTCTTGGGCTTTGCCGCCGAAGCGGCTGCCCTGGAAACCGTGCGGCGGCGGCTGCGCCGCTGCGGAACGCCCGTCGGCAGGCCGCCCGCCGTCCATCGCATCGATCGCCACCCGTGCACCCTCCCGCCGTGGAGCGCGTTGGTTCAAGAAAGACAGAGCAGCGCCTCGCCTCTAGAACGTCCCGATCAGCGTCAACCTGAACTCGCGCGGCTCCACCGGGTGCAGGTGGATGTCGCTGATCCCGGTGCCACCACCCGCGGCCGGGCACTCCGGGGCCACGCCGACTTCCCCGGCCAGGCAGGACTCGTAGAAGTACTCGATGTCGTTGTCCTCGACATCCAACAGGTTCAGCACGTCCAGATGCAGGCGGAAGTTCTTGCTGAGCAGGTAACCCAGGCGCATGTTGGTGATGGTGGTCGAGCTCGAGCGCACGCTGTTGTCTTCGATCAGCGGCCGCGACCCGAAGTAGCGCATTTGAACGCCGCCGTACCACCGTCCCAGGTTGTCCACGGTGAGGCCGACCTGGGCCATGCGCTCCAGCGCGCCGGGGATGCGATCGCCCACGGGATCGTCGTCCGAGAAGCGCGCATGGGTCCAGGCGAACTCCGCGTCCACCAGCAGCCAGGGCTTCGGGCGCCAGTAGTTGATCCACTCCGCGCCATAACGCTCGCTCGGGCGGCTGGCTTCGGTCGTGCCGGCATCGCCCACGAACAACAACTCGGAGTCCTGCTCCAGGTACCACAGCGCGAGCGAGCTCTGCAGGTTGCGCACCGCCTCGGTGCGCACGCCGAGCTCGGCGCCCTTGGTGCGCACCAGCGGATCGACCGGGTCCGCCGGCACGATGTTGCCTTGCGCGAACTCCTTCGGATCGACGGTGATCGTCGTGCCGCGCGCGTCGTTGCTGTGGAACCCGTAGCCGGCGTTGACGAAGTACTCGGTCCTCGCCCATGGCCCGAAGATCAGGCTGAGCTTGGGCGAGACGATGCTGTCGTCTTCCTTGCCGGAGTTCTGCGCGATGCTGCTGTCCACCTCGAAGTCGTAGAAATCGCCGCGCACGCCGATCACCGAGCGCAGCCAGGGCGTCCATTGCGAGGCGTTTTCGAGGTACAGCCCGACAGCGGTTTCCTTGACGCGGTCCTCACGTGTCGTGGACACCCGCTGCCCCGCGCGCGTGGAGTACAGGGCGACACGGTCGATGTCGTCATAGCGGACCTGAAGGCCCACGGTGTTGGTCATGTCCACACCGCCCAGCTTCATGGGCCACGCGTACCGGGGATGCATCCCGTACACCGTGCGCTCGTCGGACTGCTGGAATTGATCCCCGTTGACCGGGTCGTCCAGGAAGTAAGTGAAGTTCGACCACAGATCCATCTCGTAGCTGATCGCGTACACGTCGAGCAGCCCCTGTCCCGGCCCGATGCCGAGGCGGCCGCCGAACGACAGGCTGTAGCGCGAGCTTTCTCCGCCATCGGTATCGTCCAGCGTGCCGAAGCGATCGATCTGCCCGCTGTCGATGGCGCGCTTGGCGACCTGGTCGGTCGAGTTCCAATCCGAGTCGTACCCCATCAGGGTGACGTCGAACCCGCTCCTCTTGTCCCCGCGGCTGTAGCGCAGCACCCCGTTGATCTTCTTCAGGTCCTCGGGGTTGTCCCAGGGCCCGTCGTAGCCGAGCGCCTCGAAGCCCAGCAACAGGTTGCCGTTCGCCACATCGGGAGACGCCCCGGCGACTGCGCGCAGGTAACTGTCGGTGCCGACGGTGAGCGAGCCGAACGCCGCCGGGAGCTTGTCGAAGTACTCGATATGCGCAGCGCCGGTGGTGGCGAAATCGCCTTCCGCCGCGAAGTACGGCCCCTTGCGGAAATCGATGCGCGAGATCAGCTCCGGGATCACGAAGTTGATGTCGGCGTAGCCCTGGCCGTGTCCATGGGTAGGCATGTTCACCGGCATGCCTTCGACGGACACGGCGAAATCGGTGCCGTGATCGAGGTTGTACCCGCGCAGGAAGTACTGATTCGCCTTGCCGCCGCCGCTGTGCTGCGTGACGATCATGCCCGGCACCAGCTCCAGCACTTCACCGGGGCGCAGCAGCGGCCGCGACTCGACCCGCTTGTAGGTGACGCTGCCCTCGCTGGCCGCATCGGAGGTACCGATGCCGGTTTCGTAGTGGCCGATGACCTCGGTCTCCGGGGTCATCACCTGGTCCTGCCCCCAGGCCGCCGCCCCGCAGAGCGCGAGCAGCCCGGCCGCGCCGCCCCACGGGGCCCACGTCCTCCTCTCCCGCGAATCCATCCCTTCCTCCTGTTTTTATTAGGATTACTCGTTATGATGTACATGTATGACGTAAGATACCACCATTTTCGCGAATGTAAAGCGCTTTGCGCTACCATCTCAACGAACAAGACAGGACCCCCATGGAACGCTTCACCATCTCGCTCAGCGAGAGCCTGGCGAAGGAATTCGACGATCTGATCCGCAACAAGGGCTACAAGAACCGCTCGGAGGCGGTGCGCGACATGCTGCGCGACCTGCTCAAGAGCGATCGTCTGGAGCGCCAGGAGGCGCCTTATTGCGTGGCGGCACTGAGCTACGTTTACAACCACCACGCCCGCGACCTCGCTGAACGGCTGACCAACCTGCAGCACCAGCACCACGACCTGGTGCTGTCCACCATGCACGTGCACCTGGATCATGACAATTGCCTTGAGACGTTGATGCTGCGGGGGGCCACCGGTGAAGTGACCGCCTTCGCCAATGCGCTGATGGCCGAGGCGCAAGTGCGCCACGGTCGCCTCAACCTGGTCCCCGTGGAGATCGACAACCACGTCGCGCACCATCATCACCACGTGCACAGCAGTCCGAAGAACTGACCGATCCCTCACCCCGCCCTCTCCCGCAAGCTGGAGAGATCGACCTCGATGCCCAAACCTCTCCTGTGCTCGCCTCTGACCCTGCGCGGGCTGCAACTGCGCAACCGCGTCGTGATCTCGCCCATGTGCCAGTACTCCGCGGTCGAAGGCATGGCCGGCGATTGGCATTTCGCCCACCTCGCCCGGTTCGGCATCGGCGGCGCCGGCCTGGTGTTCACCGAGGCCGCCGCGGTGGAGCGCAACGGCCGCATCACCTACGGCGACCTCGGCATCTGGTCGGACGCGCACATCGCACCGCTCGCACGCATCGCCGCCTTCCTCAAGTCGCAGGGCGCGGTGCCGGCCATGCAGCTTGCGCACGCTGGTCGCAAGGCCAGCATGCAGCGCCCGTGGCACGGCAACGGCCCCATGGACGACAGCGATCGGGCACGCGGCGAGCAGGTATGGCCAGTGGTCGCACCCAGCGCAATCCCGGTGGACAAGGGCTGGCTGGTGCCGCACGAGTTGACGCTCGACGAGATCGATCGGCTCAAGGCGCACTGGCGCGGCGCGACAGCGCGCGCGCGCGAGGCCGGTTTCGAAGTGGTGGAAGTGCACGGCGCGCACGGCTACCTGATACACGAGTTCCTCTCGCCGCTCAGCAACAAGCGCACGGACGCTTACGGCGGCGACCTGCAGGGCCGCATGCGCCTGGCGCTGGAGATCGCCGGCATCGTGCGCGAGAACTGGCCGGCCGACCGACCGGTGTTTTTCCGCGTGTCGTCCTCCGACGGCGTCGAGGGGGGCTGGACGCTGGACGACAGCGTCGCGCTGGCGCGCCGCCTCAAGGCACTCGGCATCGACGTGATCGACTGCTCCTCGGGCGGCATCGCCGGATCCGCCACCGCGGCGAAAATCAAGCGCACGCTGGGTTTCCAGGTGCCCTATGCGCAGCGCATCCGGCAGGACGCCGGCATTCAGACCATGGCGGTGGGCTTGATCCTCGAGGCGCACCAGGCCGAAGCGATCCTGCAGGCCGGCCAGGCCGATCTGATCGCCATCGGCCGGCAGGCGCTGTTCAACCCGAACTGGGCCCTGCACGCAGAGCTGGCGCTGGGGGTCGAAAACGAGTTCGCCTCCTGGCCGGTGCAGGCCGGATGGTGGCTAGTCAGACGACAGCGATCGCTGACGCCCGAAGACGCGACCGCGGCAGTGAAGCGCGTCGCGGGCGTGTAGAGGGCGGCCGACTTGAGAGCACTATTCCTCGTGGCCGTCGCGTGCACCGCCGCCGGCACCTCTCTCGCCGCCGACCCGCAGGCGTTCCTCGACGCGTACGCCGCGCAGGCCCAGGCGGCGGATCCAGGCTTCACCGGTTTTTCCGAAGAGCGTGGACGGGCCTTCTACTACAAGAAGCATCCGGTCGAGGACCTCGGCATGGCGAGCTGCGCCACCTGCCACCACGCCGATCCGCTCAAGGCCACCGTCGCGCACCGGGACCAGATCCCCTGCCGTGTCTGTCACGTGACGTTCTCGCGCCAGCCGGAATCGCATCGGCCAACCAAGCGCGAGATCGCGCCGTTCGCGCCCGCAGGAAACCCGAACCGGTTCACCAACGAGTGGACGGTGGAGTACTGGTTCGGCTACAACTGCAAGATGCTGCTGCGGCGCGACTGCACGCCGCAGGAGAAAGGCGACGTGATAACCTGGCTGCTCTCGGTGCAACCGGCCGCATCGCAGTAGGCGTCCCGAGCGCCGCGAACAGACCACTGCGGAGGACACATGGCCATCGTCGGCATGAATCATTTCACCGTGCTGAGCGACAACCTGGATGCCACCAAGGCGTTCTACATGGGTCTGCTGGGGTTGACCGAGGGCTACCGGCCACCGCTCAGCTTTCCCGGGGCGTGGCTGTACGCCGGCGATCAGGCGGTGCTGCACATCATCGCCGGCCGGCCCCTGCCCGCCGATCCCCAAGGTGTCATCGACCACATGGCCTTCACCGCCAAAGATCTCCCGGCAACGGTGAAGCGGCTGGAAGCGCGCGGCATCCGCTACGATCTGCGCAAGCAGGTCGGCAGCGGCGTCTGGCAGTTGTTCTGCTTCGACCCCGATGGCGCGCGGGTCGAGCTGGATTTCGACGGCGGCGAATCCGCTCCCTGAGGGACGGGGCTGCGCGCCCTTTCACCTCGCGGGTGTCAGCAGCACGTCTCGAGGAGAGAGCGGCTGCAGCGCCTCCGCGGTTACTCGCGCTCTTCGGAGCGCTCGCTCTGTTCTGATGCTGGCGCAGGCGTCGTCGGCTGCTCGCGCTGCTGCCTTGCCCACTCGGCGCCGCGCTCGCGCTGGTAGTGCTGGAGCCACTGCGACACATCGCCTTCCTGAACGATTTCCGCGGCATCGCGCGCCGCCGGCTGCTCCCCAGCCGACAGCTCCCCTGTCATCCAAGGTAGAAGCGCCAGGGCGGCAGCCGCCGAGCATGCGCGTGCGGCGGCACCCTCGGGGACGCTGCGTCTGCGGCGATTCGCTCCAGGTTCCATGAGGTGAACGATATCGCAAACGAAGGCGACGCGGCGGACGCATGCTTCCATAGCGCTATACTTTACCGTCGTACTCAAGGAAACAGGAGACCGACGATGAAACTCGCAACCTGCGCTGCCGCGCTGGTGTTCGCTGCTATGCTGGCAGCGTGCGCGGAAACCCCCGTGACCGGCCGCAAGCAGCTCATGCTGGTGTCGGAGGACGAGGCCATCACCGCATCGGCCCAGGCTTACCAGGAGGTTCTGAAGCAGGAGGGCGGCAAGGTCAACACCGATCCGGCGCTCAAGGCGCGCGCGGAAACCATCACCGGCAGGCTGGTGGCGCAGGCGATCAAGTATCGTCCCGAGACCGCGGATTGGAAGTGGCAGGTGGTGGTGATCGACGAGCCGCAGACGCTCAACGCCTGGGCCATGGCTGGCGGCAAGATGGCGATCTACACCGGCATCGTCAACAAGCTGCGGCTCAGCGACGACGAGATCGCGCAGATCATGGGCCACGAGATCGGCCATGCTCTCGCCAAGCACACGGCCGAGCGCATGTCGGTGGCCGCCGCGCAGCAGCTCGGACTGGAGCTCGCCGGGCAGATCTTCGGCACCGGCAGCGTCACCAGCCAGCTCGCGCTGCAGGGCGCGGCGCTCGCCACCACCGTGGGCGTGCAGCTCCCCAACAGCCGGCAGCAAGAGTCGGAGGCCGACCGCATCGGCATCGAGCTCGCAGCGCGCGCCGGCTACGACCCGAACGCGGCGGTGGCGCTATGGCAGAAGATGATCCAAGCGACTGGGCAGGCGGGCAAGTCGGATTGGCTGAGCACGCACCCGGCCGGCGAGCGGCGCATCGAAGCATTGTCGGCCTTGGTGCCGCAGATGATGCCGTACTACCAGGACAAGTCACCACGCCCGGTGCACAAGTTGACCGTGCGCGCGGTGCCTTTGTTCGCCAATCTGTTGTTGCAGAACCACTACGCCGACTGAATCAGCGCCCGTCGCATTGGCGCGCTGATGTCGCCGACGAGCGCCGACAACACGGTCCCAGAGCCATCCACAGAACCTGTGGAAAACTTTGTGAACAACCTTCGCGCGATGCCGCCGAAGCCCCGCGCGACGGGCCTGACCTTGAGCCCGCCTAAACTTTACGCAGCCGTTAATCGGCTAGCCGAAACAATGATTTAGAGCGTGCGCCCCGATGCCGCCACGGATTCGGTGGAATCCTCACAAATCACTTTAACTGGTGTGCACAACGGCGCTCGCACCGGTGAGGCGCAAATGCCCCGGGGCGGCATGGCGCGGGGCATCGGGGCTCGCTGTCAGGCACCGCGCATTGCAGGATTTTTGCGGATTCAAGTCGGTTGCGTGTAGCGCGTTTGCAGGCAACAGCCGATGCGGCGCACGCATCGATGCGTGCGCTGCGCAACTCCAAATTGGAAGGTCTTCAGCTCGGCCGAGCCGGGGACCAATACGGAAATTCGATCTTCGCGCCAGGCTCGGTGGCAAGCTTGGTGGCCGCGCCGCGCTCGTAGCGGAAGCTGTCCAGGCGCCATTGCTTGACCACTTCGAGGGCCAGGCCGAAGTCGCCGTAACTGAGTTGATATAGCTGATTTATGTCGAACTGATGCCCGTCGTCCAAGGACTTGATCAGCGAGCACAGGACCGACGAGGTGGGATTTTCGGGATCGGAGTGGATCTTTTGAATCGCCTTGTGGAGGGCGTCCATAGGTCTCTCTTATCGTTGGTTGGGGAGCGTGCATCCTAGCGAGCGCCGAGGTGAGCGGTCAAACGCACGGAGAGGCACGCCAGAAGCCGCGCGCGGAATCCGGATCGGTTCATTCACGGCGAGCAACGTTCGACGCACTGCGACTGAACCGGGAATCCGGTCTGCTCAGCAGCTTCTTCGATGCAAACTCCCTTCGTCACGGCTCTGGACAGCCGGATGACGTCACAATTCCGTCACGTGGCTCGAGGAAAAGCGGCCGCGCCGCCCTCTGTTCGTGCTCCGCGCGCGGCGCAGTGTGCTGCGGACCGACTGGCGCCGCGCGTTACGGAGCTCTCCCTTGCTCGAACCTCCACGCGTGCTCGACGATCGTTCGCAGGTCCGCGTAACGCGGATTCCAACCGAGCCGCTCTTGGATCAGGCGCGAAT
The DNA here is from genome assembly GCA_036554965.1 of Burkholderiales bacterium. GTDB lineage: Bacteria > Pseudomonadota > Gammaproteobacteria > Burkholderiales > SHXO01 > SHXO01. The sequence continues at coordinate 12,350 of DATBMG010000088.1, forward strand.
CGGCAACCAGCCGGGCAGGGTCGCCGCTTCGCCGCGGCGCATCCTCCACTCTCAGCTCGCGCCCGGTCACTTCCCGCGCCGCGCGAATCACCTCCAGCACTGAGAAGCCGCTGCCGTTGCCGAGGTTGAATGCAGCACTCGCACCTTCTCCTTGCAGGTGCTTCAAGGCCAGCAGATGAGCGTCGCACAGGTCGAGGACGTGGACATAGTCGCGGATGCACGTGCCGTCCGGAGTATCGTAGTCGCGGCCGTAGATCGACACACGCCCGCGCCGACCGGATGCCGCCTGCAGCAGCAAGGGAATCAAATGCGTCTCGGGATTGTGCCGTTCGCCCAGACGGCCGTTCGGATGTGCGCCGGCTGCGTTGAAGTAACGCAGGCACACCGAGCGCAAGCCGTGCGCCACATCGTAGTCTTGCAGCGCACGCTCGACAATCTGCTTGGAGGCCCCATAGGGATTGATCGGCCACTGCCGATGCCTTTCGTCGATCGGCAGGTACTCGGGCTCACCGAAGATCGCCGCGGTGGATGAAAAGATGAAGCGGTCGACTCCGGCCTCAAGCATCGCATCCAGCAACACCAACGTGCTGGCGAAGTTGTTGCGGTAATACTTTCCCGGCGCTTTGATCGATTCGCCTACCTGGATGTACGAGGCGAAGTGCATCACCGCGTCGATCCGATGTGCTCGAAACACGCGATCCAGGGCAACCCGGTCGCTTATGTCCGCCTGCACGAACTCGCCACCCGGCACCGCGTCCCGATGACCCGTCTCCAAGTTGTCCAGCGTGATGGGCTCCAGGCCGGCGTCCAACAGGACCTGAACCATGTGCGAGCCGATGTAGCCCGCACCGCCAACCACCAGGATCTTCACCGGCCGCACCGCGCCGTGCGGCCGTGCGGAACCGGGATCGGCTGAACGACGAAAACACCGATTCTACGCATCCGCCGCCTCGGCCACGTTCTCCACATACCACCGGTACGCGCGTGTGAACCCCTCCTCCAGCGCCGTGGGCGCGCGCCATCCCAGACGCGCCAGCTTGCTCACGTCCATCACTTTGCGCGGCATGCCGTCGGGCTTTGTCCGGTCGTACACGAAACTCCCGCCGTAGTCGGCGATCCTTGCGATCAGCTCCGCCAGCTCGTGAATCGTGATGTCCTTGCCGGTTCCCACGTTGACGTGCTGCTCTCCAGAGTAGTGCTTGATCATGAAGACGAGCGCGTCTGCCAGATCGTCCACGAACAGAAACTCGCGGCGGGGTGTTCCCGTGCCCCACAGCTCCACCTGTGCAGCCCCCGTCGCCCTGGCTCGATGGATCTTCACTTGCAGCGCCGCCGCCACGTGTCCCTGCTGCAGATCGTAGTTGTCCCCGGGCCCGTACAGGTTGGTCGGCATGGCCGAGATGAAATCGCACCCAAACTGGCGGCGATAAGCCTGGCACAGCTTGATCCCGGTGATCTTCGCTACCGCGTACCATTCATTGGTCGGCTCCAGCGGTCCCGTCAGCATCGCGTCCTCGGTCATCGGCTGCGGCGCCATGCGCGGGTAGATGCACGAGGACCCGAGAAACAGCAACCTTTCCACACCTACCTTCCAGGCGGCATGGATGACGTTCGTCTCGATCGCCAGGTTGTCGTACAGAAACACCGCCGGGCGAGTGGCATTGGCGTGAATGCCGCCCACTGTGGCGGCCGCCATGAAGATCGCCTGCGGACGTGTGTGCGCCATCCAGGCCTCGACGTCCGCTTGGCGGCGCAGGTCCAGCTCGCCCCGAGTGGCGGTGAGCACTTCGCAGCGCTCGTGCGCGAGACGCCGCACGATTGCCGAACCGGCCATGCCGCGATGACCCGCGACCCAGACACGCTTGCCCTCAAGACTGTACGGCAACGTATCGCTCATCATTCGGGCCCTACTTCAGCGGGACGGAGACCTTAGCATCCTCCGCTTCGTCGCGGAAGTCCTCGGGCGTACCGTCGCTGCCGAGCGCGGATCTCCCTGCGGGTTGCGGCGGGGCACGACCGGCGCCGGGCGGCAGCGGCTCACCCTGGGCCGGGACGAAGGCGAACACCCAATCGGCGTAAGTCTCCGCTTGAGCGAAGGCCGCGAGCTCCGGCGCGAAGCCTGCGAATTTGAGCGGCTTATCCTCGGAGAGGCTGTGCACGCCCAGGATCGTGCCGTCGGGCGCGGCCACCACCGCCCACTCCTGGCCGCCGGTCATCGGGTCGCGATACATGCGCCGGAGATGGCGGCGCACGTTCGGAAACCTGGGGTCCAGCAGCAGCTCCTCGAGGCTGCGCGGGTAATGCTTCGCGCCGGGACTTGCATCGTAGTAGCTCCTGATCGCACGACGGTATTGCTCTCCGACGAACAACAGCTCGCCCTCGCGCTCGCGTTTGACCGCCGTGTGCCACACCAGTCCGACAGCGGCGAGCCCCACGCCGATCACGGCCACGAAGAACAGCAGGCCCAGGTAGGTGAAGCCGCGCTGTCGCTCCGGAGCATGCACGGGCTTGGCGATCGACATCACCACTCGCGATACTCGCTGCCGTCGGCCGCTGTGCCTTCCGCGCCGCTCTTGACGTCGTAGACCTCGCCCTTGGCCTGCGCCTCGGGCGGTGGCGGCAGCGTGATCCAGGTGCCGGCGCTCTCGGTGAGCGGATCCACCGGAACGCTGCGCAGGTACCGTTGCGAGACCATCTCCGCGAGGTCCGTTGGATAGCGCCCCTTGTCGCCGTAGAACTTGTCGATGGCATCGCGCATGACGCTCAGGTCCTGCTTCAGCGCGGCTTCCTTCGCGCGATCCACGTGGGCGAAGTAGCGCGGCGCGGCGATCGACACCAGCAGCGCCAGGATAGCGAGCACTACGATCAGCTCGATAAGGGTGAATCCCCTCTCACTCCGACCTTCTCCCGCAGGGGCAGAGAGGCAGTTCTTCACTTCGCGCCTCACGCGCTCACCACTCCCGGTACGGGACGCCGTTGAGTCCGGTACCGCCGAATGTCGAGTAAACGTCGAACACGTCGTCGCCTTCTTTGGGGTCGTCTGGCGGGCTCGCGTAGCTGCGCAGGCCCCAGGTCTTGTCGGCGGCAACGCCGGCATCAGCGAAGAACGGGTCGCGCGGCACGCGTCGCAAGAAGTAGATCATCCTGCCGTCGGGCGACTTCGCGTCCTTGACGCCCTCGGCCAGGACCTCCAGGCTCGGCGGGTACCCCGAGGCGTCGGCCTTGCGCTCGATGCGGCTCTCGTCGGCAGCCTGCTTGTAGGCGTCCAGCGCGGTGCGGATCTCGCGCAGCGCAGAGCGCAGCTCTTGCTCTTTCGCGCGCTGGGCGGCGAGCTGGGTGAGCGGCAGCAGCCCCAGCGCCAGGATGCCGATGATCGCCACGGTGATGACCAGCTCGATGAGCGTGAAGCCCCGCTCACCTCGACCCTCGCCCGCATTGCACCGGGAAGAGCATGCTTCTCGCGCCCCACAGCTCACACCGCGCACCTCATTGCGTGACCGTGATCTCGACCGGACCCGGTGCGGCCACCGGTACGGGGTTGCCGTTTTGGTCGAGGCCGACCAGGTTCTCGACGCGCACCTGCGCGCGGCCGGCGGCGATGAGCAGGCGGAAGCGCACGGCAGTCGATCCGTCGATGCGGATCGGCAGGCGCCCCGGTGAGGTGGCCGCGCCGCCGACCGGCTCGAGCTGCAGCGGGTCGTACGCCAGTTCGGCAGTGGCGCGGCTCGCGGCGCCGCCCGGCGCGAGCGAAAGCGACACGGCGACGTCGCTGCCGGAACGGGCCGCGATCGGTGCGGCCATCAACAGGCTGCTGGGCTGAGTGGCCGCAGTGGCCGAATCCGGCTCCTCGTCGAGCTGCGCCTCGGGGAGCGGCGCGGGCTGTGTCTCTTGCATACCGGGCTGCGTCCCCGGCACACCGGGCTGCGTCCCCGGCACGGGCACCGGGACGGGCCGCGGCAGCGCCCCAGGCGCCTGACCGCCCGGAGCGCCCGGGGCGATAGCGAGGTCACCGGGCCGGGTAGGTGAAATGCGCAGCGGCGTCACGCCGATGGCGGCGTCCGTGCCCACCGGCAAATCGACCGCGGCGCTCTGCGGGTAGTTCAGGCTGCGCACGATGCGCGGTGTGATCAGCAGCACGATCTCCGTCTTGCGGCGATCGTCGCTCTGCGTGCGGAACAGCCGGCCGAGCAAGGGGAAGTCGCCCAGCCCCGGCACCTTGTCGGCGGTGCGGCGATCCTCGTCGCTGATCAGCCCGGCCAGGATCTGCGTCTCGCCGTCCTTGAGCTGCAACACGGTGGCGGTGTTGCGCGTGCCCAGCTCGTAGGCGCGCGTGCCCTGCAAATCGAGAACGCGGCGGATGTTGCTCACCTCCAAGCCCACCTTGATGCTCACCTCGTCGCGCAGGTACACGTTGGGTTCGACGTCGAGCTTGAGCCCCACGTCCAGGTAGCTCACCGAGGACGACACGCCGACGTTGGCGGTGGAGGTGGTGGTGATCACCGGCACGCGGTCGCCGATGTGGACCTTGGCCTTCTCGCGGTTCTTGGCGCGGATGCGCGGGTTCGCAAGCACCTTCACGTCGCTGTCCTGCGCCAGCAGGTCGACCACCAGGGGCGGATTCAGCACCCATCCCTTCAGACGGTCGTCGCCGAAGACGAACACGTCGGTCGCCGCGTCCACCGCACCGGAAGGCGGCTTGCCGATGTTGAGCCGGTCCGGGTAGTTGATTCCCAGCTCCTGCAGCCGGCTGCTGGAGAGCTCCAGCACCTCCACTTCCAGCATCACTTCGGGCTCGGCCAGATCCAGCCCGCGCACCAGGTTGGCGATCAGGCGCATCGCATCGGGCGTGTCCTTGGCCACCAGCATGTTGAGTTTCTCGTCGATGAACACGTCCGGGGTCTTCACCATGCCCTTCACCAGGTTCAGCGCCTGCTTCACGTCGGCGTTCGCCAGATAGAAGCTGCGCACCACCAGCTCCTTGTACTCCTTCTGCTTGGCCGGAGTGTTGGGATAGATGAGCAGCGTGTTCTCGTTGAGCAGCTTGCGTTCCAGCTGATTGGTGACCAGGATCAGCTTGACCACGTCGTCGAGCGAGGTGTTGCGCACGAAGATGTTGATCTTGGTGTCCGAGCGCACATCGCGGTCGAAGACGAAGTTGATGCCCGAGGCGCGCGACATCACCTCGAACACCGACTTCAAGGTGGCGTCGCGGAACTCGAGCGTGATCGGCTGCTTGAACGGGCCCTTGAGGGCGGGTGGCGGCTGCTGCGCGCGCGCCTCCGCGCGCCGATCACCGATGCGGTTCAGCAGGTCGCGTGCGTCGCGCTGGCCGGGGCTTTGCTCCAGCAGCGTGCGCAGTGCGGTCTCGGCCTCGTCCAGCTTGCCGGCCGCCACGTCGGCACGGGCCTTGGTCACGATTTCGTTGTGCTTGCGCGCAGCATCGATCGCGGCGATGCCTGCCTTGGCGCGCCCGCTGTCCGGGTCGAGCTTGAGGGCGCGCTGGTACGCCAGCTCCGCGCCGGCGTACTGCTGCGAGCTGCGCTGCAGATCACCCTCCGACACGTAGCGCGCCACCGCCAGCGCCCGCTCGCGCTCGTAAGTCTGCTGGTACCGGGCGTTGCCTGGGTTGGCGCGCATCGCCTCCTCGAGCTTGGCCAGCCCGCGTTCGGTATCGCCCTCCCTCATCAGCCGGCGGCTTTCCTCGTAGGACCTCGAACCCGCGCAAGCGGCGAGCAGGAAGCAGGCTAACGCCAGCGCGCAGAAGCGGATCATTGCGGCGCTCCGATGGACATGGTCTGCTTCAGGTTCTGCGGCAGATAAGTCAGCACCAGCAGCGTGGGGCCGATCTCGTTCACCTGGTAGGTGTTGTCGATGACATCGCCGACCTGCACCACCAGGTTGCGATCGCCCTGCGCCAGGAACACCGTGGTCCGCCCGCCCTCGGCGAGCCGGCCCAGATAGGTGAACGGTGGTGGCGGCGGCGGCGGCGCCGCAGCAATGGCAGGTGCCGCCGCCAGCTCCACGGCAGGCTGCGCAATCGCGCGTTGGACCGGCTTGCGCTTGGGCGTGAAGTCGCGCGCGCCGAACAGATCGTCCGTCGGTTCCGCGGTCTTGGGGCGCTGCAGGCGATTGAGGTCGAGTGCGCCGCCGGCCGGTGCTGGATTCGCGATGGGGCTGCGCTGCTTCCCGCCGCGCGGCTCGTTCGCGCTCGCCACCAGATCGTCGGCCGCCGGGCCGGACGGCAGGCGGCTCGCCCAATACACGGCGACGAGCGTTCCCGCCAGCGCGGCGAGCAGCAGCGCGGTGCGCAGCCTGCGCCCCGGCTGCATCTACTCGGCTCCCAGGAACAGCACGAAGCGCACGCGCGCCTCGACCAGGGGCTCGCCGATCTCCTCGCGCTTGAGCGCCAGGTCCTCGAGCGCAGCCGCGGGCACGGAGTCGAGCACGGCGTTGACGAATCCGCGCACCTCGCCATAGCTGCCCTGCAGAGGCAGCGTGACCTGATAGCGCGCCAGCGGAAACCCGCGCTCCTGGCTCAAGCGATACTCGCCCTTCTCGAGCCGAAGGCCGTTGCTGTTCGCGGCGCCTTCGATCGCCCCCAGCAGGTCCGGCAGCGCACGTGTGAGGGGAAAGAAGGCGTAAAAGTTGGAGAGCTGGCTGCGCTGCGTGGTCGGCTGCGTGCTCGGACCGCGCGCGCCGATGCGCGCGGCCAGATCCGCGCGTTGCGCCTCCAGCGCTGCCAGCCGCGCACGCATCGGCGCCGTACCGAACGCGTAGAACGCCAGCGCGAACACGAGCAGGGCCAGCCCGAGCAACCCGGGCCAGCGCAGTTTGATCAGCCCACGCTTCCCGGTCCACGCGAGGCCGGCTATCCCTCCCCGCAGCAGCTTCACGGCGCCTCCACCCAGCGGGCGTTCAGCACGAACTCCACCGGCTGTCCCGGCTCCTTCACCTTGATCTCATGGCTGGCGAGAACGACGTCGCGCAACCGTTCGCTGCCCTGCAGGCGTCCCATGTACGCGAGCACCGCCGGCAGCGAGCGTGCCTCGCCGCCGATGGCCACATTGCGTGCGCGCGCATCTGGCTGGATCGCGAGCAGGCCGACGCTGCCGTCTTGCGCCGTCTCCACGGCGGCGAACAGCTCTCCCCAGGGCACATTCATCTGCGCCAGCACGGCATTGGCCTTCTGGATCTGCTCGCGCACTTCGGGCGTGTCGCTGTCCCGTCCAGCGATCGATGGCATCGCCCGGCGCGACATGCTGTGCATCTCCTCGACCTCGGCCGCGCGCTCCTGCGCCGCCCGCGCCAGCACGCGCTGGTGCTCCAGCACGGCCAGCGCACTGATGGCACCCGCGATCAGCAGCAGCGGCCCGAACCGGCCGGTGCCGCCCCCGGGACGCACGAAATCCAATCCGATTGCGGGCACGTGCGCCATGCCGTCTACCCCGCTCCCACTGCGCGCGCCAGCGTGGGCGATACGGAAGGCGGCGGCGCCTCCTCGCTGAGGCGCGCGACCTGCCAGCCGGGGATCGCGAAGGGCGGCAGCTGCGCAATGTCTTCGCCCACGAGATACAGCGTGCCCGCCGAAATCGAGCCGCCCGCGGCCGACTCCTGCTTCAGCGCCGCCGGCAGGGCCTCAGCAAGCGCCGCGTCGCTGCGCCGGCTGCGCACCGCGGTCCAGCCGGCCCGCGAGCGGAACGCCAGCGTGAAGCGCCCCGGCTCGACGCTGGCGAGGCAGAAGGCGGCGGCCGTGAGCGCGCGGCGGTGGCGGTTGACACACGCAGCCAGCGCCGGCACCAAGGCGGCCAGGCGCACCCCGCGCTGCTTGCAGCGCTCGCGCAGCGCGTGCACCAGCCCGCGGTCCACGGCGCAGGCGACGGACGGCTGCCCGGCGGGCTGGTCGTCCATGCACAATTCCCAGGCTTCGGCCATAGCGCCGTACACTTCCTGCAGCATGAGGCGGGCGAAGGCCAGCCGCTCGTTGTCCGCCACCAGCTTGTCGCTCCAGGGCACGAGCAGGTAGCGCAGGAAATGATCGGACAGCACCACGTGCAGAGCGCCGCCGCGCACGCCCATCTCCAGCAGCGCCCCCGAGAGCCGGTCCACGCTCGCCATCCAGGGGTCACCGCCGTTCGCGTCGTCCCGGGTCACGTTGAACCGGCGTACCGAGCGCCGCCGTGCGATGCGTACCTCGTCGGGACGCAGCAGGACGTCGATACGGTTAGAGAGGAGCATTCACACCCCTCACCCTGGCCCTCTCCCTACCCTCTCCCCGCAAACGGGACAGGGATCTCTTTGGTTGTCGGGGAAAGGCATCATCCGACCAGCGTGACACGGTTGATCTCCTGCAGGCTGGTTTCGCCGGCGCCCACCACCGCAAGCGCGGCCTCGCGCAGGAAACGCGTGCCGCCGCGGCGCGCGGCTTCCTTCACCTTGCGGATCGGCTCGCGCGCCACGATCAGCTCACGGATCTCGTCGTTGAGCACCATGATCTCGGCGATCGCCTTGCGCCCGCGGAAGCCGGTGCCCCGGCAGTGCCCGCAGCCGCGTCCCGCGCGCAGACGCCAGCCCTGCACCTGCTGAGCGGTCAAGCCCGACTCGGCCAGCAGATCGGCGTCCGGCTGCATTTCCTGCGCGCAATGGCTGCAGTTGATGCGCACCAAGCGCTGAGCGGCGATGCCGTTGAGCGCCGACACGAAGCTGTACGGATCTACATTCATGTGCATGAAGCGACCGATGACGTCGAACACGTTGTTCGCGTGCACCGTGGTGAACACCAGGTGGCCTGTGAGCGCGGCCTGCACTGCGATCTGGGCGGTCTCCGGGTCGCGGATCTCGCCTACCATGATCTTGTCGGGATCGTGACGCAGGATGGAGCGCAGCCCGCGCGCGAAGGTCAGGCCTTTCTTCTCGTTCACCGGGATCTGCAGCACACCGGGCAGCTGATATTCGACCGGATCCTCGATGGTGATGAGCTTGTCGAAACCGTGATTGATCTCCGAGATGGCGGCATACAGCGAGG
>DATBMG010000096.1:0-17103 GCA_036554965.1 Burkholderiales bacterium
TCTTACGGCCGGGGTCGCCTCGGCGGCGAGAAGGTCTACCAGGAGGGATCGAAACCGGTGCAGCATGCAGCGGCCCGGGTTGCAGCGAGCACTGGACGCTCGAACACATTTGTCGCCATCCGCGCCGGAAAGTTCCGGCGCTGTTCGCGTTCTTGTCTCCGTGTTCTTCCGGGTCCTGTGCGGGTCACGAGGACCCCACAGAGGCAGGGACCCTGCGCAGATCCGGACTATAATTTCACCTTTCGTCCGCCGGCCTGCCATGGCGTCCCCGGCCATCCACGACCTCAAGGCTCACCTCGCCTCCCTGTTCTCGCGCGCGCTGCAGGATGTCGCCCCGGACGCCTCCGGCTTCTCGGTGACGGTAGAGCGTCCAAAGGCGTCGGAGCACGGCGATTTCGCCTGCAACCTCGCGCTGCAGCTCGCCAAGCCGCTGAAGCGCAATCCGCGCGAGATCGCCCAGGCGCTTGTCAGCGCCCTGCCGGCCTCGCCCGTTATCGATCGCACGGAGGTCGCCGGCGCCGGCTTCATCAACCTGTTCCTGAGGCCGGACGCCAAGCGCGCCGTGGCGCGGCGGGTGCTCGAGCAGGGCGACGCTTACGGTAGGATCGATGTCGGACAAGGCAAGAAGGTGCAAGTCGAATTCGTATCGGCCAATCCCACCGGGCCGCTGCACGTGGGGCACGGGCGCGGCGCCGCCTACGGCGCGAGCCTGTCCAACGTGCTGGCGGCCGCGGGCTTCAACGTCCAGCGCGAATACTATGTGAACGACGCCGGCCGGCAGATGGACATCCTGGCGCTGTCCACCTGGTTGCGCTACCTCGAGCTGCAGTCGGTGGTGGTGCCGTTTCCCGCCAATGCCTACCAGGGCGACTACGTGCGCGATATGGCGGCCGCGATCGCCGCGGCGCACGGCAAGCGCTACGTGCGCGCCGCCGAGCGGGTGATGGACAGCGTGCCGGCGTTCGAGGACGACGCCGAGGCGCATCTGGATGCGCTGATCGCCAACGCGAAGAAGACGCTGGGCGGCGACTATGCCTACGTGCACGACTACGCGCTCAACGAGCAGCTCGGCGATTGCCGCAACGACCTGCTCGAATTCGGCGTCACCTTCGATCACTGGTTCTCGGAGCGCTCCCTGTTCGAGGCCGGTCACGTGCAACAGGCGCTCGAGCGCCTGCAGCAGGCCGGGCACCTGTACCGGCAGGATGGCGCCATGTGGTTTCGCGCCAGCGCCTTCGGCGACGAGAAGGACCGCGTGGTGCAGCGAAAGAACGGCGAGTACACCTACTTCGCGTCCGATATCGCCTATCACGTGAACAAGTTCGAGCGCGGCTTCGACCTGGCGATCGACGTGTGGGGGGCCGACCATCACGGCCACGTGCCGCGGGTGAAAGGCGCGCTGCAGGCCCTGGGTCTGGATCCCGCCCGGCTCACCGTGGCGCTGGTGCAGTTCGCGGTGCTGTATCGCGGAGGCAAGAAGGCGGCTATGTCCACGCGTGCGGGTGATTACGTCACGCTGCGCCAGCTGCGCACCGAAGTGGGCAACGATGCCGCGCGCTTCTTCTACGTGCTGCGCAAGAGCGACCAACACCTGGACTTCGACCTGGATCTGGCCAAGTCGCAGAGCACCGACAACCCGGTGTATTACGTACAGTATGCACACGCACGCATCTGCAGCGTGCTCGACAAGTGGGGTGGCCATGTGCCGGATCTGCGCACCGCGGAGCTTGCGCCGTTGGACGGCGAGCAGGAGCTGCGTCTGCTGCGCCAGCTGATGGAATACCCGCAGGCGATCGAGGATGCGGTGCGCGAGCTGTCGCCGCACCTGGTGGCGTTCTACCTGAAGGACCTCGCCGGCGCCTTCCAGAGCTACTACCAGTCGGTGCCGTTCCTGGTGGAGGATGCCGCTGTGCGTGATGCGCGCCTGGCGCTGGTCGCCGCGATCGCCCAGGTCCTGCGCAACGGTCTGCAGCTGCTGGGCGTGAGCGCACCGGAAAAGATGTGACCTGATCCATGGCACGAGCGCAACGCGGCATTGCGGTCAGATCGAGTGGCGCTATCGGTCATCCGATGCTCACCGGAGTGTTCATCGGCCTGCTGATCGGGCTTTGCATGGCGCTCGCGGTCGCGCTGTACCTGAACAAGTACAACCCGTTCGTGGCGCGTTCCAGGCCGCCGGACAAGGTCGAGCCGCACGTGGAGACGCCCAAGGTTCCTCCACCCGCCGGCATGCCGGCCTCGCCGCGGCCGCAGGCGCAGCCGGCCCGGCCGCAGGCCGCGCGCCAGGCCGACGCCAGACGCTTCGATTTCTACAAGATCCTGCCGGGAACCGAGGAGGCGGTCAGCGAGAAGGACCTCAAGCGCAACCAACCCCCGGGCGCGGCGCGCGACGTGTACTACCTTCAGGCCGGAGCGTTTCAGAAGTCCTCGGATGCGGACAATCTGAAGGCGCGCCTGGCGCTGGCCGGGCTGGAGGCGCAGATCCAGACTGCCACGCTTCCGGACAAGACGGTGTGGCACCGTGTGCGCCTGGGGCCGTTCAGGCATCCGGACGCCATGATCCAGACGCGCAGCGTGCTGCGCGAGAACAAGATCGAGCCGAGCATCATCAAGGTCGCCGAGCGCGACACCAGATAGCGAGTCGGGCAAACGAATCCTCACCGCACAGGAGCACCCATGCGCTTCCCCAGACTGTTTGGCTGGTCCTCCCTGCTGTTCGCCGTCGTGGCGCTGGCGGCCGGCGCCCTTGCGCAGCCGCCGATTGCGGACAAGGAGTACAAGCTGATCAATCCGCCGCAGAGGACGGAGACCGGCAAGAAGATCGAGGTGATCGAGTTCTTCTCCTACGCCTGCCCGCATTGCGCCGACTTCGAGCCCTTCCTGCAGGACTGGCTCAAGCGCAAGCCGAAGGACGTGGAGTATCGCATGGTGCCGATGGTGTTCCGCGAGAGCTGGAAGCCGCTCGCCAAGCTGTACTTCACCCTGGAGCAGATGGCGCTGGTGGACAAGTACCACATGAAGGTCTACGAAGCCCTGCACAAGCAGAACCAGCAGCTGTTCACCGATCAGGCGGTGATGGACTGGGTGCTCAAGCAGGGTGTCGACAAGGCCAAGTTCGAGCAGATTTACCAGTCCTTCGGCATCGACACCAAGGTGCAGCGGGCCGCCGCCATGGGCCGCGCCTACGGCGTGCAGTTCACTCCGTCGCTGGCGGTCAACGGCAAGTACTGGACCGGCCCGTCGATGGTGATGGGCCCCAACGGCGGGCTGGACATCCCGCGTTTCTTCGAGGTGGTAGAGCGGCTGGTCGCAATGGAGCGCGGCAAGCCGGCGGCGGCCGGCGGCACGAAGGAGAAGAGCTGAGGCGCGCATGCACGCCTCGCGCCGGCGCCTGCTGCGCGCACTGACGATCGCCGGGGCGGCGCTCGCGGCGCGGCCCGTGGCTGCTGTCGAAACGATGGGCGCTGCCGTTGAGCCGATGGGCGCCGCAGGCGATCTGCTGGAAGAGCTCGACTACCGTCTCATCGCGCAACAGCCGCTAGCCGATCCCGCGCGCATCGAGGTGGTCGAGTTCTTCTACTACGGCTGCCGCTGGTGCAGCGAGTTGGAGCCGCATCTCAACGACTGGCTCGGGCGCAAGCCGGCCGATGTCGCCTTCCGTTACCAGCCCGCCATCCGCAACACGCGCTGGCTGGTGCTGACCAAGGCGTTCTACGCCTTTCGAGCGCTGGGCGTGCAGCCGCAGCTGCACGGGCATATCTACCGCGCCTACCATCGCGAGGAAGTCAACCTCGAGGACGAGGCGGTGCTCACTGCCTGGGCGCTGAAGCAGGGGGTGGCGCTCAAGCCGCTGGAGCGGCTGCTCGGCTCCGACGAAGTGATGGCTCAGGTGCAGGCGGCGCGTGAGGCGACCGACGCCTACGAGATCGAGACCACGCCGTCGGTGGTCGTGGACGGGCGCTACCTGACCAGCAGCGGCATGACCGGCGGCGTGGGCGAGCTGATGCGTGTGGTGGAGGATCTCATCGTCCTGGCCAGGCAGGAGCGGGCCGCGCGCGGATGAGCGCGCTGCGGGTGGTGATCACCGGCGCCTCGAGCGGCATCGGCGCGGCGCTGGCGCGCGAGTATGCGCGGCGCGGCGCAGCGCTTGGATTGATGGCGCGGCGGCGCGACCCGATCGAGCGGCTGGCGGCCGAGCTGCCCGGCACGCATGCGGCCTATGCCGTGGACGTGCGCGATGCGCACGCGCTGCGCGCCGCGGCCGAGCAGTTCTGTGCACGCTTCGGCGGCGCCGACGTGGTGATCGGAAACGCCGGGGTGTCCACCGGAACGCTAACCGACCGCGCCGAAGATGAGCCCGTGTTCCGCGAGATCCTCGACATCAACGTGCTGGGGCTGTTCAACACCTTCCAGCCGTTTCTGGCGTCCATGCGCGCTGCGCGCCGGGGTACGCTGGTGGGTATCGCCAGCGTCGCCGGCTTTCGCGGCCTGCCGGGCGCAGGGGCCTATTCGGCTTCGAAAGCGGCCGCCATCGCCTACCTCGAAAGCCTGCGCGTCGAGCTGCGCGGCAGCGGCGTGCACGTGGTGACCGTCTCGCCGGGCTACGTCGCCACACCGATGACCGAGCGCAATCCCTATCCGATGCCCTTCATCCTGAACGCAGACGAGGCCGCCCGCCGCATCGCGCGCGCGATCGAGCGGCGCAAGCCGCATAGCGTCATTCCCTGGCAGATGAGCATGGTAGGCGGTGTGCTGCGGGCGCTGCCGCAGCCGCTCTATGATCGGCTGTTCGCACGGGCACCGCGCAAGCCGCGGCGCTCCGGCTGACATTCGGCGATGGCCGGGCTTGGGGGCGTTCACCTTGGCCTGCGAGCAGCGCCTGCTCGGGCCGGTCGCTGATCTCGAAGGGCAAGCCCGAGTGCCTGCTCCAGCTCGCCCAGCGCCTGCTCGGTGCTTTCGACCTTGATGGTCGTCATTCCCATTGTGCGAGCCGGCTTCAGATTGACGCCCAGGTCATCCAGATACACGGCCTGCGGCGCTTCGATCCGCAGCGCATCCAGGGCCATCCGGTAGAAGGCCGGCTCCGGCTTGCGCACGCCGACCTTGCTCGATTCGATCACCAGATCGAACAATTCCAGGATGCGCCCCACCTCGGCCGCGCGCTCGTCGCTCGCCGGCAGGCCGTGACCGACACCGGTGTTGATGTTGTTCGTCAAGCACGCGGTCATGTAGTGCTCGCCACAGCGGCGCAGCGCTTCAACCATCGGCGGCCGCACCGCTCCGTACAGCAGCGCCACCACTTCCGAACCCGACACCGTCTGGCCGGCGCTGCGCGCTTCCTCGGCGAAGGCACGGTCGAACTGCGTGAGGGTGATCTCGCCGCGCTCCAGACGTGCCCAGGCGTTGCGGTCGGGATTGAAGGCGTTGAGCCGCCGGATGAAGCCGGCCGGCAACCCGTGCTCGCGCTCGTAGCGCTGGAACGCCTCGAACGGGCTTTCCGTGAGCACCCCGCCGAAGTCCCACAGGACGGCGCGGATGGCGGGGTTCGGCATCGCTACTTCTTGTTCTTCTTGTACTCGTCCACCGCGCGCTTGAGGTCCTTGTACTCCTCGCAAGGGATCGGCGTGCACAGCTTCTGCAGTTCCGCGAGATGCTGCTCTGCCTTGGCGACGTCGTTCGCCATCAAGTAGGCCTCGCCGATGTACTCGTGCGCATGCTTGTGGCGTGGATTGAGCTTGAGCGCCTCCTGGTACGCGGCGAAGGCCGCGTCCATGTTGCCGAGCTTGCGGTTGGCGAAGCCGAGCCAGTTGCGGATATCCGCGTTCTTGGGCTCCGCCTCGGCGGCCTTGGACAGCAACGGTACGGCGCGCTTCCAATCCTGCGCCTCGACCGCCTTCTTGCCCTCGATCCAGTCGGGGTTGCTGCTCTCGTTCTCTTCTTCGTCCCCCAGGTTGGCCCAGGCCGGCGCGGCGGCCAGTGCCAGCGCGAGCAGCAGGGTCTTGATGCGTATCATGGTGCTCCTCCGTCTGCTGAGCGGAAGAAGGTGCCCGCCCGCGGGCCGACTGTCAATGCCCAACACAAGCCACCTGGCAACCGTGCGTTGGGCGCTACGTTGGCCGCTCACTCAACCGTGACCGATTTGGCTAGATTCCGAGGCTTGTGACTCCGGCCGGGCGCTGAAGCGCCCTTAACGTGCGCAAGCGCACGTTAGCCTACGCCGCAAGCTACCCAGCCACCGGTATTGGATGCGGAGGTTACTACTCATTCAACGGTTACCGATTTGGCTAGATTCCGAGGCTTGTCAACATCGGTGCCGCGGACCAGGGCGGCGTGATAGGCGAGCAGCTGCAGCGGCACCACGTGCAGGATGGGGCTCAAGTGCCCCCGGTTCTCGGTGAGGCGCAGGATGTGCACGCCTTCCGACTCCGACACTTGGCTGTCGGCGTCGGCGAACACGTACAGCAGGCCGCCGCGCGCGCGCACCTCCTGCAGATTGGACTTTAGCTTCTCCAGCAGCGCGTCGTTGGGCGCGATCGCCACCACCGGCATGTCGCGGTCCACCAGGGCGAGCGGACCGTGCTTCAGCTCGCCGGCCGGATAGGCCTCTGCGTGGATGTAGGAGATCTCCTTCAACTTCAGCGCGCCCTCCAGGGCGATCGGGTAATGCACGCCGCGGCCCAGGAACAGCGCGTGTTGCTTGGTGGCGAAGTGCTCGGCCCAGCGAGCGATAGCGGGCTCGAGCTCCAGCACGCTGACCAGCGCCGCCGGCAAGTGACGCAGGGCCTTGAGGTAAGCCTGCTCGCTGTCCGGCGGCAGACGCCCGCGCAGCTTGGCCAGCACCAAGGTCAACAGGAACAGCGCGGCCAGCTGCGTGGTGAAGGCCTTGGTGGAGGCCACGCCGATCTCCGGCCCCGCGCGCGTGAGGAAGCACAGCGCGGTGTTGCGCACCAGCGCGCTTTCCGCGACGTTGCAGATGGCAAGCGTGCGCTCCTGCCCGAGCTGCTTGGCGTGCTGGAGCGCCGCGATCGTGTCGGCCGTCTCCCCGGACTGGGAGATGGTGAGGATCAGCGCATTGGGATTCGGCACGCTGCTGCGGTAGCGGTACTCGCTGGCGACCTCCACGCTGCAGGGCAGCCCGGCGATGGACTCGAACCAGTAGCGCGCCACCATCCCGGCGTGATAGCTGGTGCCGCACGCCAGCACGCTCACACCCTCGAGCTTGTCCAGGATGTTGCGCGCTTGCACCCCGAACAGCTCCGGGGCGATGGCGCTCGCGCCCGTGACCATCTCCAACGTGGCCGCGACCGCCCCCGGCTGCTCGAAGATCTCCTTCTGCATGTAGTGGCGGTAGGGGCCGAGCTCCACGGCGTCGGCCGAGAGCTTGCTCTCGTGAACGGGGCGTATCGCATCGCCGCCGGCGGAGTCCCGAATGCGATAGCCGTGGCAGGTCAGCTCCACGACGTCGCCTTCCTCCAGATAGACGATGCGGCGCGTGACCTGCAGCAGGGCGGAGGCGTCCGAGGCGCAGAAGTTCTCGCCCTCTCCCAGTCCCAGCAGCAGCGGCGCGCCCTTGCGCGCCGCCACGAACCGCTCGGGGTCCCTCTGCGAGACCACGGCGATGGCGTAGGCGCCGGTGAGCTCACTGATCGCGCGGTGGGTCGCGCCGAACAGGTCCCCGGTCTGTTTGAAGTAATAGTGCACCAGGTGCGCCAGGACTTCGGTGTCGGTGTCGGACACGAAGCGGTAGCCGAGCTCCACCAGGCGCGCGCGCATCGCCTCGTGATTCTCGATGATGCCGTTGTGCACCACCGCCAGGCCGTCGTCGCTGACGTGCGGGTGGGCATTGCGCTCGGTGGGCGCGCCATGCGTGGCCCAGCGCGTGTGCGCGATGCCGACATGGCCGGTCAGCGCCGACTGGGATGCGAGCTGTGCGAGCGACGCGACCCGGCCGACGCTGCGCAACCGCCGCAGCTCGCCGTTGACCACCGCCAGCCCGGCGGAGTCGTAGCCGCGGTACTCCAGCTTGCGCAGTCCTTCCAACAGGACCGGGACTACGTCACGTTGCGCAATTGCGCCGACGATGCCGCACATGGTTCGTGACTCGTGACTCGTGATTCGTGATTGCCAATCTGATCATGGTGATCGCTGATGATCACGGAGCGCGGGTTTTCTTGGGCCGCTTCCAGCCCTTGACCGTCACCTGCCGCCCGCGGGCCACCGACAGCTCGCCCGCGGGCGCGTCCTCGGTGATGACGCTCCCGGCGCCGATCGTGGCGCCACGCCCCACCGTGACCGGGGCGACCAGCGCGGTATCCGACCCGATGAAAGCACCGTCCTCGATGACGGTGCGGTGCTTGTTGGCGCCGTCGTAGTTGCAGGTGATGGTGCCCGCGCCGATGTTGACGTCGCGGCCCACCACGGTGTCGCCCAGGTAGCTCAGGTGGTTGGCCTTGGAGCCTTCGCCCAGCGTCGTGTTCTTCATCTCCACGAAGTTACCGACGCGCGCCTGCGCCGCCAGGACCGCGCCGCGCCGCAGGCGCGCGTAGGGCCCGACACGGCAGCCCGGTCCGATGCTGGCGCCGTCGAGGTGGCTGAAGGCGTCCACGACCGCGCCGGCCGCAATGTCGCTGTCCTTGATCATGCAATGCGGGCCGATCGCCACGTTGCTCGCCAGCTGCACCCGGCCTTCGAAGACACAATCCACGTCGATGCTCACATCCTGCGCGCAGATCAGCTCCCCGCGCACGTCCAGGCGCGCCGGATCCGCAAGCGTCACGCCGCCGGCCATCAGCCGGCGCGCAACCTCCATCTGGTGGCACCGTTCGAGCTGTGCCAGTTGCTCGCGGCTGTTGACGCCCTGCACTTCCCACACCTGCTCCACGGTCTCGGTGACCACAGGGGTCCCCCCGGCCAGTGCCAGCGGCACGATGTCCGTCAGGTAGTACTCGCCCTGCGCGTTGCGATTGGTCAGGCGCGACAGCCACGCGCGCAGGGCCGCGGTAGGGGCAGCAAGGATTCCGGTGTTGATCTCGCGCACCGTCTTGTCCTTGGCAGTCGCGTCCTTCTCTTCCACGATGCGGGTCACGGCGCGGGCGGCGTCGCGCAGGATGCGCCCATAGCCGGTGGGATCGTCCAGCATCGCGGTCAGCAGGCACAGCGCGTCGGGATGGGACAGCACCCGCTCCAGCGTCTGTGTGCGCGTCAGCGGCACGTCGCCGTAGAGCACCAGGGTGGTGCCTTCGGCGGGCAGATGTGGCAGCGCCTGCATCAGGGCGTGACCGGTGCCCAGCTGCGGCTCCTGCAAGACGAAGACGGCGCCCGACGCAGCAAACGCCTCGGGGACGGCTTCGCCGCCGTGGCCGTACACGACGATGACCCGCGTGGCCGACAGCGCTTGCGCCGTCTCGAGCACGTGGCCGAGCAGCGGCTTGCCGGCGATCGGATGCAACACCTTCGGCCGTGAGGACAGCATGCGAGTGCCCTTGCCGGCCGCGAGGATGACGACGCTCGGAGAGGTCATGGAGTCGGGCGGCGAGGTGAGTCCGCCCCGCCCCGGGTACATGGCATCAAGGTCATCGGATTATGGCACAGGGCTCGGCGACGGCGTTCCGGAACTGTCAATTCCCGGCGGCAACGACGTGCGCAAGGGGCGTCTCATGGTCCGCAGCAGCGGCCCGGCTTGTCCCCGCTGTACGCCCATTCGATGACCGCATCCTGGAAGCCCTGGGCGTTGATCGCGGACGGATGGTTGATGATGGCCACCACCACCAGCCAGCGTCCCTGCTGGTCGAGCACGTAGCCGGCGATCGCACGCACACCATCCAGATAGCCGGTCTTGATGTGCGCCTGGCCGGAGGCCGGCGAGGCGTTGAGGCGCCGACGCAGCGTGCCGTCGATGCCGGGGATGGGCAGCGACGCCAGGTATTCCGGCATCAACGGTGCGCTCATGCCGCGCAACAATACCCGGGCGAGCCCGCGCGCGCTGATGCGCTCGATGCGCGACAGCCCGGAGCCGTTCTCGATCACCAGTTCGGGCAGGTCCAGGTCCACGCGCCGCGCCCATTCGCGTACCGCGCGCGCCGCCCTGTCGGTGGACAGCGGCGGCGCATCCACGGCCAGCGACAGGGTGAGGAACAGCTGGCGCGCCATCACGTTGTTGCTGAACTTGTTGATGTCGCGAATCACCTCAGACAGCGGCGGCGATTCCCAGGTGGCGAGCAGCGTGGCCTCGGGTGCGACGGCGCCCTCGCGCACGCCGCCCGCGAACTGCCCGCCCAGCTCGCGCCACAGCTGCTGGAACAGGGTCAGTGCGTAGTCGTTCGGGCTGAGCAGCGCGAAGTTGCGCGATTTCTCGCCGCAACCGCTGGGGAATACGCCGGTAAACACCAGGCGCGCCTGCTCGGGTAACGCCTGCGGCCGCTCTGGCCAGAAGTCGCAGTGTCCGGCGCCCAGGGCGAGCTGATTGACGATCTCGATCTGCGGCAGGTGCGGCGTGGACACGATCTTCACCGTGCCGCTGTCCTCCTGCGGGACGAACTGCAGCCGCACCGACTTGAAGTTGAGCAGCAGCGCATCCGGCGGCACGTTGTAGGGCCGCATCAGCTCGCTGTCGAAGCGCGGAGGATCCGCGTTCTGCGGCGCGAAGAAGCTGCGGTCCAGCACCAGCTCGCCGCGGATCTCGCGCAGGCCGCGCGCGCGCAGATCGCGCAACAGCAACCAGAAGTGTTCCAGAGTGAGCTTGGGATCGCCGTAGCCCTTCAGCACCAGATCGCCGTGCAGCACGTCGCCGAGGACCGGTCCCTGCGCGTAGACCTCGGTGCGCCACGTATAGGTGGGCCCGAGCACTTCCAGCGCGGCGAGCGTGGTGACCAGCTTCATGGTGGAGGCGGGATTCATCGCCCGGCCGGCGTTCCACGCGAGAAGCGGCTCGCGTGCGCCCACCTCCTGCACGTACAGGGACACCGCCTCGCGCGGCGTTCCGCTTTCGGCCAGCGCCGCGTGCAGCAGAGCGGGCCAGCGCCCGTTGGCCGCGGAGGCGGCGCCGGGCAGCGCGAGCGCTACGGCGAGCAACAGGAGGTACGGCGATCGCGGCATGTCACTGCTCCAGCGCTGCGCTAGGCGCGCGCAGCCGATTGTAATGCAACGGCACGACGGCCAATGTAACGGCACGGCCGGGCAGCACTGCAGGTCGGGTTGTCGTAGGCTTGGCGGTGCGCGAGCCGCTGCTGCGACGTCATGGCAGCGAGACTGCGCGAGTGCTAACGCGGGCGCCGGCATCGGGTATTTGACCGCAACTTGCGCGGCTGCGTTGGCACCAAATATGCTGGACGGAAGGACAAGCGGCGGAGAGCAATCGGCGTCGGGTGCGATGCCTCTCGATGCCGTCGAGGAGGGATCTCGGCATGGAGCTGCTGGGCCACATCGAAGAACAGATGCAGTCGGCGCGGTTGCCGCTCTTCGCAATCACGCTCGCCGCTGTGCCGTGTCCCGACACCCCGGTGATCCTGACGCTGCATTGGCACGGGTTCGTGCGCGAGAAGCTGGCCGAAGTGGAGGGCGCGCAGCCGGTGTCCTACCGCTCGGTGCCGAGTTCGGCGCTGCAGCTGAACACCCGCTGGGAAGATCTGCTTGCCGTCGACCGTGCAGCGCTGGAGGCCGCCTGGGAGCTCGGGGCCTGGGACGTGGCGCGCGCCGAGCGCCCGTCGTGTGTGCGCCCGGGCGCGGCCTCGTCAGAAGCGCTGGATTGCCTGAAGGCCTTCGGCGTCTTTCCCTTCGGTGCGCAGGCCGATCAGGTGCTGGTCGCCGATGCGCCGGACGCCGACGAGCTGGTCAGCGTCGCCGCGCGCCGGGGCTATCTGATGTGGCTGTTCCGGCCCGTGCATGGCGGCATCTGGAAGGAGTTCGCAGACGATGCCACGCTGTTGCCCGACGGCACGCGCGAGCCGCCCTGCCCGCTTGTCCCGGTGCCCCCGCGCGGGGATCGCGCGCACCGCACGGTGTATCGTTTCGGCGTCTCCGAACGCCCCGCCTGATGCGCCAGTAAGGCGCGACGGAAGCATCCCCCTTGCGCCCTGATGGGCGCTCAAGCCGCTCACGCACGGCTTGAAAACCGCCCTGCCCTTGTCTATCATTGGCACTCACTGCAAGCGAGTGCTAGCAGAGTTGTATTTGAAATCGATTCAACTACTTGGAGAAGGAGATCGGATAATGAAAATCCGCCCCCTGCACGACCGGGTGATCGTCAAGCGGCTGGAAGAGGAGCGCAAGACCGCCTCCGGCATCGTCATCCCGGACACCGCGGCCGAGAAGCCCGACACCGGCGAAGTGATCGCGGTGGGCACCGGCAAGCTGCTGGAGGACGGCAAAGTGCGCCCGCTGGACGTAAAAGCGGGTGACAAGATCCTGTTCGGCAAGTACTCCGGTCAGACCGTCAAGATCGAAGGCACCGAATATCTGGTCGTGCGGGAAGAAGACATCATGGGCGTGATCGAATAAGGCCTCTCGCCCGAACCCACACCCAGCGAACACACTCAGGAGTTCCGCACATGGCAGCAAAAGAAGTCAAGTTCCACGATTCCGCCCGGCATCGCATCATCGCCGGCGTGAATGTATTGGCCGACGCGGTCAAGGTCACCCTCGGCCCCAAGGGCCGCAACGTAGTGCTGGAGCGCTCCTTCGGCGCGCCCACCGTCACCAAGGACGGCGTGTCGGTGGCCAAGGAGATCGAGCTGAAGGACAAGTTCGAGAACATGGGCGCGCAGATGGTCAAGGAAGTCGCGTCCAAGACCTCGGACGTGGCCGGCGACGGCACCACCACCGCCACCGTGCTGGCCCAGTCGATCGTGCAAGAAGGCATGAAGTACGTGGCCGCCGGCATGAACCCGATGGACCTCAAGCGCGGCATCGACAAGGCTGTGGACACCATCGTCGAGGAGCTCAAGAAGCTGTCCAAGCCCTGCACCACCAGCAAGGAAATCGCCCAGGTGGGCGCCATCTCCGCCAACGCCGACGAGCATATCGGCAAGATCATCGCCGATGCGATGGAGAAGGTGGGCAAGGAAGGCGTGACCACGGTCGAGGAAGGCAAGAGCCTGGAGAACGAGCTCGAGGTCGTGGACGGCATGCAGTTCGACCGCGGCTACCTCTCGCCTTACTTCATGAACAACCCCGACAAGCAGGTCGCCATCCTGGAGGATCCCTTCATCCTGCTGCACGACAAGAAGATCTCGTCGATCCGCGATCTGCTGCCGGTACTCGAGCAGATCGCCAAGTCGGGCAAGCCGCTGCTGATCGTGGCCGAGGAAGTCGAGGGCGAGGCGCTCGCCACCCTGGTGGTCAACAACATCCGCGGCATCCTCAAGACCTGCGCGGTGAAGGCGCCGGGCTTCGGCGACCGCCGCAAGGCGATGCTCGAGGACATGGCCATCCTCACCGGCGGCACCGTGATCAGCGAAGAACTGGGCCTCAAGCTCGAGAACGTGACCCTCAAGGACCTGGGCCGCGCCAAGCGCATCGAGGTCGAGAAGGAGAACACCACTATCATCGACGGCGCCGGCGACACCGCCGCGATCGAGGGCCGCGTCAAGGCGATCCGCACGCAGATCGACGAGGCCACCAGCGACTACGACCGCGAGAAGCTGCAGGAGCGGGTGGCCAAGCTCGCCGGCGGGGTAGCGCTGGTCAAAGTGGGCGCCGCCACCGAAGTCGAGATGAAAGAGAAAAAGGCGCGCGTCGAGGACGCGCTGCACGCCACCCGCGCCGCGGTCGAGGAAGGCATCGTGGCCGGCGGCGGCGTGGCGCTGATCCGCACCAAGGCCGCGATCGCCAAGCTCAAGGGCGCCAACCACGACCAGGATGCCGGCATCAAGATCGTGCTGCGCGCGCTGGAAGAGCCGCTGCGCCAGATCGTGGCCAACGCCGGCGCCGAGCCCTCGGTGGTGCTCAACAAGGTGAGCGAAGGCAAGACCAACTTCGGCTACAACGCCCAAACCGACGCCTACGGCGACATGATGGAGATGGGCGTGCTCGATCCGACCAAGGTCGTGCGCACCGCGCTGCAGAATGCCGCTTCGGTCGCGGGCTTGATCCTGACCACCGACGCCATGGTGGCCGAGCTGCCGAAGGAAGAGAAGCACAGCCACGGCGGACCCGGCGGCATGGGTGGGATGGGCGACATGGACATGTAGCGTTATCGCACCGCATGCGCGGTGCGATGACTCGGCGGATTCGAGCGTCACGAACGGCGTAACGCTCAATCCGCCGGGGTTCGTGCTCTACAGGGGCTCCGCCGTAAGGTGGGGCCCTTTGTTTTCGTAGCCGGATGAAGTGCCGCGTAATCCGCGGCGATGCGCGGGGTTGGCGGCGGGTGCATTCGCGGCGCGCGAGTGCACCATGCGGGCCGCTGTTGCCGTCCCCCGGATGGTGTACCTTCCTGCCATGCAACCGGCCGCCCGCCCCGTCGATCGCGCCCTCATCGATGCGACCGTTGAAGCCCTGCGCCGTCACGTGCCCTTCGACCGCATGGGGCACGAAGACCTGCTGTGGATGGTCTCGCGGCTTGCGCTGGTGTACTTCGCTCCACGTGCCGTTGTGCTCGCGCCTGACGCCGGCGTGCCGCAGCATTTCTTCATCGTCCGCCAAGGCAGCATCGCGGGCCTCGACCCCAACGACGTTACGCCGCGCTGGCGGCTCACTGCGGGCGAGGTCTTCCCGCTGGGCGCTTTGCTGGCCAAGCGCCCCGTGACCAGCCTGTTCCGCGCGCAGGCCGACACCTTCTGCTGGCGGCTGCCGGCCGCGGACTTCGAGACGCTGCTGTCGCGCAGCCCCCCGTTCCACGAGGCCTGCACCCGTCGCGTGGCGAGCTTGCTGGAGACCTCGCGCAGGCAGCTGCAGACCGAGTACGCCGCGAGCGCCGCACGCGATCCGCTGAGCCAACCGCTGGCGGCGCTGCTGCGGCCCCCGGTCGTGTGCGCGGAGGACGAGACGCTGGCCGCTGCATTGACGCGCATGCGCGATGCGCGGGTGGGATCGGTCGTGGTGATCCGCGACGACGGCACCGCTGCCGGCATCTTCACGCTGCGCGACCTGCGCGATCGGGTAGCGACGGAAAATGTCGGCCGCGAACGGCCGGTGCGCGAGGTGATGACGCGCAACCCAGTCACTCTGCCGGCGGAAGCGCTGGCGCTGGAGGCGGCGCTGCTCATGGCGCGCCATGCCTTCCATCATATCGTCATCACCCGCGCGGGGAAGGTCGTCGGCGTGGTGTCCGAGAGCGACCTGTTCGCTCTGCGCCGCTTGGGCATGACCGAGGTGAGCGAGGCGATCCGCGCCGCCGGCTCGCTCGCCGGGCTGGTGCACGCGACGGCCGATGTGCGCACGCTTGCCGAGAGCCTGGTGGCGCAGGGCGTGGCCGCGGAGCAGCTCACGCGCATCGTGTCCACGCTGAACGATCTGGTCACGGCCCGGCTCATCGAGCTGGAGTGCAGCGCCGCCGGCCTCGGTGCCGGGGAGCTGTGCTGGATGGCGTTCGGGTCCGAGGGGCGGCACGAGCAGACGCTCGCCACCGATCAGGACAACGGCATCCTATTCCCCGATCCACCGGACGGCGACGGCGAGGCCCAGCGCGCCCGGTTGCTGCCGCTCGCCAGGCGCATCAACGACGGTCTGGCGGCCTGCGGCTTTCCCCTGTGCAAAGGCGGCGTGATGGCGAGCAATCCGCGCTGGTGTCTGAGCCTGGCGGAGTGGAAGAGCACTTTCGCCGACTGGATGGACAAACCGGATGGGGAGGCGCTGCTCAATGCCACCATTTTTTTCGACTTGCGGGGCTTGTGGGGGTGCAGCGAGCTCGCCGATACGCTGCGCGCGTGGCTGGCGCGCAACGTCCCCGACCGCTCGCTGTTCCTGCGCCTGATGGCGGAGAACGCCCTGCGCAACGCGCCACCGCTGGGCGTGCTGCGGGATTTCGCCGTGGAGCGGCACGCCGACGCGGAGGACTCGCTCGATCTGAAGCTCAACGGTGTGGCGCCGTTCGTCGACGCGGCGCGCATCCTGAGCCTGGCCGCCGGCGACCAGCACACCGGCACGGTCGAGCGGCTGCGTGCCCTGGTGAGCGCTCGCCGGCTCCATGCCGCGGAGGTGGAGGCCTGGGTGGACGCTTTCCACTTCATCCAGATGCTGCGCCTGCGGCACCAGCAGCAGCAGGCCGCGTCCGGCCACGCGCCGGACAACTTTCTGCAGCCCGACCGGCTGAACGATCTCGAGCGCCGCATCCTCAAAGAAGCCTTCCGCCAGTCGCGCAAGCTGCAGGAGCGGCTGCGCCTCGATTTCCGGCTGTGAACCGGGGTTTGCGCCTATGAGCCCGTTGCTGCCCTGGCTGCGCCGCTTGCCGGAATCGGACGCCGCCGTCGCCGCCCGCCGCGAATGGGGTGGACTGACCTATCCCTCGCGCAGCGCGTCCCTTGACACGCTGCGGTTCGTCGGCGTAGATACCGAGACCAGCGGGCTGGACCCCAAGCGCGACCGGCTGATTTCGATCGGCGCCTGCGCCATCGATGCGAGCGGCATTCGCATCGGCGACACCTTTTCTGCCCTGTTGCGCCAGGAACAGCCGAGCACCGCGGAAAACGTCCTGATCCACGGCATCGGGCACGGCGCGCAGGCGGCGGGCGAGGCGCCGGAAGAAGCCTTGGCCGGGTACTTGCGCTTTGCGCGCCGCGACGCGCTGGTCGGGTATCACACCCTGTTCGACTTGAGGGTGCTGCAGCGCGCCGTACGCAGCGCGCTCGGGATCGCGTACCGGCCCGCCTGCCTCGACCTGGGATTGCTGCTGCCCGCCCTCGACGCCAAGGAAGCCGGATGGGAGTTCGACCGGTGGCTGGCGCTGTACGGGCTGCGGGCGTTCGCGCGCCATCAGGCGTTGGCCGACGCGGTGGCGAGCGGGGAACTGTTTCTCATCGCGCTGCAGAAGGCGCGGGCCGGGGGTCTGCGCTCCCTGGGCGACCTGGTGCGAGTGCAGAAGCAGCAACTGCACCTTACCCGGTTAGCGCGTAACTGAATCCGGCCGCAGGCAGGAAACCGGGTGGTTCGGGGGTGGTGGCGGGCCGC
>DATBMG010000121.1:0-29616 GCA_036554965.1 Burkholderiales bacterium
CAACGTCGCGCAGCAGGTGATCGACTGGGCGATCCAGGCGCACGGCGGCGGCGGCGTCTCCCAGGCGTTTCCGCTCGCCGCGATGTACGCGCACAACCGCACGCTGCGCCTGGCCGACGGGCCCGACGAGGTGCACCGCAACGCCATCGCCAAGGTCGAGCTCAAGAAGCACGATCACCGCTGAGGCATCTCAATGCTCACACTTTGCGGCTTCGCCGCCAGCAACTACTACAACAAGGTCAAGCTCGCGCTGCTGGAGAAAGGCGCGGCGTTCGTCGAGGAGCAGGCGTTTCCCTCTGGAGACGAAGATCGTCTGCGCCTGACGCCGATGGGCAAGGTGCCGTTCCTGCGCGTGGCCGGCGGTGGGTTGAGCGAGTCGCAGGCGATCGTCGAATACCTGGAGGAAACCTGCCCCGAACCGCCGCTGTATCCGAAGGACGTGCTGGCGCGCGCCAAGTGCCGCGAGCTGATCCAGATGATCGAGCTGTATCTCGAGTGGCCGGCGCGGCGGCTGTACCTGCAGGCGTATTTCGGCGGCACGGTGAGCGAGGAGACCAAGGCCGAGGTGCAGCGTGCGCTCGCGCGCGCGGCCAAGGCGTTGCCGCGGCTCACCGGCTTCGAGACGTTCGCGTTCGGAGACCGCTTCACCTACGCGGATTGCGCCGCGGCGATGCATCTGCCGCTGGCGCGGAACGCCTCCAAGCTCGTACTCGGTCAGGACGCGCTCGTCGAGGTGCCCGGCCTGCAGGCGTATCTGCGCAGGATGGCGGAGCGGCCTTGTGTGCAGCGCGTCAACGAGGATCGCAAGGCCGGCCTGGAGGCCTTCGCCGCCTATCGCGCCGCCAAAGCGCAAGCGGCGGCGGCCGCAACCGGGCGCGGTTGACGCGCCTGGCCGGTGCACCACGCTGCGTCCAGCGGTTCCGTCTTGAGGCGCTTTCGCCGCAACGCAACATCCAAGCCGTGCTCCAGAACCGTGCGTCGCCCGCAATCCCGCACCAGACAAGGCAATGCGCGGATCGGTTTCGGTTGAAACGGGCATCCCCTTGGTGTACCTTCCGCCTGTTGTACCTGTAGTCGTTCTATCCCAACCTACCTCGAAGGGGGAGCGTTATGAAAATCACCTTCAACGTTAACGGTAAGAATCAGACCGTCGACGTTGCGCCGGACACCCCGTTGCTGTGGGTCCTGCGTGATTCGCTGGGCCTGGTCGGCACGAAGTTCGGGTGCGGCAAGGCGCTGTGCGGCGCCTGTACCGTGCACCTGAACAACATGGCGATCCGCTCGTGTCAGACCCCGGTCGGCTCGGTCGCCGGCCAGAAGGTCACCACGATCGAAGGCCTGAAGATGAACAACGTCCAAAAGGCCTGGATCGCACTCGATGTTCCGCAGTGCGGCTACTGCCAGCCCGGGCAAATCATGTCCGCCACGGCGCTGCTCGCCGCCAACAAGAACCCTTCGGACTCCGATATCGACGCCGCCATGTCGGGCAACATCTGCCGTTGTGGCACCTATACTCGAATCCGCGCCGCCATCAAAGCGGCCGCGAAGATGGCCTGAGGGGGAGGTGACACATGGAAAACATTACGAACCAATCCCGTCGTGATTTCATCAAGGCCAGCGCCGCCACCGGTGGCGCGCTGGTGGTCGGCTTCCACCTGCCTGGCAAGCTTGCTCAGGCCGACGCGGGCGGCGGCTATGCCATGCCCAACGCGTGGATCAAGGTCGGCGCGGACAACCAGGTGACGATCCTGGTGGCCCGTTCCGAAATGGGCCAGGGCGTGGCGACCTCCATGCCTATGCTGGTGGCCGAGGAGCTCGACGTCGACATCAACAAGGTGAAGGTGGAGTTCGCTCCCCCCGCCGAGGTGTACATCAACAGCCTGCTGGGCGGCCAGATCACCGGCGGCTCGACCTCGGTGCGCGACGCCTGGGAGAAGCTGCGCAAGGCGGGTGCCAGCGCGCGCATGCTCCTGGCGGCCGCCGCGGCGCAGGAATGGGGTGTGGACGCCGGCCAAGTGCGGGCCGAGAACGGCAACCTGATCGGGCCGGGCGGCAAGCGCATGAGCTACGGCATGGCCGCGCCCAAGGCGGCGCAGATGGAGCCGCCGAAGGACGTGCCGCTGAAGGCCGCGTCCGCTTTCAAGGTGATCGGCAACGCCAAGCAGAAGCGTCTGGACACGCCACAGAAGGTCAAGGGCGAGCCCACCTTCGGCATCGACACGCGCGTGCCAGGCATGATGTACGCAGCGGTGGCCATGAGCCCCTACCTGGGCGGCAAGGTCAAGGCTTACGACGACTCGCGCGCGAAGAACATGCCGGGTGTCAAGGCCGTGGTCCAGTACAGCCGCGGCGTGGCGGTCGTGGCCGACTCCTACTGGCAAGCCAAGAAGGCCAAGGACCTGCTCGAGATCGACTGGGATGAGGGCGCGAACGCCGGCCTGAACATGCAGAAGATCTGGGGCGGCCTGCGCGACGCCTCGAAACAGGCCGGCGCAGTGTTCCGCGAGGCCGGCGACGCCGACAACGCGTTGAGCGGGGCGGCGAAGACGGTCACCGCGACCTACCAGCTGCCGTTCCTGTCGCACTCGCCGATGGAGCCGCAGAACACCACGGCGCATGTGACCGCGGACAAGGCGGTCATCATCACGCCGACGCAGTTCCAGCAGCTGATTCCGCACGTCGTGGCCGGCGCCACGGGCCTCAAGCCCGAGCAGGTGCAGGTCACCACCACCTACCTTGGCGGTGGCTTCGGCCGTCGCGTGGAGGTGGATTACGCGATCGACGCCGCGGAGATCTCCAAGGCTGCCGGCGGCGTGCCGGTCAAGATGGTGTGGAGCCGCGAAGACGACATGACCCACGACTCCTACCGTCCGGCCGGGCTGTACACGCTGACCGCCGGTCTGGATGCGAGCGGGAAGATGGCCGGGGTGCGTTTCCACTCGACCAGCCCGTCGATCTCGGCGCGCTTGTTCCCGAGCATCGTCAAGGACGGTATCGACCCGTTCGCGGTGGAGGGCATCGACAACTTCCCGTACGCGGTGGGCAACATCAAGTTCACCTACCAGATGCACGACTCGGGCGTGACCCCGGGCTACTGGCGCGCGGTGTCGCATAACCTCAACGCCGTGGCGCTGGAGTGCTTCATCGACGAGTGTGCGAACGCCGCGGGCAAGGACCCGATCGAGTACCGCCTGGCCCAGATCGACATGGCCGAATCGAAGCATGCCTGGTCCGGTCTGTCGGCAGGCGTCTCGGTGGGTCCACGCATCAAGGCCGCGCTCGAGATGGTGCGCGACAAGTCGGGCTGGGGCAAACCTCTGGCCAAGGGCCAGGGCCGTGGCGTGGCGGTGATGGAAGGCTATAACACCGTAATCGCCATCGTGACCGAAGTGAGCGTCTCCCCCAACTACGACGTGGCGCTGAACCGCGTCGTGGCGGTGGTGGACGCCGGTCCGCTGGTCCATCCGGATCAGGCCCTGGCGCAGATGGAGTCCTGCATCAACTACGGTCAGTCGGCGTGCATGTTCGGCGAGATCACCGTGAAGGACAACATGGTGCAGCAGAACAACTTCGACATGTACCGCGTGGTGCGCATGGAGGAGTCGCCCAAGCAGATCGAGATCCACTGGATGAAGCCTGCCGCCAACCAGCCGCCCGGCGGTCTGGGCGAGCCCGGCACGGCCGTCATCCAGCCGTCGATCGCCAACGCGATCTTCGCCGCCACCGGCAAGCGCGTGCGCCGTCTGCCGCTGACGCCCGAGAACATCCGCGCGTCGTAACGCGGTTCAAGGCAACAACCACCCCCGAGATCCTCTCCGCCCGCGGGCGGGGAGGCCCCTCGGGGGTTTTTTGACAGCAGGGTTATTTCCCGCCGGGAATAACGAGCCAGGAAATAACGAGCGGCACGCGAGACCTTCTTCCAGGCAACCCGATATGGACAGCGTCGATCTGCAGGTACTCGGAAGCACTGCGCAGTGGCTCGATCAAGGCCACCGCGTGGTGCTGGCCACCGTCGTCGAGACATGGGGCTCGGCGCCTCGCCCGGCCGGCGCTTTGCTCGCCGTGCGCGACGACGGCCAGGTCACCGGCTCGGTGTCCGGGGGCTGCGTGGAAGACGATCTCATCGATCGCATCCGCAAGCAGGAGCTCGCAGGGGACAAACCCGAGCTGACCGTCTACGGTATCACCAAGGAGGAAGCGAACCGCTTCGGCCTGCCCTGCGGCGGCCAGCTGCGCATCGTGCTCGAGCCGCTCGGCCACAAGACTGCGTGGCTCAAGGAGTTGCTCGCGCGGGTCGCCAACCGCGAGCTGGTGGCCCGAGAAGTCGATCTGGAGAGCGGCCGGGTGCGGCTGTCCGCGGCCGCCCGCAGCGACACCATGCGCTTCGACGGCAAGACGCTCAGGACCGTCCACGGGCCACGCTGGCGGCTGCTGATCATCGGCGCGGGCCAGACTTCGCGCTACCTGGCGCAGATGGCCCAGGCGCTCGACTACAACGTGGTGGTGTGCGATCCGCGGGAGGAGTACGCGCACACCTGGGACCTGCCGACGGTGGAGCTGCTGAACGGCATGCCCGACGACGTGATCATCGAGCTGAACCTGGACGGCCACAGCGCCGTGGTCGCACTGACCCACGATCCCAAGCTCGACGACCTGGCGCTGATGGAGGCGCTGAAGTCGGCGGCCTTCTACGTGGGCGCGCTCGGCTCGCGGCTGAACACCGCCAAGCGCAAGCAGCGGCTGGCCGAGTTCGACCTGTCGCAGGCCGAGCTCGACCGCCTGCACGGTCCGGTGGGCCTGCGCATCGGCAGCAAGACCCCGCCCGAGATCGCGGTGTCGATCCTGGCCGAGCTGACCGCCGTGCGTCACGGCGTGGACCTCGCGACGGTGGGCACCAAGGAAAGCAAAGAAGTGGTCGAGCAGGAAGGACCGGTGTGCGTCAGCACCGAGCGCGCGTGAGCTCTAAAGGAGAGGGAAAGTGAGACTGAAGGACAAGATCGCGATCGTCACCGGCGCCGGCTCGGGCTTCGGCGAGGGCATCGCCAAGCGCTTCGCGCAGGAAGGCTGCAAGGTCGTCGTCAACGACATCAACGCGCAGGGCGGCGAGCGCGTGGCGAAGGAGATCGGCGCGCAGGCGCGCTTCTGCAAAGGCGACGTCTCCAAGGACGCGGACTGGGCGGCGCTGGTCAAGTTCACGCTGGACGCCTTCGGCGCGCTGCACATCGTGGTCAACAACGCGGGCACCACGCACCGCAATCAGCCGATGCTCAACGTCAGCGAGGAGCAGTTCGACCGCATCTACGCGGTCAACGTGAAGAGCATCTTCCTGAGCGCCAAGCACAGCGTGCCGTACTTCCGGCAGAAGGGCGGCGGCGTGTTCGTCAATATCGCCTCCACCGCCGGCGTTCGCCCTCGCCCGGGGCTGACCTGGTACAACGGCAGCAAGGGCGCGGTCATCATGACCAGCCGTTCGATGGCGGTGGAGCTGGCGCCCGACAAGATCCGCGTCAACACCATCAACCCGGTCGCGGGCGAAACGGCGCTGCTCGCCGAGTTCATGGGCGGCCAGGACACCCCGGAGATCCGCGCCAAGTTCATCGCCACCATCCCGCTGGGGCGCTTGTCGCGGCCGTCGGACGTGGCCAATGCGGCGCTGTACCTGGCCTCGGACGAGGCCGAGTTCATCACCGGCGTGTGCCTGGAAGTCGACGGCGGCCGCTGCGTGTAGCAGGACCTAGGATCTAGGGGGTCGTTGAACGGCGCTGCGCGCCGCGCTGTTCCCTAGATCCCAGATCCTAGCGCCTAGATCCTAAGAGAAGGCCTGAATTCCGGTCTGCGCGCGCCCCAGGATCAGCGCGTGGATGTCGTGCGTGCCCTCGTAGGTGTTGACCGCCTCGAGGTTCATCACGTGCCGGATCACGTGGTACTCGTCGGCCACACCGTTGCCGCCGTGCATGTCGCGCGCGACGCGGGCGACGTCTAGCGCCTTGCCGCAAGCGTTGCGCTTGATCAGGGAGATCATCTCCGGAGCCGCGCGGCCTTCGTCCATCAGCCGGCCGACGCGCAGCGCGGCCTGCAGCGCCAGCGCGATCTCGGTTTGCATGTTGGCGAGCTTCAGCTGGATCAGCTGATTCGCGGCGAGCGGCCGGCCGAAGGCGACGCGATCCAGCGTGTACTGGCGCGCGGCGTGCCAGCAGAACTCGGCCGCGCCCATCGCGCCCCAGGCGATGCCGTAGCGCGCCTTGTTGAGGCAGCCGAAGGGTCCCTTCAGCCCGCTCACGTCGGGCAGCAGATTCTGCTCGGGCACGAACACGTCGTCCATGACGATCTCGCCGGTGCAGGACACGCGCAGGCTGAACTTGCCGTGGATCTTGGGCGCGGACAGCCCCTTCATGCCTTTTTCCACGATGAAGCCGCGGATCACGCCGTCGTCGTCCTTCGCCCACACCACGAACACGTCGGCGATGGGCGAGTTGGTGATCCACATCTTGGCGCCCTTGAGCAACCAGCCGCCGTCGACCTTGCGCGCCCGCGTGATCATGCCGCCGGCGTCCGAGCCGTAGCCGGGCTCGGTTAGCCCGAAGCAGCCGACCAGCTCCCCGCGCGCCAGCCCGGGCAGGTACTTGCGGCGCTGCGCTTCGCTGCCATAGGCGTAGATCGGGTACATGACCAGGCTGGATTGCACGCTGAGCGCGGAGCGGTAGCTCGAGTCCACGCGTTCGATCTCGCGGGCGATCAGCCCGTAGCACACATGGTTCACACCCGCGCAGCCATAGCCCTCGAGGGTGCAGCCGAGGAAGCCGAGCGCGCCCATCTCGTCCATGATCTCGCGATGGAACTGCTCGTTGCGGTGCGCTTCCAGCACGCGCGGCATGAGCTTGTCCTGGGCGTAGGCGCGCGCAGCGTCGCGTACCATGCGCTCCTCCCCGGTGAGCTGCTCCTCGATGAGCAGCGGGTCCTCCCAGGCGAACTGGGGCTTGGCGGGTGGGGCGTTCATGAGCTGTCCTGATCGGGGCCGGGCGCGCGCCGCGAGTATACACCGGCGTCCCGACCGGCCCCCCCAGGTGCCGGTTTACAATGGGACGCCGGCCACGCCGCCGATGCCGATGGAGGCTCGCGATGAAGATCCTGATGGCCTACGACGCAACCGAGGAGGGGCAGGCAGCGCTGCTCAGTGCGCCCGAGCTGGCCTGGCTGCCGCACGACGAGGTGCGGCTGCTGGCGGTAATGCCGATGCCGAGCGGTCTGTTCCTGGGCGAGGGCTACGTGCCCGGCGAAGTGCTGGAGGAAGACCGCCTGCGGGCGCAGGCGCTGCTCGATGCCGCTGTGGCGGCGCTGCGCAGCCGTGGCTTTCCGGTGGAGGGGATTCTCACCTCGGGCGAGCCGGTGGACGAGATCTGCAGCGCCGCCAAGCGTCTCGGCAGCGACCTGATCCTGGTGCGCCACCCGCGCAGGCTGTCTTTCGCTGCCCGCTGGTGGAAAGGCTGGGTCGGCTCCTCGCTGATCGAGCACGCGCCCTGCGGCGTGCTGATCGCGGTCGGGCCCGAGCGCAAATCGCGGTAGCGACGCCGGCTGCCGGCGCGGGGGATAGCACTGGCCCCCACACGACGTATGGATCTGGCCCCCCAGTTTTACCGCCTAGGTCAGCGCGCCTTACGCGGCTTTCCGCACACGTCCAGGCCGTCGCGCCAGCCGGCGGCGTACTGGCGGTCCTGCGTGTAGCGCTTTTCGTCGCGGCGCGTGATCCCGCGGCGCGCGCTTTCGCAGCCTGCCACATAGCCGTCCCGGAACGCCGGTGGAAAGCCGGTGAGGTTGACCGCCGGCGGAGGCGGCTCGCGGGGCGCGCAGGCGGCAAGGACGACGGCCGCCGCCAGCATCCACGGCGCCGTGCCTCGCCCAAAGCGGGCGCCCATGGAGGCCTTCACAGTTTTTTCAGGGGCCCAGAAAAAAAGATGCCCGACAAGGGAGGCAATCGGGCAGAAAAGAGAGCGCTAACGCTAGCGCGCACAAAATCGATCGGTCGGCCTCTGGATCGGGTGGGACTACCTCCGGGAGACGTCAGTTTCGCACGATCGGCGGGGCGCCGAGCGCCGTGCCGGGATCGTGCGTCGGAGCGGCGGCGGTCGAATCTTGCAGCGCGCTCTCCGCCGCGAACAGGGTGGACGGCTTGGTCTGGGCGCCGTCGAGAGGGCCGGTCGCGGGCGGCGCGAGCGGCAGGCGGCCGGTGATGCCCGCGATGCCGATGCAGCCGAACGCGATCATGGCAGCCGCGGCGACCACCATCATCGGAAACAGCCATCCTTGCCGCCGTTGCATCACATCCTTCCTCGTGTCTGCGCCGTACGCGGCGCGCGCTGATCTGCGACCGCGGCGCCCGGGGTATGGTCGACAAGGCGCATCGCGGTCCTTGCTCGCACGAAGCCCAATGCAACTCGTGTACCAATTGCTAAGTGCTTGAACGCGGTGTCAATGTTCGCCGCCGCCGCGAGGCGTCTTGTCACCGGTCAACGACGTGGCCGCGGGCGCCCCGGCAACATCTTGATATCGCGGCGTTTTAAATGTCGTTGACGAATGACAACGGCGTATCGCGCGCGGCCAGCGCAGCGGCATGGACGATGCTGGCCGCGCGCGTGCCGTCGCGTACATCGCAATCAGGCGGCTATTCCGGGTTTGAACATCGAGGGATTGAGGTGGTGGCGCTGCAACAGCTTGTAGAACTCGGTGCGGTTGCGCTTGGCCAGGCGCGCGGCCTGCGTCACGTTGCCGTTGGTGATCTTGAGCAGCTTGGCGAGGTAGTCGCGCTCGAAATCGAAACGCGCCGATTCGAACGAGGACAGGTTGCCGGTCTCCCCGCGAATCGCGGTTTCCAGCAGCGCCGGCGTGACGATGGGCGTGGTGGCGAGCGCCACCGCCTGCTCGATCACGTTGTACAGCTCGCGCACGTTGCCCGGCCAGTTGTGCTTGACCAGGACCTCCAGGGCGTCCTGGGCGAAGCCGTTGAGGGTTTTCCCGTAGCGGGTTGCCAGGTTCTTGAGGAAGTACGCGGCCAGCACCGGAATGTCCTCGCGGCGCTGGGACAGCGACGGCAGCGACAGGGCCACCACGTGCAGCCGGTAGTACAGATCCTCGCGGAACGTGCCGGCCTTGATCGCCTCCTCGAGATTGCGGTGCGTCGCCGAGATGATGCGCACGTCCACCTTGACCGCCTGCGTGGAGCCGATCGGCCGCACCTCCTTTTCCTGCAGCACGCGCAGCAGCTTCACCTGCAAGGGCAGGGGCATGTCGCCGATCTCGTCCAGGAACACGGTGCCGCGGCCAGCCGCCTGGAACAGGCCCTTGTAGTCGGACGCCGCGCCGGTGAAAGCGCCCTTGACGTGCCCGAACAGCTCGGATTCGAGCAGCTGCTCGGGGATCGCGCCGCAGTTCACCGCCACGAAGGGCTGCGTGGCGCGCGAGCTGGCGCGATGGATGGCGCGCGCCAGCAACTCCTTGCCGGTGCCGCTTTCGCCGAAGATCATCACGCTGGCGTCGCTGCCCGCCACCAGCCGCGCCTTGGCCAGGATCGCTTCCATCTCCGGGCTGCGCGTGATGATCTCCTCGCGCCAGCCGCCGTCGCCGGACAAGCCGCTGCTCATGGCGCGGCTGCCGCTCACCTGCAGGGCCTTCTCGACCTGAGTGAGCAGGGCCTTGCCGTCGAAGGGCTTGGTGATGTAGCCGAACACACCGCGCTGGGTGGCGTCCACCGCGTCCGGGATGGTGCCATGAGCGGTGAGGATGATCACCGGCAGCGCGGGGTTCTTCTTCTGCAGCGATTCGAACAGCGCCATGCCGTCCATGCCGCCCATGCGCAGGTCGGTGATGATCACGTCGGGACTGGCTACCGCGAGCTGGGACAGCGCCGCCTCGCCGCTTTCGACCGCGGTGACGCCGTAGCCGGCGCCCTGCAGGCGGATCGAGAGCAGCCGCAGCAGGTCGGGATCGTCGTCCACCAGCATCACACGGGCTCGTTGCGTATTCATTGGCTCCTAGTCTCCTGGTTGCGCTCGAGCATCTTGCGCTCGGTTTCGACCAGCGCATCGAGCTTCTGCTTGAGCTCGTCGTAGCGCCTTGCTTCCTCCTTGAGCTTCTGCGCCTGGGCCTGCAGTTCCGCGTCCTGCCGTTGCTGCTCCAGGAGCAGATTGTTGAGCATCAACGCGAACGGCCGCAGCTCCGATGGCCGATCGCGGGTTTCCTTCAGATACAGGGCCAGCGTTTCCAGCGCCTGCGCCCGGTCCTTCGGCGGCGCGGCCGGCAGGCACCTGAGCAGCACCAACTGCATCAGCGCGAACTCGGACCGGTGCTGGCCGAAGAAGCGCTGCGTACGCTCCGACTCCCGGGCCACCTGCTCCGGGGTGAGCGCCAAGACGTATTCGTAATAATACAGCAGACGCTCCGAGTCGCTCACCCGGGGCGCGGGCGCGGGCGGGGGCGGCATCGGCTCCGGTTCCGCGGCCTCGACCACCACCGGGGGCGAGGTCGTGGGCTGATTCGGCACCGTGATCATGCACCCGCCCAGCGTCGTGCCGACGACCAGTGTCGTGCCGACGACCAGCGCCGCGGCGACGGCCAGCCCCGACAACCTACTCGGCGGCCCTCCCATCAGCGGCCCGGTGCGGCGGCCGAGGCCGGCAACCGCACTTGAAAATGAGCACCCTGCCCGCGGCTCTCCACGATATCCACCTTGCCACCGTGGGCCGCGACGTACTCGCGCACAATGGCGAGCCCCAGCCCGGTGCCTTTGACCGGCGCGTCGGCGCGCGCCTTTCCCTGGAAGAACGGGTCGAACACGCGCTCGCGCTCGGACGGCGCCACGCCGGGCCCCTCGTCCGTCACATCCAGCACCACCTCGCTGTCGCGGGCATGCGCGGTGATCATGATCTCTCCGAACGGCGGTGAGAACTTCACGGCGTTGGACAGCAGATTGTCCAGGATCACTTCCAGCTTGTTCTGGTCGGCCTGCAGCGCGATGTCCGGGCAGCTCACGCTGAGGCGGATATCCTTCGCGCGCATCGGCAGCCTGTGCGCCTCGGCGACCCGCTGGATCACCGTCGGCAGCAGCACCTTCTCCAGGTGGATGCCCGAGCGCTGGAACTGCACGGTGTGATAGTTTAGCAAGTCTTCGATCAGACGCTGCAGGCGCAGGGTGTTCTCGCGCAGGATGCGCGCCACCTCCAGCTGCGGCGCCGACATCGCCCCCACCGCGCCGTCGGCCATCAGCTCGGCGCCCTCGCGGATCGCCGACAGCGGTGTCTTCAGCTCGTGCGAGACCTGGTGCAGGAAGCGCGTCTTCTGCTCCTCCAGCTCCATCAGCCGCATGCGCACCCAGTCGATCTGGCGGCCGAGGTCCTCCAGGTCGCGCGGGCCGGATACCTCCACCGGGTGCTGGAAATCGCCCTCGCCGATGCGCTTGAGCGCCCCTTCGATCTGCTTGATCGGCTTGAGGATGAGGATCGCCGCGCCGACCACCAGAAACAGCGCCACCGGGATCAGGGCCACCAGCTGCCAGTAGATGAAGCTGTTGACCTCGCTGGACAGCGACTGCATCGCCGCGGTCTCGCGCCCCACCGCCTCGCGTCCCATGGCGTCCAGCGAGCGCGCCAGATCGCTCAGATTGACGTAGTCGTCCACCAGGTCGGCCACCATGCGGGGCTGGTCGCGCAGCCCGGCCACGCTGGTGAACAACAGATTCTCGATCTCCGCCATCCGATCGAGCATGCGCACCTGGGCCGGCATCAGCGGCAGCCCGCGCATGCGCCGCACCGTGTCGAGGAAGTCGCGGTGCGTGGCTTCGAACACCGAGAAGATCTGCGGCTCGGCGAGGATCGAGAACTGGCGCGCGCTGCGCTCCATGCTGGTGATCTGCTCGATCAGCTGGCGGCTGCTCTGCGTGGCCTGTACCGCGTTGTACACCGCGCGCTGGCTCTTGGTCGCGAGTTCCCGGATCGACACCGCGTTGTTGACCAGCGCGAAGATGAGCGGCACCACGGCGAGGGAGAAGCCCGCCAGGATCAGCATCGGAAAAGACTTGGGGTAGAAGCGCCACATACGGGCCGCGCGGGCTGACTGATTCCTAAGGTCGATGATGCACCGGATCGGTCTCGCCTGCGTTTCAATCTCCGATGCGCACTTCGACGCGCCCCAGGGCACCGAACTCGGCAAGGACGCTATCGCCCGCGGCGATCTCGAGGGGGACGAGGCAAGTCCCGGTAGTGACGACCTGGCCCTGCGCAAGAGTGAGGCCCAGGCCGGAGAGCTCGTTCGCCAGCCAGGTCAGCGCCACAGCGGGGCCGCCGAGTACGTTCGCGCCCTTCCCGGTGCGCGTCGTGCGGCCGCGCACCTCGCCCCTCACCTCGTGCCCGGCGAGGTCCAGCGCACGCCAGTCGCGCACGCTTGGCCGGCCCAGGACGAAGTGGTGCGCGCAGGCATTGTCTGCGATGAGCTGCGCGGCGCCGGCGCGCGGGAAGTCCTCGTAGCGCGAGTCCGGGATCTCGATCGCCGGGTGCAGCGCGGCCACCGCTTCGAGCACCTCGGTCTCGCGATAGGGGGCGCTGCGCGGCGGCAGATCGCGCCCCATGCGGAAGGCGAACTCGGGTTCCGCCACGCGCATCAGGTTGGCGCCGAGCGGAACGCTGTCGCCATCCGAGAACACCTGCCCGCTCAGCAGGCGGCCCGCCAGCGGGCCGTCCACCCCGATATGCGCCTGCCCGGCGGGGCTGGTTGCGGCGATCTTCCAGCCGAATAGCGAGCGTCCGGACACGGCCAGCACCTGCGCCTGGACGCGGTACCCCTCGGCGCGCGTGGCCGGACGGCAGGAGGGCGGCAGGGCGGACAGGTGGCGTCCGTCCTGCCAGTGGCTCCATAGGATCTGCGCGGCTTCGCGCACGGCATAGGGTGTCATGGCTGTTGCTCGGTCACCGACGGTGAAAGTGTAGGCGACAATCCCAGCATCGGCGCGCACCGGCCCGGCTGAAGGCGGCAATGGGATGCTGGTGCCGGGAGCGAGAATCGAACCCTCACGGTGTCGCCACCAGCGGATTTTGGCTTCGGCCGCTGCGCTTAACTTCGCCTGCGGCGAAGTTAGCCTCCGCCGAAATCCCGCGCCGGAACCATCCCCGCCCCGCTGGCGTTCTTGGTGCCGGGAGCGAGAATCGAACTCGCACGCCCGTGAAGGCGCGGGATTTTGAGTCCCGTGCGTCTACCAGTTCCGCCATCCCGGCACGGCGTAGGGAGGCGGATTATCCGGGATTTGACCGGCGGCGGCAACGCGGCTTCCCGCGCGGGCGGCGGCTTCGAGCCGGGCGGGGCGGCTATAATCGCGCGCCATGCGGCTCGAAGATTTCGACTTCGACCTGCCCGCCGAGTCGATCGCGCAGTATCCGAGCGAGCGCCGCGGCGAGAGCCGGTTGCTGACCCTCGACGGCCGCAGCGGTGCACTGTCCGATCGCCGCTTCGCCGATCTTCCCGAGCTGATTGCAGCGTCCGACCTGCTCGTATTCAACGACACGCGCGTGATCAAGGCGCGCCTGCTGGGGCGCAAGGACAGCGGCGGGCGCGTCGAGGTGTTGGTGGAGCGGGTGCTGGACGCGCATCACGCGCTGGCGCTGCTGCGTGCCAGCCACGCGCCGCAGCCCGGCAGCGCGATCGCCGTGAACGGCATTCAGATCCGCGTGCTGGAGCGCGAGGGCGAATTCTATCGGCTCGAGTTCGCCGGCCCGTGCTCGGTGCTGGAGGTTCTCGAGCGGCATGGCAGAGTGCCGTTGCCGCCCTATATCGAGCGCCCGGATGCCCCCGAGGACGAGCGGCGCTACCAGACCGTCTATGCGCGCGAGCCCGGCGCCGTGGCGGCGCCCACGGCCGGCCTGCATTTCGACGAGGCGATGCTCGGCCGGCTGCGCGAGCACGGCGTGCAGACGGCGTTCCTGACGCTGCACGTGGGCGCGGGTACATTCCAGCCGGTGCGCAGCGAACGCATCGAGGAGCACCGCATGCACAGCGAACGCTACCGGGTGCCGGAAGAGACGGTGGCCGCGGTTGAGAGGGCGCACCGGTTGGGCGGGCGGGTCGTGGCGGTGGGGACCACCAGCTTGCGCGCGCTCGAATCGGCGGCGCGCCGCGGGCGGCTGGAACCCGGCGCAGGCGAGACCAACCTGTTCATCGTGCCCGGCTTCCGCTTCCAGGTGGTGGATCGTCTGCTCACCAACTTCCATCTGCCCCGCTCCACGCTGCTGATGCTGGTGGCCGCGTTCGCCGGCCTGGACAATGTGCTGCGCGCCTATCGTCACGCGATCGAGCGGCACTACCGGTTCTTCAGCTACGGCGACGCCATGTTGATTGATCGAAACCCTGGGCTGATAGATCGAAGCCCCGGGTCAATCGATCGAAGCCCCGGGTTAATCGATCGAAGCCCCGGGTTAATCGATCCAAGCGGTGGGCTGATCGACAGAGGCTGAGCCGCCGGAGCGACTCCGAAGATGCAGTTCCAGCTGATGCGCAGCGACGGCAGCGCCCGGCGCGGCCAGCTCACCCTGGCCCACGGCGTGGTCCACACGCCCGCCTTCATGCCGATCGGCACTTACGGCGCGGTGAAGGCGGTGAGCCCCGCCGACCTGCGCGAAACCGGCGCCCACATCATTCTCTCCAACACTTTCCACTTGTGGCTGCGGCCCGGGCTGGACGTGATCGCGGCGCACGGCGGGCTGCACCGCTTCATGGGCTGGGACGGGCCGATCCTCACCGATTCGGGCGGCTACCAGGTGTTCAGCCTGGGGGCGCTGCGCAGGGTCAGCGAGGAGGGCGTGCAGTTCCGCTCGCCGGTCAACGGCGACCCGTGCTTCCTGTCGCCCGAGGAGGCGATGCGCATCCAACGCGTGCTCGACTCCGACGTGGCGATGGTCTTCGACGAGTGCACGCCTTACCCGGCGGACGAAGGCCAGGCGGCCGAATCGATGCGGCTCAGCCTGCGCTGGGCCGAGCGCAGCGCGCGCGCGCACGCGGGCAACCCGAATGCGGTGTTCGGCATCGTTCAGGGCGGAATGTACGAGCACTTGCGCGAGGAGTCCCTGCGCAGACTGCAGGCGATCGGCTTCGACGGCTACGCCATCGGCGGGCTGTCGGTGGGCGAGCCCAAGGAGGAGATGCTGCGCATCCTGCGCCACACCGCGCCGACCCTGCCCGCCGAGCGGCCGCGTTACCTGATGGGGGTGGGCACACCCGAGGATATCGTGGAGGCGGTGCTCGCCGGCATCGACCTGTTCGACTGTGTGCTGCCCACGCGCAACGCGCGCAACGGCTGGCTGTTCACCCGCGCGGGAACGATCAAGCTGCGCAACAGCCGGTACCGCACCGACACCCGCCCGGTGGACTCGGAATGCGGCTGCTACACCTGCCGCGGTTTCACCCGCGCCTACCTGCATCACCTGCAGCGCGTGAATGAGATGCTGGGAGCGCGGCTCAACACTTTGCACAACCTGCACTATTACCAGGAGCTGATGGCCGGGCTGCGCTCGGCGATCGAGCGCGGCGCGTTGCGGGATTTCGTCGCCGGCTTTCGCGCGCGGCTTCAGCGGAGTGCCTGAGCAAAGGTGCTAGAATCCGCGTCTTTCCCGGGCAGGCCCGGCGATCCGCGGGCGGCCGATGCCGCCCGCGGGAGAGTTCTCGCGGAGGTTGAGGTGTCGAAGGAGACGACTCGATGATCAGCGTAGCGTACGCCCAGGCACCGGCGCCCGGAGGCGGGTTCGACTTGATGGGAATGCTGCCTCTGGTCCTGATGTTCGTGCTGCTCTACTTCCTGTTGCTGCGCCCGCAGATGAAGCGCGCCAAGGAACACAAGCAAATGCTCTCGTCGCTGCAGAAGGGCGACGAGGTGGTGACCTCCGGCGGCACGCTCGGCAAGGTCACCAACGTCGGCGACAGCTACGTCAAGGTCGAGATCGCGCCCGAGGTCGAGATCACCGTGCAGAAGCCTTCCATCCAGACGCTGCTGCCGAAGGGCACGATCAAGAGCACCACATGAGCCGAATCGGGCCGGGGCGCCGGGCAGCGGCCTGCGCCCCACGCCGGACGACTCGCGCCGCACCGGACGCATGAACCGCTTTCCCCTCTGGCTCAACCTCGTCATCGCCGTCGCCGTGACGGTCGGCCTGGTCTACTCCATCCCCAACCTGTTTCCCGAGTCTCCGGCCGTCCAGGTCTCGGCCTCCAAGACCAGCGTCGCGCTCGACGAGGCGCTGCTCGGGCGGGTGCAGGACGCGCTCAAGCGCGCCGGCGTGCCCTACAAGGACGGCTTCGTGGACCAGACCGGCGTGAAGCTGCGCTTCGAGGACACCGACGCGCAGATCCGGGCGATGGACGTGGTCCAGGCGGAGCTGGGCCAGGGCTACACGGTCGCGCTCAACCTGCTGTCCAACGCGCCGCGCTGGCTCACCGCCATCGGCGCCAAGCCGATGTACCTGGGCCTGGACCTGCGCGGAGGCGTGCACTTCCTGCTGCAGGTGGACATGAAAGGCGCGGTCACCAAGGCGCTGGACAACTCGGCGGCGAGCATCCGCACCACGCTGCGCGGGGAGAGCGAGGCGCGCACCAGCGGTATCTCGCGCGAAGGCAACAGCATCGTGCTGCGCTTCCGCGAAGCCGCCGCTCGCGACAAGGCCCAGACCATCATCGAGCGCACCTACCCCGATCTGCTCCTGCGCCAGGAAGAGCGCGGCGGCGAGCTGGTCCTGATCGGCACCTTGCGCCCGGAAGCCGAGAAGCGGATCCTCGACTTCGCCATCCAGCAGAACCTCACCACGCTGCGCAACCGCGTCAACGAGCTGGGCGTGGCCGAGCCGATCGTGCAGCAGGCCGGCGCCGACCGCATCGTGGTGCAGCTGCCGGGCGTGCAGGACACGGCGCGGGCGAAGGACATCATCGGCCGCACCGCTACCCTCGAGTTCCGCATGGTCGAGGCGCACATGGGCGACACGCGCGCCCGCGACTTTGATCCGGCCAAGGTGCAGGCGGCGGTGGCCGGCAACGTGCCGTTCGGCACCGAGCTGCATTACTCCGGCCGCGGCGAGGAGCGCGAGCCGCTGCTCCTCAGCAAGCAGGTCATCATCACCGGCGACCGCCTCAGCGATGCGGCGCCGAACTTCGACTCGCAGACCGGACAACCGATCGTGTCGATCCGACTGGACGGGCAGGGCGCCCGCATCATGACCTCGGTCACGCGCGACGCGGTCAAGCGCCGCATGGCGGTGCTGCTGATCGAGAAGGGCCAGACCGAGGTGATCACCGCGCCGGTGATCCAGTCCGAACTGGGCGCGAGCTTCCAGATCTCCGGCAGCATGGACACGCGCGAGGCGCAGGACCTGGCCCTGCTGCTGCGCGCCGGGGCGCTGGCCGCGCCGATGGAGATCGTCGAGGAGCGCACCGTCGGCCCGAGCCTGGGCGCGGAGAACATCGAGCGCGGCTTCCGCGCCATGTGGATCGGCTTCTCGGCGTTGTCGCTGTTCATCATCGTCTATTACAGCGTGATGGGCGTGGTTTCGGTGCTCGCGCTGGCGGTGAACCTGATGCTGCTGGTGGCCCTGCTGTCCATGCTGCAGGCCACCTTGACCCTGCCCGGCATCGCCGCTATCGCGCTGACTCTGGGCATGGCCATCGATGCGAACGTTCTGATCAACGAGCGCATCCGCGAAGAGTTGCGCAACGGCATCACGCCGCAGGCCGCGATCCACGCCGGCTACGAGCGCGCCTGGGCCACTATCCTGGACTCGAACATCACCACGCTGATCGCCGGCATCGCACTGTTCATGTTCGGCAGCGGGCCGGTGCGCGGCTTCGCCGTGGTGCATTGCCTCGGCATCCTGACTTCGATGTTCAGCGCCGTGCTGGTGTCGCGCGCCATCGTCAACTTCACCTTCGGCCGCA
Organism: Burkholderiales bacterium; assembly: GCA_036554965.1. GTDB lineage: Bacteria > Pseudomonadota > Gammaproteobacteria > Burkholderiales > SHXO01 > SHXO01. Next base: position 17,950 of record DATBMG010000121.1, read on the forward strand.
AGAAACGCCTCGAGCGCCTGCCGATCGGCAACGTCGACTGGCAGAAGAGCGCGCCCCGGCCGGCGTAGCCGCGCGACACAGCCCCGACACCCAAGCCCGCCCGCAAAGTTCCGAGCCCAGTCATGGAATTCTTCCGGATCCGACGCGACATCGACTTCATGAAGCACGCGATGGTGTTCAACATCATCTCGCTGCTGGTATTCCTGCTGTCGGTGTTCTTTCTGATCACGCGCGGTCTGCACCTGGGCGTCGAGTTCACCGGCGGCACCGTGATGGAACTCGCCTACGGGCACGCCGCCGACCTCGACGCGGTGCGCGCCACCCTGGAGAAAATCGAGCTGCGGGACGCGACCGTGCAGGCCTTCGGCTCGTCGCAGAACGCCCTGATCCGCTTGCCCGCACGCCAGGAGCTGACCGGCGCGCAGATGAGCGAGAAAGTGATGCAGGCGCTGCGCGCGGCCGATCCGACGGTGGAGCTGCTGCGCGTGGAGTTCGTCGGCTCCCAGGTCGGCAAAGAGCTGGTGGAGAACGGCGCGATAGCGCTGCTGCTGGTGTCGCTGGGCATCGTGCTCTACCTGTGGCTGCGCTTCGAATGGAAGTTCGGCGTGTCGGCGATCCTGGCCAACCTGCACGACGTGGTGATCATCCTCGGCTTCTTCGCCTTCTTCCAGTGGGAGTTCTCGGTGCCGGTGCTGGCCGCGGTGCTGGCGGTGCTCGGCTACTCGGTGAACGAGTCGGTGATCGTGTTCGACCGCATCCGCGAGAACGTGCGCAAGATGCGCAAGGCGACGCTGCACGAGGTGATCAACAACGCCATCACGCGCACCATGTCGCGCACCATCATCACCCACGGCAGCACGCAGATGATGGTGACCGCGATCCTGATCTTCGGCGGCGACGCGCTGTTCTACTTCGCCCTGGCGCTCACCATCGGCATCCTGTTCGGCATCTACTCTTCGGTGCTGGTGGCGAGCCCGCTGCTCATCTACCTGAAGGTTTCGCGCGAGGACCTGATCAAGCCCGAGCGGCCCAAGCAGGAAGCCGTGGTCTGACTGCCCCGTGGAGTGGCTGGCGGCCCTCGTCGACCTGATCGTCCACCTGGACGATCATCTGCTGTGGCTGGCGCAAACCTACGGCGCCTGGATCTACGCCGTCCTTTTCCTCATCGTGTTCTGCGAAACCGGACTGGTGGTGACGCCGTTCCTGCCCGGGGACTCTCTGCTGTTCGTGGCCGGCACCATCGCCGGCGCGGGCGAGATGAACGTGCACCTGATGGCGGGGTTATTGGTGCTGGCGGCGGTGCTGGGGGATTCGCTGAACTACGCCATCGGCCAGTACCTCGGGCCCAGGGTGTTCCGCTACGAGGACTCGTGGTTCTTCAGGAAGGCTTACCTCGAGCGCACCCACGCCTTCTTCGAGCGCCACGGCGGCAAGACCATCGTGATCGCCCGCTTCGTGCCCATCGTGCGCACCTACGCGCCCTTCGTCGCCGGCATCGGCCGCATGCGGTACGCCCGCTTCCTGCTGTTCAACGTGACCGGCGCGCTGCTGTGGGTGGTGCTGCTCACCTATGCCGGGTATCTGTTCGGCAATGTGCCGGTGATCAAGGACAACCTCACGCTGGTCATCGTGTTCATCATCCTGCTGTCGATCTCGCCGGGGATCATCGAGGTGCTGCGGCAGCGGGCCGCTGCACGCGCAGCACAGGGACAGCGGCCGGACTAGCGGCTCGAAAAACGCTTCCCGCCTCTCACCAGGCGGGGTGGCGCCGGGGTGTGGGGTGCGCGGCCCGAGGGCGCGGTCAGTTCAACACCGACGCCAGTTTGCGCCGGTAGCGCGCGACCAGCTCGTGCTGCGCGCCGAGGAGATCGAACACGGTCAGCATGGTCTTGCGGCCGGCCTCGCCGTTCCACTTGCGATCGCGGCGGATGATCTCGATCAGCTGCTCGAGCGCGGGCTCGTAGCGCCTGCCCGCCACCTCGATCCGTGCCAGCCGCAGGCGCGCCTCCAGGTCGGCGGGTTCGGCCTCGATGCGCGCGCGCAGTGCGCCGGCGTCCTCCCTTCCGGCGTCGGCGAAGTCCAGCCGCGCGAGCAGTGCGCGCACGCGCGGGTCGTCTCCCGCGAGCGGGCCGAGCTTGCCCGCGGCCGCCTTCGCCTCGTCCACACGTCCTTGCGCGAGCAGGATCTCGACCAGGTCGGCGTACACCGCATCGTTGTGCCCTTCGGCCTGCGTGGCCTGCTCCAGCAGCGCGAGCGCGCCTGCCGCATCGCCGGCGGCAGACAGGGCGGTGGCGCGCTTGCGCAGGACTTCACCGGGCGAGGGCAGCAGGCCGTCGATGAACTGGCGTACCGCCGACTCGGGCTGCGCGCCGAGGAACTCGTCCACCAGCTCGCCGTCCACGAACGCCTTGACGTTCGGGATGCTGCGCACGCCGTACTGCGCGGACAGCTGCGGATTGTCGTCCGAGTTGACCTTGGCGAGGCGGAACTTGCCCTGATACTGATCGGCCAGCTTCTCGAGCACCGGCGTGAGCACGCGGCAGGGGCCGCACCAGGGCGCCCAGAAATCCACCAGGACGGGGACTGTCCTGGAGGCGTCGATGACTTCTTTCTCGAAGGTGGCGGCGTTGACGTCCAGCGCGTTGGCAGACATGAATGGCTCCGGCTGACCCGATGCCTCGAAAGATCGGGGCGGTGGGCGCTGGATCAAGCCCCGTCAGATGCGCTTGGCCAGTGCGGCCGCCCGGCCGAGGTAGGTGTGCGGGGTGAGTCCCAGCAGTCGCGTCTTCTCGGCCTGCGGAATGGCGAGGCCGCGGATGAACGCGTGCAGCGCGTCGCGCGTGATGCCGTTGCGCCCGCGGGTGAGCGCCTTCAACTGCTCGTAGGGCTCGGCGATGCCATAGCGGCGCATGACGGTCTGCACCGGTTCGGCCAGCACCTCCCAGCTCGTCTCCAGGTCTGCCTGCAGCTGCGGCGGGTTGGCCTCGATCTTCTCCAGCCCGCGCAGGCAAGCGTCCCAGGCGAGCAGCGTGTGGCCGAAGGCCACCCCGAGGTTGCGCAGCGCCGTCGAGTCGGAAAGGTCGCGCTGCCAGCGCGACACCGGCAGCTTGCCGCTCAAGTGACGGAGCAGCGCGTTGGCGATGCCGATGTTGCCCTCCGAGTTCTCGAAATCGATCGGGTTGACCTTGTGCGGCATGGTAGAGGAGCCGACCTCGTCCGCGGCGACGCACTGCTTGAGATATCCCAGCGAGATATAGCCCCAGAGGTCCCGATCCAGGTCGAGCAGGACGGCGTTGGCCGCGGCCAGGGCGTCGAACAGCTCCGCCAGGTGGTCGTGCGGCTCAATCTGCGTGGTGTAGGCGTTGAAGCTCAGTCCGAAGGATTCCACGAAGCGGCGCGCGAAGGCCTCCCAGTCGAAATCCGGGTAAGCGGCGAGGTGCGCGCTGTAATTGCCCACCGCGCCGTTCATCTTGCCGACGACCTCGACCGCGGCGATGCGCCGTCGCATTCCGCGCAGGCGGTGGACGAAGTTCGCCATCTCCTTGCCCAGGGTGGTGGGGGTGGCGGCCTGGCCGTGCGTGCGCGACAGCATCGGCAGCTCGGCCCAGGCGTGCGCCAGCGATGCGAGCTTGACGGCGATGCGGTCCAGCGCCGGCAGCAGGATCTGCTCGCGGCTGTCGCGCGCCATCAGCGCATGGCACAGGTTGTTGATGTCCTCCGAGGTGCAGGCGAAGTGGATGAACTCCGCCACCTGCACGATCTCCGGGGTGTCGCCGAGGCGCTCCTTGAGCCAGTACTCGAGCGCCTTGACGTCGTGGTTGGTGCGCGCCTCGATGGCTTTCACCGCTTCGGCATCCGCCTCCGAGAAGCCCGCCGTGACCGCATCCAGCCGGCGCAGCGCCTGCTTCGAGAAGCTGCGGATCTCGGGCAGCGCGGGCTCGGCCGCCAGTGCCTTGAGCCATTCGACCTCCACGCGGATGCGGTAGCGGATCAGCGCGAACTCGCTGACGCAGGGTGCGAGAGCCGATACCTTGTCGCGATAGCGGCCGTCGAGCGGAGACAGGGCGATGAGAGGCGAGAGTGCCATGGCGGCGGCGCGGACAGACGAAATTCTAACATGCGTCGGAGGCTGCGCCGGCCTCGACGCCGTGATCGGCGCGCCGTTGCGCGCGGCGCTTCAGTCGATGATGCCTCCGCCGAGGCACACGTCGCCGTCGTACAGCACCACCGATTGCCCTGGCGTCACCGCCCACTGCGGCCGCTCGAACGACACTTCGCAGGCGCCGGTGTCCACCTGCGTCAGTACGCAGGGGGCATCGGCCTGGCGATAGCGCGTCTTGGCCGCGTAGGGTGCCGGCGCGGGTGCGTCGGGCGCCACCCAGCTCAGCTGCCCTGCGCGCAGCCGGCCCTTGAACAGGGCAGGGTGATCGTGGCCCTGCACCACCACCAGGCGGTTGGCCTCGATCTCCTTGTGCGCGACATACCACGCGTCCCCGGGGCCACCGACGCCCAGCCCATGACGCTGGCCGATGGTGTAGTACATCAAGCCGTGATGCGTGCCCACGCGGCGGCCGTCGGGCGTTTCCATCGGGCCGGGAGCGGTGGGCAGGTAGCGCATCAGGAACTCGCGAAACGGCCGCTCGCCGATGAAGCAAATGCCGGTGCTATCGCGCTTGGCATGGTTGGGCAATCCGATGCGACGGGCCAGCGAGCGGACGTCGCGCTTGAGCAAATCGCCCAGCGGGAACAGCGTGCGCGAGAGCTGCGCTTGGTTGAGCCGGTACAGAAAGTAGCTCTGGTCTTTGGACGCGTCGGCGGCCTTGAGCAGCTCGAGGCGGCCGTCGACCTCGCGCACCCGGGCATAGTGTCCGGTGGCGATGCGGTCCGCACCCATCTGCAGAGCGTGATCCAGGAACGCCTTGAACTTGATCTCCGCGTTGCACAGCACATCCGGGTTGGGCGTGCGGCCGGCCCGGTACTCCGCCAGGAAATTATCGAATACTCGCGCGCGGTACTCTGCGGAGAAGTTCACCGCCTCGATGTCGATGCCGATCAACTCGGCCACCGATACCGCGTCGATCAGGTCCGCGCGCGAGGTGCAGTACTCGTCGCTGTCGTCGTCCTCCCAGTTCTTCATGAACAGGCCGAGCACCTCGTGGCCCTGCTCTTTGAGCAACCAGGCCGCGACCGAGGAATCGACGCCCCCGGACATGCCGACCACGACGCGGCTGCGTGTCACGCGGCCGCCCCGGGGTAGTCGGTGATCAGCTCGAGCGGGTAACGCCGTCCGGCGAGGCAGTCTTCCACGCAGCGCAGCACCAGCGGGCTGCGGTGGCGTGCGCGCTCGGCGCGCAGCGCTTCGGGGGTGAGCCACACCGCGCGCACGATGCCTTGGTCGAGCTTGCGGCCGGGCTCCGGGCCCGTAGCTTCGCCGAGGAAGGTGAAGCGCACGTAGGTGATTCCCGTCGGATGTTGCCAACGGTACACGCCGAGCAGCCCCTGCGGCACGAAGCGGTAGGCGGTCTCTTCCAGCGTTTCGCGCGCCACGCCTTCCGTGAGTGATTCCCCGGGCTCGAGATGGCCGGCGGGCTGGTTGAGACGCAGACCGTCGTCGGTCTCTTCCTCCACCAGGAGGAAGAGACCGTCGCGGTGAACGACGGCGGCAACGGTAACCTTGATCGATGCGGTCATGGCCATACTTTCGGTTGCGAAGGCGAAAAGCACAGCCGCGGCTCTGCCTTTCGGGCGGGGGGCGGCGCTGCGGAACTGGCGCGCTGTCTCCTGGGTCACGAATCCACGCATGCTCGCCCGCCGTATAGGGTTCTTGCCGTCCAAGCCGGCGGAAAAGGGCGCAGAGGATACGGGCTGCCTCGCGCTGCGTCAAATCCGACCGGCCCTGCACGGCGCGTGGGCGGCGTCTTGTGTAAGCTATTCGCGCATCCAACGACTCGCACCGCAACCGCTTCTTATTACGATATCGCCATGAACGCTCGACTGCTCGCTCTGCTGGCGGGCGCGGCCGCCGTGCTGTGCGCGCCCGCCGCCTGGTCCATGCGCGCCACCGAAGTGGCGCCCTGTCGTCCTAACATGCCCCAGGAGGTGCGCAGCTTCTCCGGCCTGTTCACCGTGCACGTGGTGTGCGACCACGTGCTGTTCGAGATCCCTCCCAAGCTGCTCAACCGGGACGTCCTGTTCAACACCGAGTTCTCGGGCTTGTCCGCTGGCGTGGAAAAGCTGGCGCCCGGCGCGGTGGTGGACAGCCGGGTGATGCGCTGGGTGCGGCGCGGCAACAAGGTGTTCCTGGAGAACGTGCGCTACGAGATGCGCGCGGAGAACACCAGCGGGCTGGACCGGGGGGTCGAAGCCACCCAGATCAACACCGTGGGCGTGGTGTTCGAGGCGGTGGCCGAAGGCAAGGACGGTGCGCCGATCATCGACGTGACCACGCTGTTCACCGAGACCCCGCGCGGTTTCGCGATGGAGTTCAAGCGCTACTTCGACATGAGCACCAACGACCCGAAGCGCTCCTACATCGACAGCGTCAAGGTGTTCCCGCAGAACATCGAGATCGGCTTCCATCAGACCTGGGTGCCGGACCCGAAGGAGTTCGAGGACTCGTACAAGCCCGGGCGCACGCCGATCGCGTCGGCGCTGGGCTTCTCGTTCCACACCAGCATGCTGCTGCTGCCCGAGACGCCCATGGTGGGCCGGTATTCGGACCCGCGCGTGGGTTACTTCGAGGTCGAGTTCCAGGATTACGGCACCAGCGAGAACCGCGGCGTCAAGCGCGGGTTCATCATGCGCTACCGCCTGGAGAAGAAGGACCCGATGGCGGAGGTCTCCGAGCCGGTCAAGCCGATCGTGTTCTACATCAGCCACGAGGTGCCGGAGAAGTGGCGCCCCTACCTCAAGAAGGGCATCGAGGCCTGGCAGGGGCCGTTCGAGAAGGTGGGATTCAGGAAGGCCATCGTCGCGCGCGACGCGCCCACGCCGGAGGAGGACCCGGACTGGGACCCGGAGGACGTGCGCTACTCGGTGATCCGCTGGACGCCCAGCCCGCGCGAGAACGCGATGGGCCCGGCGGTGGTCGATCCGCGCAGCGGCGAGGTGCTCTCGTCGCACGCCATCTTCTGGCACGACATCCTGCGCCTGGCGGAGACCTGGTACTTCACCCAGGTCGGGGCGCTCGACCCGCGCGCGCACAAGCTGCCCCTGCCCGAGGACGTCATGGGCGAGATCCTGACCTATGTGACCACGCACGAGGTCGGTCATGCCCTGGGCCTGCGCCACAACTTCAAGGCGCCCTCGGCGGTGAGCGTCCAGCAGTTGCGCAGCCGCGAATGGACGGCGAAGTGGGGCACCTCGACCTCGCTCATGTCCTACGCGCGCTTCAACTACGTGGCGCAGCCCGGTGACAAGGCCGAGCTGTTCCCGAAGTTCGGCCCCTACGACTATTTCGCCATCGACTGGGGCTATCGCCAGTTCGGCGGCGGCCACATGCACGGCGACCCGATGGGCTGCGACGACGAATGGCCGATGCTGGACAGGATGGCGTCCGCGCAGGTCAAGGACCGGTTGCTGCACTTCGGCGGGGAGGACGCCGTCGCCTCGCTCGACCCCAGCATCAACACCAACGTGCTCAGCTCGGACCCGGTGGCGGCGGCCGACCTCGGACTGCGCAACATCGACCGCACCGCGGTGCTGCTGGTGCCCGCGACCACACGGCTGGGACGCGACTACGCACTGCTCGCCGACATGTACTACGCGCTGGTGCAGCAGCGGCACCGCGAGCTCGCGGCGGTGGCCAAGATCGTGGGCGGCGTCGAGGAGACGCGCTTCCAGGGCGGCCGCGGCGGAACGCCGTTCGAGCCGGTGTCGCCGGCACGGCAGCGCGAGGCGGTGCGCTTCCTGATCGACCGCGCGTTCGCGACCCCGGAGGCGCTGCTGAACCGGGAGATCCTGGGCCGCATCGCCCCCACCGGCGGCGACGACGCGCTGCAGGGCTCGAACATCAGGCTGCTGCAGCAGCTGCTGGATCCGGCGGTGTTCGTGCGCATGGTCGAGGCCTCCTCGGCGGACAAGAAGACCAAGCCCTACATGGGCCTGGACCTGCTGGAGGACCTCAACCGCGGTATCTTCGCCGAGCTCGCAGCCGACATGCCCAGGGTGGATCCGTACCGCCGGCAGCTTCAGCGCAACTACATCACCGTGCTCCTGGTCGCCTCCGGCGAGATCGGCGATCCCGAAGCGGTTTCCTACGGCATCACGCGGGACATCGATGCCGAGGGCCGGCGTTGGGATTCGGAGGCCGCGCGCAACCAGCTCAAGCCGGGGCGCGGGTTCGTGTATGCCTATTCGGCGCTGGGTGACGCCGGCCAGCAGTTCAAGACCTCCAGCGGGCGCGCCAGCGAGATGCGCGCTTCGGTGCGCTGGGCGGTGAGCGATCTCACCGAGCGGATCGACGCCGCGCTGAAAAAGAACCTGAAAGACCCGGAAACCTGGGCGCACCTGAAGGACCTGCGCGAGGAGCTGGCGAACGCCCTGTGATGATCCCGGGGGGCGCGCGCCTGCCGGCGCGCGTCGCGCTTCTCGGTCACGCCGTTCGGTAACGCTGCTGGATCACCGGTGCTCGTGCGACACCAGGTAGTCGTACGCGGGCAGGGTGAGGAACTCCACGAAGTCCTCACGCAGAGTCAGCTCCTCGAACATCTGTGCCCCTTCCGGGTATTTCCCGGCCGCGTACTGGCGCTCCCCGAGCAGCTCACGCACGCGCCGCAACTCCTGGGGCACCAGCTCCTTGAACAGCTCCCGGGTCACTTTGCGGCCGTCGTCGAGCTTGCCCAGGGGGCTGCGGATCCAATGCCAGATCTGGGCGCGCGAGATCTCGGCGGTGGCCGCGTCCTCCATCAGGTTGAAGATCGGCACGCAGCCGGTTCCGGCCAGCCAGGCGCCGATGTACTGAATGCCGATGTTGATGTTGGTGCGCAGACCCTGCTCGGTGATCGGGCCCTTGGGTTGGAAGTCGAGCAGTTCCCTGGCGGTCACCTTGACGTCGTCGCGCCGGCGCTGGATCTGGTTGGGAGTCTTCATGACCTTGTCGAAGGCCTCCTTGGCGAGCGCCACCAGACCGGGATGCGCCACCCAGGTGCCGTCGTGCCCGTCGTTGGCCTCGCGCTCCTTGTCGGCGCGCACCTTGGCCAGCGCCGCCTCGTTGGCAGCCGGATCGTTTTTGATCGGGATTTGCGCCGCCATCCCGCCCATGGCGAAGGCGCCGCGCCGGTGGCAGGTCTTGATCAGGTGCAGCGAGTAGGCGCGCATGAAGGGCGAGGTCATGGTCACCTGGCCGCGATCGGCGAGGATGAAATCGGGCCTGCTCTTGAGCTTCTTGATGCAGCTGAAGATGTAGTCCCAGCGGCCGCAGTTGAGGCCGGCGGAGTGCTCGCGCAGCTCGTACAGGATCTCGTCCATCTCGAAGGTGGCGAGGATGGTTTCGATCAGGACCGTGGCCTTGACCGTGCCCTGCGCCACACCCAGGCTGTTCTGAGCGAACACGAAAACGTCGTTCCACAGCCGCGCCTCGAGATGGCTCTCCATCTTGGGTAGGTAGAGGTACACGCCCGAGCCGCGCCGCACGCGCTCCTTGGCGTTGTGAAAGAAGTAAAGACCGAAGTCGAACAGCGAGCCCGACATCGGCTTGCCGTCCACCAGCAGGTGTTTCTCGTCCAAGTGCCAGCCGCGCGGGCGTACCAGCAGCGTGGCGACCTTGTCGTTGAGCTTGTACTGCGTGCCCTCGGGACTGACGAAGCCGATCGTGCCGCGCACCGCGTCGCGCATGTTGAGCTGGCCTTCGAGCTGGTTGCTCCAGGTCGGCGTGTTGGAGTCCTCGAAGTCGGCCATGTACATGCTGGCGCCCGAGTTGAGCGCGTTGATCACCATCTTGCGGTCGGTGGGCCCGGTGATCTCCACGCGCCGGTCCAGCAGGTCGGCCGGCACCGGCGCGACCGTCCAGTCGGCCTCGCGGATGGCCCTGGTCTCGGGCAGGAAGTCCGGCATCTGGCCGGCGTCGAGCGCCTTCTGGCGCTGCACCCGACGCCGCAGCAACTCCAGGCGGCGGGCGTCGAACCGGCGGTGCAGGCCGGCGAGAAAGCCGAGCGCTGCGGGGGTGAGGATCTCGGCGTACTCGGGCGTCATCGTGCCCGTTATCTGAACGCCCTCGGGGATGATCACGCTGGACATGGTCTGGCTTGCCGATCGGGTTTGCGTTGGGTCAAGGGAAAGCGCGATTCTCGCACATAAACTTCATGATTAAGGCGCGGTCATATGGCTCGCTCCCATGGTGGGGCGGCAGATGAGATGCGTCTATCCGAGTGCAGGTTGCCGCCGTCTGGAGGTCGAGTGTCGAAGAGAAAGCTGGTTTGGGTCGCTGCGCTGGCAGCCGCCGTGTTGTGCACGCCGGGGTTCGCGCAGATGGACGGGCAGGAGTTGAAGCAGGACGCGATCGGGCGCCTGATCGACAGCCACGATCCGGCGCTGTCGGTGGGCATCGGGCGCGTGTACGTGAAGCAAGCGGCGCTTCTGGCCGCGCGCGAGCTGCTGCGCGAGCGCGGGCGGGCCGCAGGCCTGGTGCCCGAGCAATGGAACGCGCGCACCGAGCCCTGGCGGGCGGCCGAGCGCGAGCTGATGCAGGGCATGGACGAGCTGATCGAGCGCAAGGTCGCGCGCGGCATGTGGGTGCGCGAGGCGTGGTCGGCGCTGGCCGCGCAGACCTTGAACGCCGAGGAAGCCGACGAGATCGCAGTGCACTTCCAGACCGAGGGTGGGCAGCTGCAGCGGCGGGTGATCGAATGGTTCGTCGGCGAGCTGACCCTGCAGACCTACACCTTCACCGATCGGCTGAAGTACGGAGTGCCGGGTTCGGAGCAGGAGATGCGCGACCTGCAGATCGCCACGTATCAGCGGATGTTCCGCGGCATCCAGGACTTCACCGACTATCCGGGGGCGATGCGCTTCGCCAGCAAGGACCCGGGCGTGAAGTACATGAAGATGATGGTCATGCAGGGCGTGCACGCGGTGCACGTGCATCTGGAGCAGGTGGCCGACGAGGCGCGGGCCACGATCCGCGCGCGCGCCGCTCTCACCGACCCGCACATCGCGCGTGCGCGCAGCGCCGGGCGCGCCCGCAGCTGACGCGACTGCCCGGCGCCCGCTGCGGGCTCAAGCGAACTGCTCTTCCTCGGTGGAGCCGGTGAGCGCGGTCACGGACGACTGCCCGCCCTGCACCGCCTGGGTGATGGCGTCGAAGTAGCCGGTGCCCACCTCGCGCTGGTGCTTGGTGGCGGTGTAGCCGCGCGCCTCGGCGGCGAACTCCGCCTGCTGCAGCTTCACGAACGCGCTCATCTGCTCGCGCGCATAGCCGTGCGCCAGGTCGAACATGCTGTAGTTCAGGGCGTGGAAGCCGGCGAGGGTGACGAACTGGAACTTGTAGCCCATGGCGCCAAGCTCGCGCTGGAACTTGGCGATCGTGGCATCGTCGAGCTTGCGTTTCCAATTGAAGCTGGGCGAGCAGTTGTAGGCCAGCAGTTTGCCGGGGTATTTTGCGTGAATCGCTTCGGCGAATTCCTTAGCCTCGTCGAGGTTCGGCTCGGAGGTTTCGCACCAGACCATATC
>DATBMG010000195.1:0-11211 GCA_036554965.1 Burkholderiales bacterium
CCGTCGTGCGCGAACCAGCGCCGCCAGAAGGCGTCGAGTGCAGGTACGCGGCCCGGAAGATGGAAATCGACCACGCCCAGCACACCCCCGGGGCGCAGCATCGCGATGGCGTTGTCGATGGCGCATACCCAATCCGGGATCATGGTCAGCGCATAGGAGAAGTACACGCAATCGCGCGGCCCCGAGGGCCGATAGGTCGTCGCGTCGGCGTGTACCACGCTGATGTTCGATGCGCCCGACGCGGCAAGGCGGTGGCTACGGCGCAGCGCCTGTTCGATCAGCGCGGGACACAGATCGACCAGGTCGATCGATCGCAGCCGCGCCAGGCGCTCGCCGAAAAACTCGATGTTGCGCCCCGTCCCGGCGCCCAGCTCGGTGACACGCGCGCCGGGCCCCGCCGGGAGCCGCTCGATCAGCTCCTGTCGCCCTTGCAGGAGGCGCTCGCGAAACGCGTCGTACCGGGACGCCTGGGCCGCGTAGAAGTCCTGGAGACGCTGCGCATGCGTAGCGGCGCTGGAGCGTCCTCGAACCAGCGCCCACAGCACGCGTGCGTCGGCGGTGCTCAACATCGGCAGGCCTCGATGTCGGCGATGTGATAGCCGGCGTAGGTGTGCACGCGGTCCTGCAAAGACAGCCTGCGCGCCAGCGCACGATGAAAGCGCAGCAGGTCGCGCAGCGACCGCGTGCGGCCGTCATGCTCCACGCGTACGGCTTCCAGGTAGGCCGGGCGCGCGTGCGCGCTGCGGAAGATCGCCCGGGCGCCGGAGCACGCCCGGCGCAGGATCGCCTCCCACTCCTCCACCAGCGCCTGCGGCCGGTGACCGCTCATCCAGTCCATGTGATCGAGCAGCACGAAGCGCGACAGCGGCATGTGCCGGCGATTGAGGAACTCGGTCACCGTCGCGGTATGCGGGTGGATGCGGTCCACCAGCCCGCTCTTCAGCGCGGCGAAGTTCTCGCGCTTCAGGTACTCCGGGCAGCACTCGCGCGTGTACCCGCCGCGCAAGTACAGGCTCCAGAAGTAGTTGCTGGAAAGCGGCAGTTCACGCGCCACGTACTCGATCGCCTGACGGATGAAGCCAGCCACCCCGCCCGGGTGCTGCTGCTCGACTTCCTTGCGCTGTGTGTGCGGAACGCCCAGAAGGCTCATCGTGAGCTGGCGCGACAGCGTCCAGTTCATCGCGCGGCTCCACAATAACGGCCCGATCCGGCTGTCGTAGATCTCGCGCTGCGCGTGCAGCGACCCAGCCTCGAACACCGCCTCGATCGCCGCCCGCAGTCTCGGGCGCACCCGCAGGTAGGCGCGAAACGCGCGCGCCACCAGGCCGGACAGGCCGAAATAGTAGAAGGTGTCGCGCCCCTGCTTCTGGCAGAACCAGTCGCCGTTGCGGTCCCAGTACGAGCGCGCAAACTCCGACAGCTCGGCGCGCAGAACGCTGCGATACAGGTCGGGAAACGCCGGGTGATAGCCGTCGCCGAAAACGCGGAAGAAATCGCCGAACTCCAGCTGCCGGATTCCGGCGAGCTTCAGCTCGAGCAGCGCGGTCTGGCGGGGATTGGCGTCGACGGCATCGATCCGCGCCGGTCCCTGCAAGGCGTAGTCGAGCGTATTGCAGCCGGCGCTCGTGATCACCAGCACGCGGTCCGATGCGCTCAGGCAAAGCGCCTGACGATCGACGGCCGGATCTTCCCAGCAGGTGTTGTAGACCAGGGAACGACCGTAGACGGTATCGAAGACCTTCTGATCGAGGGTGTCGATCAGCCTTCTTGCAACTTGGTTCAGGCCGGTACCTCTTGAGTGCGCGAGCCTTCCCCCTCCCTGCGCGCAAGACTAGCCGAGCCGCATTGCACCGTCGTTACAGCCCAAGGTGGTTTTTGACCTTTCGGCAGCACTAGATTCATGCGACTGCAACATTGGTCCGCTATGGTCCGCCCGCATGATCGCGTCCAAAGGGTCGGGCTCAATTCCTCCGCGAAGGCGCCGATGGCCGACACGCAGGTTGCGCCGAACGCGGGGGCACAGACCATGAGAATCCTTGTCGTGACGGACGCATGGGAGCCTCAGGTCAACGGTGTGGTGCGCACCCTGAAATCCACCTGCCGCGAGCTGCGCGCGATGGGGCACAATGTGGATCTGATCACCCCGCTCGAGTTTCGCACCGTCCCATGTCCGACTTATCCGGACATCCGCCTGTCGCTGTTCCCTCGCTCGAAGGTCGCGTGCCGAATTCAGGCGTTTCGGCCGAACGCGCTGCACATCGCGACCGAGGGTCCGCTCGGCATGGCGGCGCGGGCTTGCGCGCGGCGCAGCGGCATGCCGTTCACGACCGCCTACCACACGCGCTTCCCCGAATACGTCCACGCACGCTTCGGCGTTCCCTTGTCGTGGACCTATGCCTTCCTGCGCCGCTTTCACGCGGCGTCGAGCGCGGTCATGGCGCCCACGCAGATGGTGGTGCGCGATCTCCAGCAGTGGGGCTTCAACAACGTCGTCCAGTGGACCCGCGGCGTCGATCTCGAGGTGTTCACCTTCACGCGCTGCCAGCGCCTGAAGAGCACTCCGCCGATCTTCCTCTATGTGGGGCGTGTCGCGGTCGAGAAGAACGTCGAGGCCTTTCTCGAGCTGGACCTGCCAGGCTCGAAGTGGGTGGTGGGCGACGGCCCGGCGCTGCCCGCGATCCGGGCCAAGTACCCGCAAGCCAACTACCTCGGGGTCCTGGAGCAGAAGGAAGTGGCGCAGGTGTACGCTTCGGCGGACGTGCTCGTGTTTCCCAGCAGGACCGACACCTTCGGCCTGGTGCTGCTGGAGGCGATGGCCTGCGGCTTGCCGGTGGCCGCGTATCCGGTCACCGGCCCGCTGGACGTCATCGGCGACTCGGGAGGCGGCGTGCTGGACGAGGATCTGCGCGCCGCCTGCCTGGGGGCGCTGAACATCGAGCGCTCGGCGGCGCGCGCCGTCGCGGAGCGCTTCACCTGGCGCCATGCCACCGAGCAGTTCGAGCGCCATCTCCACCCCGTCGAGCTGCTGCATCGCACAGAGGCAGTAACGCGGTAACCCGCGGGCCTGCGCACGGCGCGCGCTGGGCTGCAGGACCCAGGCTGATCAGTTGCGTCGCAAGGCCCTGACGCCCTGGTCCGGTTGGTCGGTGAACAGCCCATCGATGCCGGCGGCGAGAAAGCGCCGCACCTCGCCGATCATGTCGCCGAGCGCGGCGGGGTCGCTCCCATAGCGAAACTCCTTCGGCAGGAACTCGTTCTCGGCTCGGAACGTCCAGGCGTGCACCAGCAAACCCGCGGCGTGGGCGTCCGCGACCAGCGTGGTGGGCGCGGCGAGCGATCCGTCCGCGGCGCACGGAATAACGAGAGACTTGTTCACGCCAACCGCATCCGCGTAACTCGCGATCTCGGCCAGCCCACGAGGCGTCAGCAGGTCGGAGGCAGTGCGCGGGTCGCCGGCCAGCACCAGGTCGTGCGGCCTGTCCCCGGAATCGACGAGCTGCACCAGCCGCAGCTCGCTCATGCGGCGCAGCGCCCTGAGGTTGGCGCTCTCGAAGGACTGGATGAAGACCGCGGCGTCGCGGCCGGCGTAGCCCCAGCGCTGCAGCGCGCGCACCAGCCCGGCCTCCAGCGGCAGGCCTATTCCCGCGAAGTAGCTGGGATGCTTGGTCTCCGGATACACGCCGATCGGCGGCGGCTCGGGCCGGCCGTCCTGCTGCGCGAGCACGCGGCGCTGCCAGTCCACCGCCTGCACCAGCGCCAGCACCTCGTCCAGCGTCGGGACTTCGAACATGCCGTCGACGCGCGTGTTGCCGGGGCGCAGCTGCGGCAGCCGCTCGCGCGCCCGCAGGGTCTTCAGTTCGGCGAGCGTGAAATCCTCGGTGAACCAGCCCTCCACCTGCTCGCCGTCGATGATCTTGCGGGCCCTGCGCGCGGCGAACTCGGGATGTGCCGAAACGTCCGTGGTCGCGCCGATCTCGTTCTCGTGGCGCACCACCAGCGCGCCGTCGCGGGTCGCCACCAGGTCGGGCTCCACGAAGTCCGCACCCTGCTCGATCGCCAGGTAGTAGGCGGCCAGCGTGTGCTCGGGCATGTAGCCGCTGGCGCCCCGGTGGGCGATGACAATGGGTTGGGTGGCCGGCATCGGCGGGTTGGCGGGCAGGAGCGGTTGCGCAAGCGCCTGCCGCCCGGGCGGCGGCAGGCACGCCAATTATGGCCGAACGCGGCACCGGCGGGATCCCGGCGGGATCCCAGCGGGATCCCAGCGGGATCAAGGTGTGCAGGGATGCCGCGTCGAGCCGATAATGCAGGCAACCCTTTCAGGAGGCGCTTCATGTCGATCATCGATCTGCTGCCGAGCGAGACGCCGCTCAAGGCGATCCCGGCGGGCGAGGTGGTATTCGCCCAGGGCGACGTCGGCGATTCGATGTACGTCGTGATCGAAGGCGAGGTCTCGGTGCTGATCGACGGCAAGGTGGTGGAGACGGTGCGCGCCGGCGGCGTGGTCGGCGAGCTGGCGTTGATCGACTCGCAGCCGCGCAGCGCCACCGCAATCTCGCGCACGCGCTGCCTGGTCAGTCCGGTCGACGAACGGCGTTTCATGGACCTGATCGCGCGCGAACCGGAGTTCGCGCTGCAAGTGATGCGGGTGATGGCGAAGCGGTTGCGGCGGATGGACTCGGAGCGCTAGAGATGAGCTCTGCGCCGCTGCGCCACGCGCCGCTCGCCGGCTTCCTGCTGGCGCTGGTGCTGGTGATCCTGTCGTCCAACATCCTGGTGCAGACGCCGCTCAACCAATGGCTCACCTGGGGGGCGATCACCTATCCCTTCAGCTTCCTGATCACCGATCTCGCCAATCGTTACTACGGACTGCGCTTCGCGCGCCGGGTGGTGTACGCGGGCTTCGTGATCGCGCTGGTGCTGTCCGCCTACTACGCCACCCCGCGCATCGCCGTCGCCTCGGGCACCGCCTTCCTGGTGGCCGAGCTGGTGGACGTGCAGATCTTCGACCGCCTGCGCCGGCGCGCCTGGTGGCAACCGCCGCTGGCCTCCACGCTGGTGGGCTCGGTCCTGGATACGGCGGTGTTCTTCACCCTGGCGTTCTACGGGACGGGCATGCCGTGGGTGACCCTGGGCCTGGGCGACTTCGCGGTCAAGGTCGCCCTGGCGGTGATCACGCTGCTCCCCTTCCGCGCTGCGCTCGCGCTATTCCGGCCCGCTGTCTGAGGCCCTGCCCCGCCTGGGAAGCGCAACCGGACGGGCAAGGCGTGGCCTCGCATCGGGTCCCCGCCTGATGTATGCTGGTCCGCGGTCGGTGCGCGCCGGACTTGCGAGCCCGGCGCCGGGCCGATCGACCGGACGGTGAACAAAGGGCCGTCTCCGGATCCCGCCGCTCAGGCAGCTGCGGAGCGGCCCGGAGCAAGGCCCGTAACCATGGGGGAGACCACCAAATGAAACGCAATCTGCTGACCGGCTTCGCCGGCGCGGCGCTGGCCACAGCGTCCGCAGCGGTGATGGCCCAGGCCGCCAACGAATGGCTGCATTACGGCGGCGATCAGTCCAACACGCGCTACAGCTCGCTCAGCCAGATCAACACCGGCAACGTGAAGAACCTGCGGGTGCTGTGGATGCACTCGCTGGGCAGCCTCGAGTCCCAGCAATCCACACCGCTGGTGGTGGGCGACACCATGTACGTGACCACCTCCACCGGGCCGAAGTACGTCTTCGCGCTCGACGCCAAGTCCGGCAAGGTCAAGTGGAAACACGAGCCGGAGATGCCGAACGACTACTTCGCCACGGTGTGCTGCGGCCTGGATAATCGCGGCGTGGCCTACGCCAACGGCAAAGTGTTCTTCGGCCGCCTGGATGCGCGCCTGGTCGCGCTCGACGCGAACACCGGCAAGCAGCTGTGGAACGTGGCCGTGGCGGACTATAAGGCCGGCCACGCCATCACCTCACCACCGGTGGTCTACAAGAACCTGGTGGTGACGGGCATCGCCGGCGGCGAGTACGGCATCCGCGGCTTCGTCGAGGCCTACGACCAGAACAGCGGTCAATCGGTATGGAAAACCTACACCATCCCCGGCGCGGGCGAGCCCGGCAACGACACCTGGAAGGGCGACTCCTGGAAGACCGGCGCCGGCTCGACCTGGTACGTGGGTTCCTACGATCCGAAGCTGAACCTGGTGTACTGGTCCACCAGCAACGCCGGGCCTTGGGGCGGTCACACCCGCGGCAACGACTCCAGCGACATCGGGCAGTACACCAACCTGTGGACCTCCTCGCAGCTCGCGTTCGACGGCGACACCGGCAAGATCGCCTGGGGCTACCAGTACACACCGAGCGACGTGTGGGACTACGACGGCGTGAACGAGGGCGTGCTGGCGGACATCAACATCGGCGGGCAGAAGACGCCGGCGTTGCTGCACGCCGATCGCAACGGCTTCTTCTATGTGCTCAACCGCCAGAACGGCAAGCTGCTTTCCGCCGAGCCGGTGGTCCCGGTGAACTGGGCCAAGGGCGTTGACCTGAAGACCGGCATGCCCATGGAGGATCCGGCCAAGCGCCCGCGGCTGGGCGTGTGGGCGCGCAACGTGTGCCCGAACCTGATCGGCGGCAAGAACTGGGAACCGATGTCGTACAGCCCGCAGACCGGACTGGCGTACATCCCGCTGTTCAACATGTGCATGGACATCGCCAGCAAGGAAGAGGAATACACCCCCGGCAAGTTCTACCTCGCTTCCGAGTTCAACCTCGACATGGCCGGCACCGAAGGCACCAATTTGTCGGAGCTGGTGGCCTGGGACCCGGTCGGCAAGAAGAAGGCATGGGGCATCAAGGAAGACCTGCCTTTCCTGGGCGGAACCATGACCACCGGCGGTGGGCTGGTGTTCTACGGCAACCAGCACGGCGCCCTGAAGGCGGTGGACGCCAAGACCGGCAACCTGCTGTGGCAATTCAACGTCGGCACCGGCATCCTGCAGAGCCCGATCACCTACTCGGTGGGCGGCAAGCAGTACTTGGCGGTGGTCGCGGGCCGCACCAAGGGCCCGCCCTCGTTCTTCGGCAAGATCGGCCAGCGCGTGATCGACGCCAGCCCCGAAGGCGGGGTGCTGGTGGTGTTCGCGCTGTAAGCCGGCACTGCAAGCGATGATGTCAGGCGGTGGGGCGGTCCGCGCCCTACCGCCTTTTTCGTTTGGAGCGGAGGATCGAGTGGCAGTGAAGTCCCGGGGCGCAGCCCTGCGCCGCACGGTGGCCGCGGCGATCGTGGCCATGGCGCCGGCCGCCACGGCGGCCGAACGCCCGACCAATCCCTACGAAGGCAACACCGAGCTGGTGCCCGAGGGCAAGAGCCTGTTCAACCAGTACTGCTCGCACTGCCACGGCCCGGATGCGATCCAGGGCGAGCGCCCGCGCGACCTGCGCCGGCTGCGCATCCGCTACGGCGACAACGCTATCAACGTGTTCTACACCACCATCAACGACGGGCGCATGGACAAGGGCATGCCGCCGTGGAAAGGGGTGCTCAAGGAAGACGTGATCTGGCGCATCTTCACCTTCCTGTCGTCGGTGCAGACGCAGCCGTAAGTTCTTACCCCTCGCTCTCCATCGCCGGCACCAGCCCCCTGGCATAACGCTCACGCCACTGCGCGTGGCCGTGCGCGAAGTCGTTCTTGCCGCTGCGGTCCACGCCGCGCATCAGCCACAGCGGTTGGTGGAAGATGTTGAAGGGACTGTTGTCGCGGCGCTGGGTGACCAGCGAGCGGTCGTAGTGCGAGGTGGCGGGCATGTAGCGCATGATCAGCGCCGCCCGGCGCTGGCCCGAGGTGTTGGCGAGCGAGCCGTGGATCAGGCGCACGTCGTGCAGCGACATCTGCCCCGCCTCCAGCTCCACGTTCACCGCCTGCGCCTCATCGAACTGGTCCTGATCCAGCTCGAGGTTGAGCACCAGGTTGTCGCGGTTGGTCACGTGATGGCGGTAGAGCTGCTGCTGCTTGTGCGAACCGGGGATGAAGCGCATGCAGCCGTTGGCGGTGCTCGCCGGGTCGAGCGCGATCCATACCGAGCAGGTGGCGAGCGGCCGCATCGGCCAATACTCGCCGTCCTGGTGCCAGGGCACTTCACGGCCCTTCGCCGCCGGCTTGCACAGCACGCGCGTGATCCACAGCACCAGGTCGGGACCGAGCAACTGCGCCAGCATGTCCAGGATCTCGGGCTGGCGCGCCGCGCGCATGAAGGGATTGGTGCCTGGCCCGTCGGTGGGCGGCAGCATGTGCGGGTTGGCGAGGTCTTCCTGCGCCACATCGGTGTAGCTCGCCAGCAGGCGGTCCAACCCCGAGCGGACGTCTCTCAGCAGGTCGTCCGGGAGGCGGTAGCGCGGAATCACGTAGCCGCGCTCGCGGTAGTGCTCAATCTCTTGTGTGGTCAGCATGTGATTGTCTGGAGTTGCGCGCTCATGCACACCTGGAACCAGGCATTATGCCCTACGACTCACGCTGCGTGCGGCGCAGTACTCTGCCCGGACGCGCGCCGGTGGCCTCGCCTTCGCGCCATACCGGCGTGCCGTTCACGATCACCGTGTCGATGCCCCTCGCCGCTGCGATGGGTCGGTCGAAGGTCGCCCCCTCGTCCACGGCCGCGGCGTCGAACACCGCGATGTCGGCATGGGCGCCCGGCATCAACACACCGCGCCCGTCCAGGCCGTAAGTCAGGGCCGTGAGCCCGGTCATCTTGTGCACTGCCTCCTCCAGCGTGAACAGCTTCAGCTCGCGGCTGTAATGCCCCAGCACTCGCGGGAAAGTGGCCCACAGGCGCGGATGCGGGAACGCGTCGTGCGGCAGGCCGTCGGAGCCGATCATGGTCGGCGGAAAGGCCAGGATGCGCTGCACGTCGTCCTCGTCCATGGAGAAGTAGATCCCGCCCGCGGGGAGCAGGCGCGCCACCGCCTCGTCCTGCGACAGGCCCCACTCCTTCGCGATCTGCGCCAGGTCTTTCCCAGCGCACTGCGGTTGCGGCTTCGACCAGGTCACCAGCGTTCGGGACGCGAATTGCGCGCGATCGGCCGACAGGATGGTCGAAGACGCGCAATACGGATAGCAGTCCAGCCCGATGGGCTGCTCGCGCATGCGCCTGGAGATCAGCGCCAGCGTCTCGCGCGAGCGTCCGTGGTTGGGCGTCCCGGCGACCTTGTGATGCGAGATCACCACCGCCACGCCCAGCTCGCGCCCGATGCGGAAGCTCTCCTCCAGCGAATCCAGTACCCGCTCGGCTTCGTTGCGCATGTGCGTGCAGTACAGCCCGCCGGCCTCGCGCAGGGGCCGGCAGACTTCGATCACCTCCTCGGTGGGCGCGGCGACCGCGGGCTCGTAGTACAGCCCGGTGGACACGCCGGCCGCACCGGCCGCGAGCGCCTCGCGCGCAAGTTCCCGCATGCGGACGATCTCGGCCGGAGTGGCCGGACGCTCGAGGTCGTCCATGGCGACCACGCGCAGCGTGGTGTGGCCGACCAGCAGCACGGCGTTGGTCGCGGGTGGATGAGCGCGCAGCTCTTCCACGTAGGCGCCGAAGGTCGGAAAGCGGAACCAGCCGCCCGATTCGTCCAGCAGGTCGAGCGGCGGGGTGACGGGCAGCCGGATGCCGTCGGGGAACGGCGCCAGGGAAACGCCGCAATTGCCCGCGACCACCGTGGTGACGCCCTGACTGACCTTGGCCGCCATCTCGGGGCCGGACAGCAGCAGGCGATCGTCGTGGGTGTGAGCGTCGATGAAACCGGGTGCGGCTGCCTTGCCCGAGGCGTCGATCTCGACCTCCGCACGGGCCGCACGCAGGTCGCCGATGGCCGCGATGCGATCGACGCGCACGCCAATGTCGGCGCGATAGCGCGCCGCGCCGGTACCGTCCACGATCTCGGCGTTGCGTATCAGCAGATCGTAGCGCTCGCTCATTTCACCCGCTCCGCTTCGGCCATGGCCGCGCGCATCTTCTGCGGGCTGAAGTCCGGCTGCCTGGCGGCGTCGAGGACCACTTTCTCGCGCCGCGCCAGCAGGTCGATGGCGCCGGGCAGTTTGTCCAGCGCGGCCGCGGGGATCACCACCGCGCCGTGATAATCTGCATGCACGATGTCGTTGTCGTTGACCGCCATCCCCAGCACGTCCACCTGCTTGCCGAAATCCGCCACCTGGATGAAGGCGTGGCTCGGCGACAGCGTGGCGGCCAGGCACTGGAACTGCGGGCACATCATGTCCAGGTCGCGCATCGAGCCGTTGGTCACCGCCCCGACGCAGCCCAGCCCCCAGTGCACGGTGGTGTTGACCTCGCCCCAGAACGCGCCCAACCCCGGCTGACTGTCCACGTCCTGCACCACGGCCACGGTGGGACGCGCGCCCTGTGCCAGGTATTCGTAGTAGGCCAGCAGCCGCTCCTTGCGGCCGACCGGATCGAACGGCACCGAGCAGCGCACCGTGACCGTGCGCGCATAGCCCACGATCGGCGGCAGCTTGGGGAACGCCGCGATCACGCGCTGGCGCGTGAAGCCGGTGACGAAACGCCCGCCCAGCGCCACTTCCAGCGCGTTGCAGACGGTCGGCGTGTCGAACTTGCGCAGCTGCTCGAAGAGCGATGAATGATCCATGTCCATGTCCAGGTCAGCGTTTAACCGGATTATGCCGCCACAAGCCGATCGCCTGCCCGCCGCCGCCGAGGATCTCCTCCAGCCGCAGCGACGCGGCCATGTCGTAGGCGTAGCCGTCGAGGCGTGAGCGCAGCTCCTTCACCCGGTCCGGATAGTTGCCCGCCTTGTTGTCGGTCTCCTCCGGGTCGTTGGCGACGTCGAACAGCTCCACGCGGCTCGGCAGTGCGGCCTGCACGATCAGCTTCCATTCTCCCACGCGGATGGCGCCGCGGAAGTCCTCCACGTCGAGCAGCGTCTCCTTGCGCGGGCTGCGCTGCCCTTCGGCCAGCGCCGGCCACAGGTCCAGGCCGTCCAACGCTTTGGGCTGTTCCAGCGAGCCGCCTGCCAGCCTCACCGCGGTGGCGTAGAGGTCGGTGACGTGCACCGGATCGCCGATCACCGTGCCGGGCTTGATCCGGCCGCGCCAGTGAGCCAGCGCCGCAACCCGCACCCCGCCCTCGTACAGGCTGCCGCGCCCCTCGCGCCAGGGTCCGTTGTCCGCGGCGCTCGATTGCCCGTCGCCGTCCGCGGTCGGGAAGCGCGTC
>DATBMG010000217.1:0-24032 GCA_036554965.1 Burkholderiales bacterium
ACGGTCTCGGACATCGCCTTGGCCCGCGTGATCCGCTGCCCGAGGTCGCGGAACTTCGGGTTGTGCGTGGCCATGTACTCGAACACCGACTGCGCCTTGTTGAACTGGCGCTTGCGCTCGAAGTCCAGCGCCAGGTTGTACAGGTTGTCCATCAGCTGGTCTTCGAGCGGACACTTCTTGAACTTGTCGAAGGCCATGTCGAGCTGACCCTGCCCCTGGAAGGCGAGACCGAGCATGCGGTTGCTCTCGGCCGATTCCAGGTCAGAGCGCGCTTTCCCGCGCTCGGTCACCAGGAAGCGCTTGGTGGTGAGCGTCAGGTGCCCCAGCACCAGCAGCACTACGGCGCTCATCAGGGGGATCCACATGAGCTGCGTCATCAGCGCCAGGTGCGCGCCCAGCAGCAGCGCCAGGATGACGGCGGTGGCGATCGCGCCCATGCCCGCATTCAAGCGCGGCAACGCGAGCACGATGTACAGGGTCACCGCCAGCAGTGCGGCGAACGATACCAGCCCACCCCATGCCGGAGTGACGAAGAAGTGCTCCTGCAGGATGCTCGACACGGTATGCGCCTGCACCAGGACCGACGGCATGTTGGGCGCGATCGGGGTAACGAAGAGACTGGCCACGCCGGCCGCCGTCGTGCCGATCAGGACCACCTTGTCGCGGTACTTGTCGAACGGGATCCTGCCGCTGTAGACGTCGAAGAAGGAGTCGACGGGGAACGGCGACTTGCCGTCCCGGTCCTTGTAGAAGTAGGTGTACATCTGCAGCGCCTGGTCGGTCTCGATGTTGAGCCGACCCAGGCTCACGCGCTCACCGAGAATCGCTTTGACGTCGGATGGGCCCAGATTCAGGCTGCGGGCGGCCACCTGCAGCGACAGCGCCGGGTAGTACTGATCGAAGTAGCCCAGGACCAGCGGCTCGTTGCGGATCGCCCCGTCGACATCCGGCGGCGAGTTCAAGTGACCCACCCCGGCGGCGTTGGTGCCGATCTCGTCGAGCACCGGGATGTCGAGGCTCGCCGCGGGTACCGGCACGATGCCGGGGTCGCCGGCCGGCTGCACCGCGTTGCGGCGCATAAAATCCGGCAGCTCGCTGTCGGGGCGGCCGAGCGGCTCGCCCAGGCGAAACAGGGCCGGCAGCAAGACGTTTCCCGCCCTGCCGATGCTTTCCGCGAGCTTGCGGTCGGTATTGAGAGCGACTTCGGCTTGGTCGAGCACCTCCCCGAATTCGGCGAGCTGCTCGTGGCCTTCCGGGTTCAGCAGCCCGTACAGCTCGCGCAGCCTGGCGATGTAGGGCAAGCCGGGATCGACCTGCGGTTCGGAGAAGAACACGGTGTAGCCGACCACCTTGGCCTGCGCGGCGGCCAGCCCGTCGATCAGCTTCGCGTGCACGTCGCGCGACCAGGGCCAGCGGCCGATATTGGCGATGCTCACGTCGTCGATGGCAATCACTGCGATGCGCTCGCTCGGCAAGCGGTCGGCGGCGCGCACCCCGACGTCGTAGGCCATGCGCTCGAGAGTGCCCAGCGGCGCGCTGCCGGTTAGGGCGAGCACCGCCGCAGCCACGATCAGGCCGAGAAACCAGTCGGATTTCAGGGAGTCCTTTCTAGCCATCCTCGCGCGCCTTGGCGGGCTGGAGAATCACCGTTGTGTTCAGGGATATTCTTTTGAATTTTAGTGGCTTATCCCACATGTATTGCTTGTTTTCGGATGTTCACCCGTAAACTATATGTTTTCTATCCAAAAGCCAACGATCTTGCTGCGCAGCATGCAGCGCCGGGGGTCGCCGACCGGCAGGCCGCGCGAGGACAAACGGACAAGGGCGGCGCCCGAGCGCGCCGTCCGGTGAGAATTGTCAAATGCAAGGCTTATGCCAACAGCCTCGCCGCGCCAAGAAATGGGCCAGCCCGGAGTAGTCGGCTAGAGTCCTTCGACCACGATCACGCTGCTCACCGCGGTGCGATGCCGGATGGCCTTGGCTTGCGCGTACTCGGGCGCATCGTTGAAGGCCTTGGCCTTCTCCACGCTGTCGAACTGCACCACCACCACCCGCTTGGGGCGCCACTCCCCCTCCAGACAGTGAATGGTGCCCCCGCGCACCAGGAAGCGCCCGCCGTATTGCTGCAGGACCGGCGCAACCAGCTTGCGGTATTCCTCGTAGCCCGCGGGATCGGTGATTTCGATGGTGGAGATCAGATAGGCCGGCATCGGTTCCTCCAGGCGGGCGCTTCACCGCTCAGCCGAACAGCACCAGCGCCCAGACCACGATCACGTTGATTAGGCTGACCAGCACCGCAGCGCTGCCGATGTCCTTCGCGCGCTTGGCGAGCTGGTGATTCTCCAGCGAAATGCGGTCTACGGTGGCCTCGACCGCGGAGTTGAGCAGTTCCACCAGCAGCACCAGCAGGACGCTGGCGATCATCACCGCCTTGCCCGTGCCGCTGGCGGGCAGCAACAGCGCAACCGGGATCAGCAGCGCCGCGAGCAGGACCTCCTGGCGGAACGCGTCCTCGTGCTGATAGGCGGCGCGAAACCCGTCGATCGAGTAGAAGATGGCGTTCCAGATCCGGCGCAGCCCGGTCTTGCCCTTGTGCGGGCTGGTGCTCAACGGCTTGCCGGCCTCTTCCATGCCAGATCCAGTTCGCGCGCCGCCTTGACGTCGTCCAGCCGGCGCACCGCGGTGGTGTGCGGCGCCGACTTGACCAGTTCCGGCTGGGTGCGCGCCTCCTCGAGGATCTCCTTCATCGCCGCGACGAAGGCATCGAGCGTCTCCTTGGACTCGCTCTCGGTGGGCTCGATCAGCAGGCACTCCGGCACCAACAGCGGGAAATACGTGGTCGGCGCATGGAAGCCCTTGTCCAGCAACCGCTTGGCGAAGTCCATCGCGCTCACTCCGGTTTCTTCCTTGAGCCGGCGCAGGGTGACGATGAACTCGTGGCCGGCGCGCCGCCGCGGGTACGCCAGATCGAAGCCCGCGCGCTGCAGCTCGACCATCAGGTAGTTGGCATTCAGCGTGGCGAACTCAGCCACGCGCGGCATCCCCTCGCGGCCCAGCATGCGCGCGTACACATAAGCGCGCAGCAGCACCCCGGCGTTGCCCATGTGCGCCGAGAGACGGCCGATGGATTGCGGCCGGTCGTATTCGCCGAGCCAGCGGTATGCGCCGCGCTCGCGCGCCACCATCGGGATCGGCAGGAACGGCAACAGATGCGGCGCCACTCCCACCGGACCGGCCCCAGGACCGCCGCCGCCGTGCGGCGTGGAGAAGGTCTTGTGCAGGTTTATGTGAATAACGTCGAAGCCCATTGCCCCCGGCTTGACCTTGCCGAGGATGGCGTTGAGGTTGGCGCCGTCGTAATACAGCAATCCGCCCGCGCCGTGTACGACGTCGCGGATGTCGAGGATGCGCTCCTCGAACACCCCGAGCGTGGACGGGTTGGTGAGCATCAGACCGGCGGTCTGCGGACCGACCGCAGCGCGCAGGGCGTCGATGTCGACGTTGCCGTCCGCGCGGGTGGGTACCTCGCGCACGGCGTAGCCGCACATGGTCGCGGTGGCCGGGTTGGTGCCGTGCGCGGCGTCGGGAACGATGATCTCGGTGCGGGCGCTGTCGCCGCGCGAGCGGTGCCAGGCGCGAATCATGGCCACGCCGGCGAACTCGCCCTGGGCGCCGGCCATCGGCGCGAGACTCATCTCGGCCATCCCGGTGACATCGGCCAGCATCTCCTGCAGCTCGAACAGGCAGGCGAGGTAGCCCTGGCCGGTGGCCGTCGGCGCCAGCGGATGGCGCGCAAGGAACTCCGGCAGCATGGCCGCCGCGTTGGCTGCACGCGGGTTGTACTTCATGGTGCAGGAGCCGAGCGGGTAGAACTGCGTGTCGATGGAGAAATTGCGCTGCGACAGCCGCGTGTAATGGCGCACGGCGTCGAGCTCCGACACTTCCGGCAGCAGCGGGGCCTCGCTGCGCAGCAGCTCGGCCGGGATGCCGTGCACCGCCTGCGCGGGCGGCGCATGCTGCGCACCGGCGCGCCCCGGCCGCGACAACTCGAAGATCAACTGGTGCACCGCGCTCACGCCCAGCCGCCTATTTCAGCGCCGCGAGCGCGGCGTCGTAGTTCGGTTCGTTGCCGATCTCGGGCACCAGCTCCGAGTGCAGCACGCGGTTGTTCTCGTCGAGCACCACCACCGCGCGCGCGGCCAGACCTTCGAGCGGGCCGCCGACGATGTCCACACCGTAGCGCCGGTGAAAGCCCGGGTCGCGCAGCGTCGACAGGGTGACCACCCGGTCCAGACCCTCCGCGCCGCAGAAGCGCGACATGGCGAAGGGCAGATCGGCGGAGATCACCAGCACCACCGCATTGGCGGCGCTCGAAGCCCGCTGGTTGAACACGCGGGTCGACTGCTGGCAGGTGGGCGTGTCCAGGCTGGGCACGATGTTGAGCACCTTGCGTTTACCGGCGAACTGGCTCAGGCCGACGCTCTGCAGGTCCTTGCCGAGGAGACGGAAATCGGAGCCGGTCTCGCCCTTCTGCGGCAGCTGGCCGGCGACGGGTACCGGATTGCCTTTCAAGGTAACGCTCGCCATGGAACGATTTCTCCTGTTCTGGTTGCTTCGGAATCAGCCCGCGGCGCGGGCGGCGATGAGCGCTTCGACGTAGCGGTCGAGGTCGCCCGAGGTCTTGGTCTCGGTGGCACAGACCAGGATGCTGTCGGCCAGCTCCGGATAGTCGTCGCCCACGGCGAGCCCGCCCAGGAGGCGCTGCTCGCGCATGCGCTCCAGGATCTGCGCCGCAGGCGCGTCCAGCGCGATGACGGCTTCATGGAACACCGGCGCGGAGAACCGGCGTCGCACGCCCGCTCCGCGTTCGAGTCGGTCGAGCAGCGCCTGCAGGTTGGCGCGACAAGCCTGGGCAACGCGCCGCAGCCCCTGCGCCCCCAGCAGCGCCATGTGAATGGTCGCGGCCGTGACCGCCAGCCCTTGATTGGTGCAGATGTTCGAGGTGGCTTTCGAGCGGCGGATGTGCTGCTCGCGCGCCTGCAGCGTAAGAGTGAAGCCGGGCCGCCCGTCCAGATCGACGGTGCGCCCGGCGATGCGCCCCGGCATCTGCCGCACGTGCGCCTGCTTGCAGGCCAGGAAACCGAAGTACGGCCCGCCGTTGGCCAGCGGCACGCCCAGCGGCTGGCCCTCGCCCACGGCGATGTCCGCGCCGCGCTCGCCCCAGCGCCCCGGCGGCGCGAGCAGCGCCAGCGCCACCGGATTCACCACGCCGACCACCAGCGCGGCGCGCGCATGCGCCCAGTCGGTCAGCGCGTGCACCTGCTCGAGCGCACCGAAGAAATTCGGCTGCGGAACCACCAGCGCGGCGAAGGGTTTCTCCCCGGCTCGCTGCAACGACTCGGGCAGCACGATGCCCTGCTCTGCGCAGTAAGGCAACTCGATCAGCTCGATGTCCTGGCTGGAGACGATGGTGCGCGCGACCTTGACGTAGGTCGGATGCACGGTGGCCGGGACCAGCACGCGGTGCGACGACTTGTGCAGGCGCACCGCCATCAGGATCGCCTCGGCCAACGCCGAGGCGCCGTCGTACAGGCTGGCGTTGGTGGCGTCCAGGCCGGTCAGCGACGCCATCATGGACTGATACTCGTAGAGCACCTGCAGAGTGCCCTGGCTGGCCTCGGCCTGGTACGGCGTATAGGCGGAGTAGAACTCACCGCGCGTGACGATCTGCCAGACCGCCGCCGGAATGTGGTGCTCGTACGCGCCCGCGCCGATGAAGTTGAGCCAGCGCCCGTCGCGCTCGGCGCGCTCCTGCATCAGGCGCATGACGTCCATCTCGCCCAGCTGGGGCGGCACCGCGTTCAGGAGCGCCTCGCGCAACGCTTGCGGGATCTCGTCGAACAGGCTCTCGATGTGCTGCACGCCGATCGACGCCAGCATGGCGCGGACGTCCTCGTCGGTGTGGGGAATGAAGGGCATTCAGGCGACAGGAGTCAGGAATCCGGAGTCAAGACGGCGCCGACTCCTCAGTGCTGGTCGGCGGCAACCACCTTCTCGTACGCTGCGGCGTCCAGCAGCGCGTTCAGCTCCGCGGGATCGCTGGGCCGGACGCGGTACATCCATGCGGCATAGGCGTCCTGGTTGACTTTCTCCGGGCTCCCGGCGAGCGCCTGGTTGACGGCGACGACTTCCCCGGACACCGGTGCGTACAGGTCGGAGGCGGCCTTCACCGACTCCACCACCCCGCACTCCTTGCCTTTGGCCACGGTCTGCCCGACCTTGGGCGCCTCGACGAAGACCAGGTCGCCGAGCCGATCCTGGGCGTGATCGGTGATGCCCACCGAGACGGTGCCGTCGGCCTCCAGCCTGGCCCATTCGTGGGAGTCGGCGTACTTCAGATCCGCAGGAACGGTCAACTCGAACCTCCGCTAGACGACGTCATCCGGCAGCAGCGACTTGCCGCGCCGTACGAACGGATAGTTTACAACCTGAGCGGGCAGCCACCGGTCCCGCACCTGCACCTCCACCATTTCGCCGGGCGTGGCCGCCACCGGCAATCGCGCCAGCGCGATGGACCGCCCGAGGGTAGGCGAGAAGGTGCCGCTGGTGACCTCGCCGGAGCCGCGCGCACTGCGCACCGGCTGATGGCTGCGCAGCACGCCGCGCTCGCGCAGCAGCAGGCCCAGCAGGTTCCAGCGCGGCGCGCGCTGCGCAAGGGCGGCGCGTCCGATGAAGTCGCGCGTGCCCGCCAGCGCGACGGTCCAGCGCAAGCCCGCTTCGAACGGCGTGGTGGACTCGTCCATGTCCTGGCCAT
Organism: Burkholderiales bacterium; assembly: GCA_036554965.1. Classification (GTDB taxonomy): domain Bacteria; phylum Pseudomonadota; class Gammaproteobacteria; order Burkholderiales; family SHXO01; genus SHXO01. The sequence goes on from DATBMG010000217.1 coordinate 6,815, forward strand.
ACAGGTTCATGCCGGCTTCCAGCCGCAGGGTATCGCGCGCGCCCAGCCCGCAGGGCGCGACGCCGGCGTCGAGCAGGTCGTTCCACAGTGCCTCGGCATCCGCGGCGGGAACCATCAACTCGAACCCGTCCTCTCCGGTGTAGCCGGTGCGGGCCACGAACAGCAGCCCGTGCTCTCGCGCCTGGAACGCGGCCAGCGCCTCGCTCTGCGCGCGCAGCGCCGGGCGACACTGCCACACGCGTTCGCGCGCCCGCGGCCCCTGCACCGCGAGCATGGCGAGGTCGCGCCTGGGATGCAGCGCAACGCCGGCCGCGAGGCGATCGCGCTGCCGCTCGATCCACGCCAGATCCTTGCCTGCGGTCCCGGCGTTGACCACCATGCGGAAGCGATCCTCCCCGCGCCAGTACACGATCAAGTCGTCGAGCACCCCGCCGTCCTCGTTCAGCATGCACGAGTACAGCGCCTTGCCCGGCAGAGCGAGCCGCGCGATGTCGTTGGCGAGCAGCCGACCGAGGAAGCTGCGGGCCTCGCCCCCCGCCACGTCGATCGCCAGCATGTGCGAAACGTCGAACACGCCGGCGTCGCACCGCACGCGATGGTGCTCCTCGATCTGCGAGCCGTAATGCAAGGGCATTTCCCAGCCGCCGAAGTCCGTGAGGCGCGCGTGCGCGCGCCGGTGGGCGTCGAACAGCGGGGTGCGTTTCAGCTCGGTCGGGCTCATGCGGCGGGAGGATCGCGCGCGCTCAGCCGAAGAACAGATACAGACGATAGCCGGTGGCGCGCAGATCGGCGGTGTCCAAGTACAGGTGAATGGCCACTTCCTGCTGGGCGCCGATGCTCCGGTCGCGTCCCGCTGCGGCTTCCAGATACTCGCCGGGGTGGAACACCCGCCGCGCGGCGGTCCGGCCCTCATCCCCGGTGAGGGTGAGCTCGAGCAGCGGCAACTCCTGCACAAAGTCGGCGCGGTTGCGGATCGTAGCGGTGAGCAACACCTGGCTCGGTCGCGCGGCGTCCAGCAACTGCAGATCCGAGGACTCGATGAACAGCTGCTCGGGCACGCGCGGCAGGCGCACCTGGCACCCGAGCGCCGCACACAGCCGCTGCAACGCCGGCTGCAGGGCCGGCGCGTGCATCAGGATCTGGCCGGGAAAGAACCACGCCGCCTGTACCGCGAGGCCGAGCGCCAGGAGCGCGTTCACTCCGATCCAGAGCCAGCGCCGCCGCGGCGTAGTGAGTCCCGGTGGAAACAGCTCTTCGGGCAGCGTGAGCGGTTCCTGCGCTGCGACCGCGGGGCGCACCCCCTCCCGCGGCGCACGGGGTTCGGCCGTTTCCCTTCGGAGCGTGCCCGGTTCGGCGAGCGCGGACACCGGCATCGAAAGGTCGGACGGCAGGGCCAGGGGCCGAGGCCGCGAGGCTGGCGGGAGCGCCTCGGTTGCCGCCGGATGCGCGACCGGCTGCCGAGGCACAGCATCGGCCGCGGGCTCCGCAGTCGCGCCCGGGTCGTGCCCGGGCGGCTGCGAGCTCAGCGAGGAAAAGGCATCGAACACCGTGTGGCAGCGCCCGCAGCGGACCTGCCCGCTGGACACCTGCAGTTGCTGCGGCGTCACGCGGAACACGGTGTCGCATTGCGGGCAGCGCGTGTACATTGGGGCTGGAAGCCGGGCGAGCGCCTCAAGTCTATCCTTTCCGCGCGCCCGCCAGGCAAGCCCAGCCGTCTTTCTGCGAAACCTGGACGAGGTCGCACCACGGTGCGTAGGCGGCGGCCACGTCCGCCGCCTGGGCGGTGAGGATTCCGGCGAGGACGATCCGGCCGCCGGCGGCCGCATGGCTCGCCAGCAGCGGGGCGAGCAGTTTCAAGGGACCCGCGAGGATGTTCGCCAGCACCACGTCGTAGGGGCCAGGGGTAACGGCGTCCGGGGATGCGACAGCGACCTCGGCCGCGTTCGCGGCCGCGTTCGCGCGGGTGGCCTCGAGCGCCACCGGATCGATGTCCACCGCCACCACCGGCCCCGCGCCGAGGCGCTTGGCTGCGATGGCGAGCACGCCGCTGCCGCAGCCGTAGTCGAGCACGGAGGCGCCGGGTGTGAGATTAGCGTGCAGCCAGCGCAGGCATTGCCAGGTGGTCGGATGGCTCCCGGTGCCGAACGCGAGCCCGGGATCGAGGATCAGGTTGACCGCGCTCGGGTCGGGTGGCGCGTGCCAGGAGGGCACGATCCACAGTTGCGGGCCGACCTCGATCGGCGCGAATTGCTGCTGGCTGGCGCGCACCCAGTCGCGCTCGGCGACCGGCTGCAAAGCCACGCTCGGCTGGTTCTCGAGCCCGAGCGCGGCCAATGCCGCCCGGATCGCGGCCCGGACGTCCGCGTCGCGCGGGAACAGCACGCTGATCAGTTGATGACGCCAGAGCGGCAGCGGCTCCGCGCCGGGCTCGCCGAACATGGGTTGCTCGGCCGGCGTGCCCTCGTCCGCGTCCGCCAGCTCGACGGCCAACGCCCCGCGCTCGAGCAGCGCGTCGGCCACCGCTTCGGCGGACGCGGGCCCGATGCGGAAGCTCGCCCGCAGCCAGCTCACGGTCAGTCGGGACGGCTCTGCTGCGCCAGCTTCTCCTCCAGATAGTGGATGCTGGTGCCACCACGCGCGAAGGATGAGTCGAGCATCAGCTCTTGATGCAGCGGCAGGTTGGTCTGGATCCCCTCAACGATCATCTCCGACAGCGCGATGCGCATCTTGGCGATCGCCTGCTCGCGCGTGTCCCCCCAGGAGATGACCTTGGCGATCAGCGAATCGTAATGCTGGGGCACGAAGTAGTTGGTGTAGACGTGCGAGTCCACGCGGATGCCCGGCCCGCCCGGCGTGTGGAAGGCGGAGATGCGCCCCGGCGAGGGCGTGAACTTGTAGGGATGCTCCGCGTTGATGCGGCATTCAATGGCGTGGCCGCGGAACTGGATGTCGCGCTGCTTGAACGGGAGCTTCTGGCCGGCGGCTACGCGGATCTGGGCCTGCACGATGTCGATGCCGGTGATCATCTCGGTGACCGGATGCTCCACCTGCACGCGCGTGTTCATCTCGATGAAGTAGAACTCGTCCTTTTCGAACAGGAACTCGAAGGTGCCCGCGCCGCGGTAGCCGATCTTGCGGCAGGCTTCGGCACAGCGCTCGCCGATGCGCGCCTTTAGCCGCGCATTGATCAGCGGCGCAGGCGCCTCCTCGATGATCTTCTGATGGCGGCGCTGCATCGAGCAGTCGCGGTCGCCCAGGTAGACCGCATTGCGGTGCTCGTCGGCCAGCACCTGGATCTCGACGTGGCGGGGGTTCTCCAGGAACTTTTCCAGGTACACCGTGGGGTTGCCGAATGCCGCCTGCGCCTCGGCCCGGGTCATGGTCACCGCGTTGACCAGCGCGGCCTCGGTGTGCACCACGCGCATGCCACGGCCCCCGCCCCCGCCCGCGGCCTTGATGATCACGGGGTAGCCCACGCCGCGCGCGAGCTTGATGATCGCTTCCGGCGCCTCCGGCAGCGCGCCGTCCGAACCCGGCACGACCGGCACGCCGGCCTTGACCATCGCCTGCTTGGCGCTCACCTTGTCGCCCATCAGGCGGATGGTGTCGGGGCGCGGGCCGATGAACACGAACCCGCTCTTCTCGGCGCGCTCGGCAAAGTCCGCGTTCTCCGACAGAAAGCCGTAGCCTGGATGGATGGCCTCGGCGTCGGTGACCTCAGCGGCGCTGATGATGGCGGGGATATTGAGGTAGCTGTGCCCCGAGGCCGCGGGACCGATGCAGACCGACTCGTCGGCCAAGCGCACGTACTTGGCGTCCGAGTCGGCCTCCGAGTGCACCGCGACGGTCTTCACACCCAGCTCGCGGCAGGCGCGCTGGATGCGCAGGGCGATCTCGCCGCGGTTGGCGATCAGGATCTTCTCGAACACTTAGACGATCAGGAACAGCGGCTCGCCGTATTCCACCGGCTGCCCGTTCTCCACGTACACCTCTTTGACCGTGCCGCCCTGATCGGCCTCGATCTCGTTCAACAGCTTCATCGCCTCGATGATGCACAGGGTATCGCCTGGCGCCACCGTGTCGCCGACTTCCACGAAGGCCTTGGCCCCCGGTGAGGGTGAACGATAGAAGGTCCCGACCATCGGCGACTTCACGATGTGGCCCTCGACCTTCTCTTCGGCGGCAGGGGCTGCCGCAGCGGCGGGAACCGGCTGCGCGGCGGCCGGCGCCACCGTCGCTGCCGCACCGCCGGCGACCGGAACGGAGGCCTGTGCCGTCTGCCCGACCCGGCTGATGCGCACCTTTTCCTCGCCCTCGGTCACTTCCAGCTCGGCGATCCCCGACTCCTGGACCAGGTCGATCAGCTTCTTGAGCTTGCGCAGGTCCATCGGCTAGGTCCTTTTCGTCGCCCCCAGCGCGTACTCCCCCAACGCGTACTCGAGAGCCAGCTCGTAGCCGCGCGCGCCCAGCCCGCAGATCATGCCCACCGCCAGCTCGGTGAAATAGGAGTGGTGCCGGAACGGTTCGCGGGCGAAGACGTTGGAGAGGTGCACTTCGATGAAGGGGAGTTTCGCCGCCGCAAGCGCATCGCGGAGCGCCACGCTGGTATGGGTGAAAGCCGCGGGATTGATGATGATGAACTGGGTGCCGTCGCTGCCGGCCTGCTGGATCCGGTCGATCAAGGCCGCTTCGGCATTGCTCTGGAAGCAGAGCAGGATGGCTCCCTCCGCCTCGGCACGTGCTGTCAGGCGGGCATTGATCTCGTCGAGAGTGGCGGCGCCGTAGATCGACGGCTCCCGCGTGCCGAGCAGGTTGAGATTCGGGCCATGCAGCACCAGAATGCGGCGCGGACCCTCCCGCCCGGGCTTCTGTTGGGTCGCCATACGGGCCAGTTTGCCGCAACTTCGCGTAATTTGTCCAGCATTCAAGGAAGTTGACGCCTCCAACAGGCAACGGCCGAGCTGCTCCCGGGTGCCGGAAAGCAACCCCGGGACTCCGGGCACGAAGCCGCGACGGCCCTTGGCCGATGCCCCCAGGCAAGCGGCTCAGCACTAGCGCCTTGCGCCCAGATCGAAGCAAGTTCGACGCAGAAGCGGTAAGGAGGCGGCGCGATCGAGGCAAGATCGGAGCGGGATCACAGAAGAGGCCGCACCAGGGCGGCGAGCTTCGCCTCGGTCACCCGCCCCAGCTCGCCTCGCACGGCATGGCCGTTGCGATCCAGCACGACGGTGAACGGCAACGCCCCGAGCTCGTTTCCCGCCTGTCGGGCCAGATCGATCGCGCCGAGTTCGCCGATCAGGATCGGGTAGTTGATCCCCATCTCGGCAGCGTAGGGCCGCACCTTATCGAGCTGATCGATGGCGATCCCGACCACTTGCAGGCCTTGGCCCCCCAATTCCCGCTGCAGTGTCACCAGGGCCGGGATCTCGTCGCGGCATGGCGCGCACCAGGTGGCCCAGAAGTTGACGACCAGCACTTTTCCCTTCCATTGATCGAGGCGCTGCGGCGTTCCCGCCAGGTCGGGCAGAGTGGTTTGCAGCAAGGTCGCGCCGGCCGCCTCCGGGACTGGAGACGGCGCCAACCCGCGCGGCGTCGGGCGCAGAAGAACGCCCGCGACGAGGGCGGCCACGGCCACCGCACCCAGCAACCAGGCCTGCGCGGCCCGGCTCATGAGGCGCGCAACACAGCATCCAGCGATGCCGCGAAGCGCTCCGCGTCCTGGAAGCCGATCACCCGGTGGGGAAGCTGCTCACCGCCCGGGCCGAAGAACAAGGTGCCGGGTGGACCGAACAGGCCGAAGCGCTTCAGCAGCGCCAGGTCCTCCGGTGCGCTGGCGGTTACGTCGGCCTTGAGCAAGAGCATGCGGTCCATCCGGCTGCGCACGCGCGGGTCGGTGAAGGTGAACCGTTCCATCTCCTTGCAGGAGATGCACCAGTCGGCGTAGAAGTCGAGCATCGCCGGCCGGCCGCCCGCCTGCGCGAGCTGGCGCTCCAGCTCTTGCACGGAGCGAACCAGGATGAACCTGGGTTGCTCGGCCGAAGCCGCACTCGCCCCGCCGCTCGCTACGCGCAATCCCGACAGGGGCTGCAGGATGTCACGGGTCCCCGACAAGGCCCCCACCAGCAAGGCGACGCCCAACAACAGCGCGATCACACCCACCCCCTTCCACAGTTTGCGGAAGCCGGAAGCGTTGTGCGGTAACGGGTCGATCGCGTGCAGGTAGATGGCCGACACGATCAGCAGCGCCGCCCAGAGCAGCATGTGCGCCACGGACGGAATCACCGGCGAGACGATCCAGATGGCCAAGCCGAGCAGCACCACGCCGAAGAAGCTCTTCACCGTCTGCATCCAGGCGCCCGCCTTGGGCAGCAACGCTCCGGCCGACACCCCAACGGCGATCATCGGTGCGCCCATCCCGAGCGCCATCGCGAACAGGGCGGAGCCGCCCAGCAGCGCATCGCGCGACTGGTTGATGTAGAGCAGCGCGCCGGCCAACGGCGCCGCGACGCATGGGCCGACGATCAGCGCGGACAGCACGCCCATCGCGAACACCCCCCAGAAGGTGCCGCCCTTTAGGCGGTTGCTGACATTCGACAGCTGGCTCTGCAGCGCGGCCGGGAGCTGCAACTCGTAGAGTCCGAACATGGCCAGCGCCAAAACCACGAACAACCCGGCGAAGGTGCCCAGCACCCAGGGGTTCTGCAGCGCGTTCGACAGCAAGGTGCCGGTGAGCCCCGCGGCCACGCCCGCCAGCGCGTAGGTGACGGCCATGCCCAGCACGTACACGCCCGATAGCGTGAAGGCGTGTCGCCGGGTAACTTGGTGTCCGCGCCCGACGATGATGCCCGACAGGATCGGGATCATGGGAAACACGCAGGGCGTGAACGCGAGCAGCAGACCGAAGCCGAAAAAGCTCGCCACCACCCCCCAGAAGTCGCCCGCGGAAAGGATGCCGGCGGCCAGCGAGCTCTCGTCCGCCGGCACGTCGGTCACAGGCGCCGCCGGCGCGGCGCCGGGCTCGGCCGCGGCCAACAGCAGGTTGAAGACCTTCTTCTCCGGGGGATAGCACAGCCCCTGATCGGCACAGCCCTGGTACCGCACTTCGAGCGCGATGGGTTGCTCGGCGCTGTCCGTCCGCGCCAGCGCGACGCGCGCCCGCACGGGCACGTGGTATACCTCGGTGACACCGAAGTTCGGATCATCCTTGCGCTCGCCGGCGGGCAGCGCCACCTCGGCCACCGAGACCGGGGCGCCTTCGGGCAGGATAAAGCGGATCTTGTCGCGGTACAGGTAGTAGCCTTGCGCCGGGACGAACTCTGCGGCCAGCGTGTGCGCATCGCGCACCGTGACCCGCACTTTGAACGCTTGCTCGGGCGGCAGGAATTCGGGTTCGGCGTCGGCTTGCGCACCCGCGAACTGACGCAGTCGGGACACCACCCCGCCGCCGTCGCTCGAACCTGAACCGGCGGCGTTCGAAGCTGAACCGGCGGCGCTCGAAGCGGATTCGACGGCGGTCGCCTCGGACTGCGGCAGCGGCTGCTGCGCCCAGACGGCACACGCTGCGGCCAACCACGCGCACAACGCCACCAGCGCGATGCGTGCATCCGCGCGCCCGCTCGGCATCGGCCCGGTCGTCATTTCGCGTCCGCCGGTTCGGTTTCGGCACATACCCACTCCAGATACGCGGGCAAACCGGCGGTCAGAGGCACGGCGATGACTTCCGGCACTTCGTACGGATGCAGCCGCCGGATCGCCTGCTCGACGCGCGGGTACAGGCTTTGACGCGTCTTGATCAACACCGGCACTTCGTCCGCGGTTTCCACCGCACCCTGCCACCGGTAGATCGACGTGCAGCCGGACAAGACGTTGACGCAGGCGGCCAAACCCTGATCCACCAGCGCGCGCGCCAGCTCCAGCGCGCGCGCGCGGTCGGGGAGGTTGCTCAGGACCAGCAGGACCGGCTCCATGGAATCTCGCTATCCGGTGCTGATGCGCCTCGGACGCTATGGTATGCTGCGCGCCTTTCGCAAGGCGCGGATCGGGTTGTGGGTACTGCCGTCGCGCTGCCCGGCGCTCGGCGACGAGACGAAGAAGTGCAACACGTTGTGCCACAGGCCGGCGAGCCACCCCAGACTGCTGGCGTTGTCCAGGTCGCCGCCCAGCGGCGTGATGCCATGGTCGCGCAGCAACGCGCGCCGCTCCGGGAACGGCTCCGGCTATCGAGCCGGTAGCGCCCCGCGAGCAGCGGCAGCATTCGCAGCCCCACGTCGCCGCAGCCTACGATCAGAAGCCTCCGCATAGCGTTCATTCTAGAGGAACTCGCTGGCGCTCGAACCCGGCGCGCCACCGCCGCCGACCCGGCCGACCCGCAAAGAGACGTGCATGGCATTCCAGATCACGATCCGACCCAGCAACCGCCAGTTCACCGCCCAGCCGGGCGAAACCGTGCTCGCCGCCGCCATGCGCGAGGGCATCACGCTGCCCTACGGTTGCCGCAACGGCGCCTGCGGCTCCTGCAAGGGCAAGCTGCTGGAGGGGCAGGTGGACTACGGGCAGTACGCTACACACATCCTGCCGGACTACGAGAAGAAGCTCGGCTTCGCTCTGTTCTGCCAGGCCAAACCCCTGTCCGAACTGGTCCTCGAGGCGCGCATCATCAGCGCCACCGGCGAGATCCCGATCAAGAAGCTGCCGTGCCGCGTGCAGCGTATCGAGCGCCCGGCGCCGGACGTCGCCGTGCTCTACCTGACGCTGCCAGCCAATGAACGCCTGCAATTCCTGTCCGGACAGTATCTGGAGATCATCTTGCGCGACGGCAAACGGCGCGCCTACTCGATGGCCAACCCGCCGGAGGACGACGCGCACCTGGAGCTGCACGTGCGCAACATGCCGGGCGGTGCGTTCACCGATTACGTCTTCACCCGCATGAAGGAGAAAGACATCCTGCGGTTCGAAGGGCCGCTGGGCACGTTCTTCCTGCGCGAGGACAGCGACAAGCCGATGCTGTTCGTTGCCAGCGGCACGGGCTTCGCGCCGATCAAGAGCATCCTGCTGCACGCGTTCCACCGCGGCATGCAGCGGCAGATGGTGCTCTACTGGGGCGGGCGCCGTCCCGGCGACCTATACATGTCGGACCTGTGCCGCCAATGGCAGGCGCAGCACGACAACTTCAGCTTCGTGCCCGTGGTGTCCGACGCCCTGCCCGAGGACGGCTGGCGCGGTCGCACCGGCTTCGTGCACCGGGCGGTGATGGAGGACTTCCCCGACCTCTCGGGCTATCAGGTGTATGCCTGCGGGGCGCCGATCGTGGTCGAGTCCGCGCACCGGGATTTCACCTCGCAGTGCGCGCTGCCCGAGGACGAGTTCTTCTCCGACGCCTTCACGCCCGCGCCCTCGACGTAAGCCCCTCGAACGCCCGATCAGCCGCTGTCGCGCAATCCGACGGGCCGATGCGCGCGGTGCCGGAGATGTCGTTCATGGCTTCACCGCTATCGGTGTCCGCCAGGGACTCGGTGTCTCTCACAGGATCGGCCTGCGCCGTCCGCCAGTGCACTGCTTCAACTGCTCCAGGGCCAGCTCCAGCCCGCGCCGGTACACCTGGCTCGCCTCCTCGGGCTTGCCCATCCGCTCGAGCAGCTCGCCGAGCTTCACGTAGCCGGTGTGGCTGGGCTCGATCGCCAGGCTCGCCTCCAGATAGCTGCGGGCCTTGCCCCAGAGCGCCTGGTGCATGCACACCAGACCCAGGGCGAGCAGCAGCACCGGGTCGCGCGGGTGCTGCTTGAGCCACTCCTCGGCGCGTTCCAGGTGCTTGCGCGCATCGCGCGGCAGGCACTCGACGTACAGCATCAGCAGCGCCGCATCCCACGTCTGCGCCAGGCTCTCCTCGATGATGCGATGCGCTTCGGCGCAGCTTCCCAGCGCGATGAAGCCTTGTGCGGCGGCCGCCGCCACCCGCGCGTCGGCCCGCTCGGTGGCCGGCAGCCGGTCCCAGTATTCGCGCAGGCTCTTGCCATCGAGCGCCTTGCGTTTGAGGTTTTCGGTGACCGCGTAACGCCGGAACTGCTCCAGCACCAGCGGCTCCAGCACCTTGCGCTTTTCCAGCTGCGGCAGCAGCGCCAGCACCTGCTCCCAGTTGCCGGCGAGCTGGTGCGCCTTGAGCTCCAAGCGCAGGGCGCCGGTGTGCTTGTCTTGCAGCCGCCCCAGGCTGTGCAGCGCGTCGAGATAGCGGCGCTCCTCGAGCAGCAGGTCGGCGCGCGTGGTCTCGCGCAGGTAGCTCTCCTGCGGTGCGCGCGTTTCCATCTGCTCCAGGTAGGCGTCGCGGGCGGCGTAGTTGCGCAGCTCGTGGGCCGAGCGCGCCGCCAGCGCCAGGTTGAGCGCCGGCCAGTCGTCCAGCTCCGCGGCCTGCCGCGCTGCGCGATCGGCGCGGCCGTAACGCCCTTCCAGGTAGGCGCGCAGCGCGGCCTCGGACATCCTGCGCGCCCGCAGGCGTTCCTGGCTGCGGCGGTACTCGCGGGCGCGGCCGGGCATGCCGGTCGCCAAGATCACGGTGCGCGTCACCAGATAGAGCAGCCCGAAGGCGGCGAGCAGCAGCAGCACGGCGAGGTTGACCGACAGCTCCACCCGGTGTGAGGGCACGGTCAGCACGACATAGCCGGCGCTATTGCGCGCCGCCACGGTCACGACCACGGCCAGCGCGAACAGACCGACGATCCAGGTGAGCGGCCTCAATGCCCGTCTCTAGCGCAGGCCGCGTTCGCGCACCAGCTTGTGCTGGCGCACCGCGTCCAGGCTGGCCGAGATGTCCGGCAGGTCGATGCTGACGTCGGTCTCCGCCAGACGCTTTAGGGCGCTCAATGCCGCGTCGACCTGCTTGTCGCCGTGATCGAAATAGCGCTGCAGCCAATCGCGCGCCGAGCGCACGTCGGCTTTGAACGCGGTCTCGTCGCGGGCCAGGAGCGCGATGCGCGCCGACAACAGGCGCATGCGCAGGTTCTCGCGCAGGAAGAACTCCTGGCTCGGCGCCACCAGCGGCACTTCGCGAGAGTCCAGGCGTTGGATGCGGATCAAGCCCGTCAAGTCCTGCCACACCTCGCGCGCAAGCTTCGCCAGCGTTCCGCCTTCGGGCCCCGGCGTGGGAGGCGGCGGCTGCGCGGGGCGCTCGTACATCGCCAGGCCGAATTGGTCGGCCTGATGCGCGAGCGTGTCCAGGCGCAGACTCATGCCCACAATATCCACGAACGGGGCGCTCTTCAGCCGCTCGATGTCGCGCGCGATGGTCCGGCGCAGCGCCGCGAACTGCGCACCGTCGCTGCGCTGCAGGCGGCTGTCCGCCGATTCCAGCGCAACCAGGGCCGCCTTCACGTTGCCGGCGAGCTGCAGCTGCTGACTGCCCGAAAGGAGGATCTGCTCCACCTCGGCCAGCACGCGCTCGTCGCGGCTGCGAGAAAGCTCCAGGTACAGCGCCTCCAGCGCCAGGCGCTGGTTCTGGGTCTCCGCCAGCCGGCTCTCCAGCAGGCCGATCTTGAACTCCAGGTCGCGCACCGTCTGGCTCGCCTGAGCGGCGAGCTGGCGGCTCTCCTTGCCGATGCTGCCGGCCTCGGCCAGCTCGCGCACCAGCTCCTGCTGCAGGGTGTTGATGCGCCCGCGCGTGTCGAGCCACAAGCCGGCAAGCAGCAACAGGCCGACTGCGACCGCAGCGATGCGCAAGTTCAGGCGCTGGCGCACGCGCGCGAGCGCCGCCCGCCAGCGCGATACCGGAGCCGGGCGCTCGGATGCCGGCGACTCGGGCGCGGGAGGCGGTTCCGGCGGCAGTTCGTTCATCGGTGGTGGGCAGTGATACGCAGGTGTGAGTCTAGCAGGCTGCAGGCAGGAAACCGCTCAGGAGTCCGGGCGCATCGCAGCGATCAGCGCATCCATCAACTGCGCCTCGTCGGCCGCCACCTGGACGCGACGGAAGCCGAGATCGTGTGCGGCGCGCGCCACGTTCGGGTGCGTGACCGCGAGCGGCAGCGCGCGCAACGCGGGCGCGGGCAGCAGCTCCACCAGGTTGGCGAGCGCCTCGCCGCTGGCGGCGACCACCGCGTGCAGCGCTCCGCCGTGCAGGCGCTCGATCACGGGCGCCACGTCCAGCGCAGGCTTGCCGCGCCGGTAGCATTCCACGTAGGCCACATGCGCGCCGCGGCTGCGCAGGGTGGTCGCGAGCAGCTCGCGCCCGCCCACCCCGCGAAAGATGACGACGCGCTGGCCGCTCACGTTCTGCAGTTCGGGCAACGCCAGCAACGCCTCGCTGTCCCCGCCACGGTCGGGAACCAGCACGTGCTCGATGCCCTGCGCACGCAAGGCGGACGCCGTGGCCGAGCCGACCGCCGCCGCTGTGAGGCCGGCCGGCCAGCCTCCGGCGGTGCCCACCAGCGCCAATCCATGCTCGACGGCGCTGACGCTGACGAACACCGCCAGATGGGCGACGCGGAGCCCGGCGAGGGCGGCACGGCCCCGCTCATCGGGCGCGACCGGCTCGATCTCCAGGGCGGGAAACACCAGGGCCTCACCGCCGGCGGCGCGGATGCGCTCGGCCAGCGCTTGTGCCTGGCGTCGCGGGCGGGCGATGAGGACGGCCTTGCCGGCCAGCGGCGGCATGAGCCGGTCAGGGCTGAGGCAGCGCGGCGAGGATCTGGCGCGCGCCGGCCGCCACGAGCTGATCGGCGAGGCGCCGGCCGGCGGCCTCGGGGTCCGCGTCCGCGCTCGGCACCGCCAGCTCGGCGCGTGCGACGCGGGCGCCGTCCGGGCTGGCGACGAACCCGCGCAGGCGCAGCACGCCGGCGCCGGGTTCGGCGTAAGCCCCGATCGGCACCACGCAGCTGCCCGCGAGCGCGCGGCTCACGGCGCGCTCGGCGCGCACGCACCAGGCGGTGGCCGCATCGTCGAGCGGGCGCAGCAGGGCCCACAGATCGGCGCGCTCGCTGCGGCACTCGATGCCGAGCGCTCCCTGCCCCGCCGCCGGCAGGCTCTCATCCGGACCAAGAACGGCGGTGATGCGCCCCGCGAACCCGAGCCGCTTCAAGCCGGCGGCGGCGAGGATGATGGCGTCGTAGCGGCCCTCGTCCAGCTTGCGCAGCCGCGTGTCCACGTTGCCGCGCAGCGGCCGCACGTCGAGCTGCGGGTAGCGCGCCCGGATCTGGCTTTCGCGCCGCAGGCTGGAAGTGCCCACCTTCGCGCCCGGCGGCAGCTCGGCGAGCTGCCGGTAGCGCAGCGACACGAATGCGTCGCGTGGATCCTCGCGCGCGGTGATGGCGGCGATGGCGAACCCCGGCGGCAGCTGCATCGGCACGTCCTTCATCGAGTGCACCGCGACGTCGGCGCGGCCATCGGCCAGCGCGCTCTCCAGTTCCTTGACGAATAGCCCCTTGCCGCCGATCTTGGCGAGCGAGGCGTCCAGTCGCCGGTCGCCCTCGGTGGTCACGCCCAGGATCGCGATGCGCAGGCCCGGGTGCAGCGCGGCGAGCCGGTCGCGGATGTGATGGGCCTGCCACAGCGCGAGCGCGCTTTCGCGGGTGGCGATGGTCAGAGCATCGGGAACGGACACGGCGGGAAACCAGCGGCCACGGGAGGGTGTCACAGGGTACCACGCACCGGCAGCGACATCGCCCGGCATTGCCTTGCCCGCGCGACCAGCCCGCCGAGAACAAGGACTTCGCCGCGCTGGCGCGGTCTGCCTACAGGTCGCGGCGCGCGCCGCGTGGCGTGGCGGTCTTGTCGCGCACCAGCGCGGCCAATGCCTGCGGCGTGCCGTAAACCAGCTGCGAGCGCGTGATCCTTCCGGCATATTGCTCCAGCACCAGGGCCAGGTCGGGCCCGGACCAGACGAACACGCCGGCCGCGAGCTCGCCGGCCATCCCGGCGCGCGCCAAGTAGCTGTGGTCCGCGCCTTCGCCGAACCGCTCGCGCACCGCGTTCAGCACGCGTTCGTAGTCCTGCGTGTCGAAGCGCACGGTCACCCGCGCCAGCCGATCGGCGTCGAACGCCAGATCGATGCGCTCGATGGGCGCACCAGCGAATCGGTCGGCCGCGCCGGGCGCCGGCCGACACGTGTCGGCCTGGCACTGCAGCACCGCCCTCGCCTCGAGTTGCGCGCGGCGGATGCCGATCGCGCTCGGGCCCAGCGCATCCCACGCTTCCTGCGCCACCGCGCCCGGAGCCGTCGTGGCGAGCGTCAGCGCAGTCACGATGCGCGCTCGCAGCCGCCTCACAGCCTTCCGAAGTCCTTGATCACGTGCTGCTGCCGGCGGCTCACTGGCAGGCGCTCCTCCAGGCCGCGCAGCACCACGCTCCAGCCGCCTTCCGCGCCCTCGTCCCCGGCGCCGCGCTCGAAACGGTCGATGTAGTCGCGCGCCACCAGGCAGCTGCGGTGAATGCGCACGAAGCGCTCGCGGAACTCCTGCTCCAGTCGCGTCAGGGACTCCTCCAGCAGGTGCTCGCGCTCCGCGGTGCGAATAGTGACGTACTTGAGCTCGGCGCGCATGTACAGGATCTTGTCCACCGGCACCAGGATCACGCGCCCGCGCTCCTGCACGCTCAGGTGCTTGCGCGGCTCAGGGTGCAGCTCGCGCAGCACCTCCAGCGACAGCGGCGTGATGGCGCGCACCCGCGACAGAGCCTCGTGTAGGCGTCGCAACCGGATCGGCTTGACCAGGTAGTCTACCGCATGCAGCTCGAAGGCCTTGAGCGCGTAGCTGTCGTAGGCGGTGGTGAAGATCACGGAGGGCGGCTCGGCCAGCTTCTGCAGATGCTGTGCCGCTTCGATGCCGTCCATCTCCGGCATGCGGATATCGAGCAGGACCACGTCGCTGGCCCGCTTCTGCACCAGATCGAGCAGCTCGCGGCCGTTGGCGGCCTCGCCCACCACCTCCAGCGCCAGCGTGGCGGCGCAATCCTCGAGCAGATCCTGAATGCGGCTGCGCGCTGGTGCCTCGTCGTCGACGATCACCACCCGCAGCGGCTGGACGTGTCTGTTCATGGTTGTCCCCGATGCATCAAGAATGCCTGCTTTGTCAGCGTGCCTCGGTCCGGTACGGCATCACGATGTGCACCTGGTAGGCGTTGTCCGTCACCGTCGTGCGTAGCCCCGCTTCGGCGTCGAAGTGCAGGCTCAGCCGCTCGCGGATGTTGGCGAGCGCCATCTTGTTGCCGGAGTGATGGCTGCCGTCGCGGCGGTAGGGGTTGCGCAGCACTAGGTGCACCTCGTTGCGCGACTTGTAGGCGTTGATGTCGATCACCCCCGGCTCGACCGAAGGCTCGATGCCGTGATACACGGCGTTTTCCACCAGCGGCTGCAGCACCAGCGGCGGGATCAGGGCTTCGCCGGGCATCTTGTCGATGTGCCAGTCCACGCGCAGCCGCTCGCCGAGGCGCAATTGTTCGAGGCTCAGATACTGGCGGGTGAGCTCGACCTCGCGCTCCAGGGTGGACAACTTGCGGTTGTCCGCCATCAGCACGCGGAACAGGTCGGCCAGGTCCTCGAGCGCCGCCTCGGCGCGCTTGGGCTCCTGCCGGATCAGGCTCAGCACCGCATTGATGCTGTTGAACAGGAAGTGCGGGCGGATGCGCGCTTGCAGGGCCTGCAGCCGCGCCTCGCTCAGCGCCGGGGACAGGGCCCGGCTGCGCAGATGGAAGTAATACAGGATGAGCGCGGTGGCGAACGTGGTGACCAGCCAGTAGCGCTCCAGCGGCCCATAAGAATCGGCCGTGAAGAAGCGTTGCCCGATTTGGTGGACGAACGCGACGATGACCAGCTCGACCGCGAACACCGTCAGGATGCCGGCCGGGTAGTCGAGCCGCCGCAGCCAGCCGTCCAGCGCCCACAACGCGAGCAGGCTCAGAACCAGCACCGGCTGCACCGGCGCCAGCACCTCCAGGAACGCGTCGAACAGCGTCGCCCACGAGGCAGCGCGCACCAGGGCGGCGAAGGCGCACAGAAACACGACGATGAACACGATGCGCAGCGTCACCCCCAGATTGCGGAACTCGGGCAGGGCGTCGCGGTGCAGGCTTTGATTTATACTCGGCATCGATCGCCACTCTCAGGCCGGTCGGGCGCAAGTCGATGACGTGGCGGGGCCTTTCCAGCACAGGCCATGCCAGATGGCAGCCCGCGCCGCGCGGCCGGCCGCCCCCCGTCGCCGATGAAAAAAGCACCCCCCAATCCACCTCCGGCCGGCGCCCCGGCCGCGCCGGCTTCGTCCGCCCCGCCCTCGGCAGGCTGGTCCGGGCGGTTCACCGAACCGGTGGACGACCTGGTGAAGCGCTACACCGCCTCGGTGGGCTTCGACCGGCGGCTGGCGCCGTTCGATATCCAGGGTTCGCTCGCCCATGCCCGCATGCTGCACGCCGTCGGCGTCCTGTCCCCCAAGGACCTGGCCGATATCGAGCGCGGCATGGCACAGATCGGCGCCGACATCGCCGCCGGCCGCTTCGACTGGTCGCTGGACCTCGAGGACGTGCATCTCAACATCGAGAAGCGTCTCACCGACCTGGTCGGTGAGGCGGGCAAGCGGCTGCACACCGGCCGCTCGCGCAACGATCAGGTGGCGACCGACGTGCGCCTGTGGCTGCGCGCGTCGATCGACGCGATCGACGCCCTGATGCGCGCACTGCAAAGCGCGCTGGTGGAGCTCGCCGCGCAGCATGTCGACACGGTGATGCCGGGGTTCACGCACCTGCAGGTCGCGCAGCCGGTGAGCTTCGGCCATCACCTGCTCGCCTACGACGAAATGCTCAACCGCGACCGCGCCCGGCTGGCCGATTGCCGCGCGCGCGTCAATCGTCTGCCCCTGGGCGCGGCGGCGCTGGCCGGTACCGGCTGGCCGATCGACCGCGACCGGGTCGCGCGCGAGCTGGGGTTCGACGGCGTGTGCGCCAACTCGCTGGACGCGGTGTCCGATCGGGACTTCGCCATCGAATTCTGCGCCGGCGCGGCGCTCGCCATGATCCATCTGTCGCGCTTGTCGGAGGAGCTGATCCTGTGGATGAGCCCGCGTTTCGGCTTCGTCACGCTGGCTGACAGCTATTGCACCGGCTCGTCGATCATGCCGCAGAAGAAGAACCCCGACGTGCCGGAGCTCGCACGCGGCAAGACCGGCCGCGTCAACGGCCACCTGGTCGCGCTGCTGACCTTGATGAAGGGGCAGCCGCTCGCCTACAACAAGGACAACCAGGAGGACAA
>DATBMG010000246.1:0-19842 GCA_036554965.1 Burkholderiales bacterium
AACCTGACGCAGGCGCTGCTCAACCAGATCGGCGACAAGGAGGTGCGCAGCCGCCAGGAGCGCGTGTTCCTGGAACTGCACCGGCAGCTCAGGCAGAACTCGCGCGAGCGCTCGGTGGAGGCGCTGCTGCCGATGCTCACCGCACCACGCGGCTCGCGGACCACGCGCAGGGACCGCGCGAGCGCGCTCGGTACCTGAGCATGGCCCGCGCGCGCCTCATCTGCGGGGTGGACGAGGCCGGGCGCGGACCGCTCGCGGGCGAGGTGTTCGCAGCCTGCGTGGTGCTGGACGCACAGCGCCCGATCCGGGGGGTTGCGGATTCCAAGCTGCTGGCGAGCGAGCGGCGCGAAGCGCTGGCGCTGCAGATTCGCGAGCGCGCGCTCGGCTGGGCGGTGGCGAGCGCGACCGTCGCCGAGATCGACCGCCTCAACATCCTGCAGGCCACGCTGCTGGCCATGCGGCGCGCCATCGCCGCCCTGCCTCTGGAACCACGCGAAGTGCTGGTCGATGGCCTGTACTGCCCGGCCTGCCCGTGGCCGTCGCGCGCGATCGTGCAGGGCGACGCCACCGTGCCGGAGATCTCGGCGGCTTCGATCGTGGCCAAGTGCGCGCGCGACGCCGCGATGCGCGAGCTGCACCTGCAGCGCCCCGAGTACGGCTTCGACCGGCACAAGGGCTATGCCACGCCCGAGCACCTGGCGGCGCTGCGCCACCACGGTCCCAGCGAGTTCCACCGGCGCAGCTTCGCGCCGGTGCGCGAGCTGCTCGATCAGATGTCGCTGTTCTAGTAGATATGCCGCTGCAGATTGGCCTTCTGCAGGATGGTGGAGGCGAGCTCCTCGATCGAGCGCGTGGTGGTGTCGAGGTAGGGAATGGTCTCGTTGCGCATCAGCGCTTCGGCTTCGCGCACCTCCGCTACGCAGTTGGTGAGCGAGGCGTACTGGCTGCCGGGGCGCCGCTCGCTGCGGATCTGGTGCAGGCGGTCGGGCATGATGGTCAGGCCGAACAACTTGCTGCGCAGCCGCTCGAGCACCCCCGGGAGCTTCATGGCACCGAAGTCCTCGGGGATCAGCGGGTAGTTGGCCGCACGGATCCCATACTGCAGCGCCAGGTACAGGCACGTGGGGGTCTTGCCGCTGCGCGACACGCCGATCAGGATGACGTCGGCGATGCCCAGCTCCTTGGTCGACTGGCCGTCGTCATAGCTCAGGGCGAAGTTGACCGCGTCGATGCGGCGGAAGTAACCGGCGCTGTTGGTCACGCTGTGCGAGCGCCCCACCACATGGGACGAGCGCACCCCCAGCTCGGCCTCCATCGGCGCGACGAAGATCTGGAAACAATCGAGCACCAGCGCGTCGGCGCGCTCCACCACCACGCTCACGGTCGGATCCACCAGGGTGCTGAACACCAGCGGCCGCAGCCCGTCCCGGCGCCCGGCGGCGTTGATCTCCTCGACCGCCGCCAGCGCCTTCTCCTCGGTGTCGATGAACGGCAAGGTGGTTTCGCTGAACTCGATCTGGTCGAATTGCGTGAGCAGGCTGTGGCCGAGCATCTCGGCGGTGATGCCGGTGCGGTCGGAGATGAAGAATGCGCTGCGACGAGGGGTCATGGTGGGTGCAAAGCGATATGCCGGCCGGTAAAATAACATGCGGCATTCCACCATAACAGACTCCATCCAGCGCCACAGCGCGGCTGCCGAGGAAGATCGATGACCAATGAGGCGTACGTCCTACCGTTCGACCGTCTGCGCATGGGCGACGTCGGGCAGGTCGGGGGCAAGAACGCCTCCCTGGGCGAGATGATCAGCCAGCTCGAGCACCTTGGCGTGCGGGTCCCCGGTGGCTTCGCCACCACGGCGGCGGCCTACCGTGAGTTCCTCGCCGCCAACCATCTCACCGAGCGCATCGATCAACTCCTCGCGCAGCTCGACGTGAACGACGTGAAAGCGCTGGCGGAGGCCGGCGCCGCCATCCGCGGCTGGGTGGTCGGCAGCCCGCTGCCCGCTCGCCTCGAGCGCGAGGTCCGCAAGGCCTACGAGCAGCTTTCCCGGGGCGCGGCCGACCTGTCCTTCGCGGTGCGCTCGTCGGCCACCGCCGAGGACCTTCCGGATGCGTCCTTCGCCGGGCAGCAGGAGACGTTCCTCAACATCCACGGCGTCGACAATCTGCTGGCCGCGGTCAAGCACGTGTTCGCCTCGCTGTACAACGACCGGGCGATCTCCTACCGCGTGCACAAGGGGTTCAGCCATGCCGACGTCGCGCTGTCGGCGGGCGTGCAGCGCATGGTGCGCAGCGACCTGGGCGCAAGCGGGGTGATGTTCTCGCTCGACACCGAGTCCGGCTTCGACCAGGTGGTGTTCATCACCGCCTCCTACGGGCTGGGGGAAACGGTGGTGCAGGGCGCGGTCAATCCGGACGAGTTCTATGTGTACAAGCCCGCGCTGGAGGCCGGGCGGCCCGCGATCCTGCGCCGCACGGTGGGCTCGAAGCTGATCAAGATGTGCTTCGCGGACAGCCGCGAAGCCGGGCGCTCGGTGCGCACGCTGGATGTACCCGAGGCCGAGCAGCGCCGCTTCTCCATCACCGACGCCGAGGTGGAGGAGCTGGCGCGCTACGCCACCATCATCGAGCGGCACTACGGGCGCCCGATGGACATCGAGTGGGGGCGCGACGGCGAGGACGGCAAGCTCTACATCCTGCAGGCGCGGCCGGAGACGGTGAAGGCCGACACCAAGCTCGACAGCCAGAAGCGCTTCCGCCTGAAGAGCCGCTCGGAGATCCTGGTGTCGGGGCGCGCCATCGGCAACCGCGTGGGCATCGGCCCGGTGCGCCTGGTGCTCAGCGCCAGCGAGATGTCGCGGGTCGAGCCCGGCGACGTGCTGGTCACCGACATGACCGACCCCGACTGGGAGCCGGTGATGAAGCGCGCCTCGGCCATCGTCACCAACCGCGGCGGGCGCACCTGCCATGCCGCCATCATCGCGCGCGAGCTCGGCATACCGGCGGTGGTGGGCACCGGGGATGGCACCGATCAGCTGCGCGAAGCCGATGCCGTCACCGTCTCCTGCGCGGAGGGCGACACCGGTCATGTCTATCGCGGCAAGCTGGAGGTGGAAGTGATCGACCTGTCGGTGGAAGCGATGCCCAGGCCGCCGGTCAAGATCAGCATGAACCTCGGCAACCCCGAGCTGGCGTTCGACTTCCAGCGGCTGCCGAACGCCGGCGTCGGATTGGCGCGACTGGAGTTCATCATCGCCAGGATGATCGGTGTGCACCCGCAGGCGGTGCTTGCCTATCCGAACGTGCCGCCCGACCTGCGCCGCGAGATCGAGGCGCGCAGCGCCGCGTATCCCGATCCGAAGACCTTCTACGTGGAGAAGCTGACCGAAGGCATCGCCACGCTGGGCGCGGCCTTCGCGCCCAAGCCGGTGATCGTGCGCCTGTCGGACTTCAAGTCCAACGAGTACTCGAGCCTGCTGGGCGGGCAACGCTACGAGCCGCACGAGGAAAACCCGATGCTGGGCTTCCGCGGCGCCTCGCGCTTCATCGACCCGAGCTTCAAGGACTGCTTCGAGCTGGAGTGCCGGGCGCTCAGGAAGGTGCGCGACGACATCGGGCTCACCAACGTCGAGATCATGGTGCCGTTCGTGCGCACCGTGGCCGAGGCGAAACAGGTGATCGATCTGCTGGCGGCCCACGGCCTGCAGCGCGGCGTCAACGGGCTGCGCGTCATCATGATGTGCGAGATCCCGTCCAACGCCCTGCTCGCCGAGCAGTTCCTGCAATACTTCGACGGCTTCTCGATCGGCTCCAACGACATGACGCAGCTCACCCTGGGCGTGGACCGCGACTCCGGGATCGTCGCCGGCAGCTTCGACGAGCGCGACCCGGCGGTGAAGGCGGTGCTGCACATGGCGATCCAGGCCTGCCGCAAGGCCGGCAAGTACGTCGGCATCTGCGGGCAGGGGCCATCGGATCACCCCGATCTGGCGAAATGGCTGGTGGAGGAGGGCATCGACGCCATTTCGCTGAATCCCGACACCGTCGTCGAAACGTGGCTGTTCCTGGCGCGCGAGGCGCGGCCGTCTCATGCCTGAGGCGCTGCGCCCAGAGATGTTGTGCGCGGGGGGTGTTGTGCCCGCGCTGTACTCGGCGGCGTTGTGTCCGGGGCGCTGCGCCCCGAGCCGTTGTGCTGGTGGCGCTGTGTTATGATGCGGCCTGCGTTCTGACCGAAGGGCGGGCATGACCAAATTCGTCTTTGTCACCGGCGGGGTGGTTTCCTCCCTCGGCAAAGGCATCGCCGCCGCCTCCCTCGGCGCCATCCTCGAATCCCGCGGCATCCAGCTCACTCTCCTCAAGCTCGACCCCTACATCAACGTCGACCCGGGCACCATGAGCCCGTTCCAGCATGGTGAGGTGTTCGTCACCGAGGACGGCGCGGAAACCGATCTCGACCTGGGGCACTACGAGCGCTTCGTCGACATGCGCATGACGAAGCGCAACAACTTCACCACCGGGCAGATCTACGAGAGCGTGATCCGCAAGGAGCGGCGCGGCGACTATCTGGGCGGCACGGTGCAGGTGATCCCGCACATCACCGACGAAATCAAGCACTTCATCCGCATGGGCGCGGGCGACGCCCAGGTGGCCATCGTCGAGATCGGCGGTACGGTGGGCGACATCGAGTCGCTGCCCTTCCTCGAGGCGATCCGGCAGATGAGCCTGCAGCTGGGCCGCAGCAACACCTGCTTCGTGCACCTGACGCTGGTGCCCTACATCCCCAGCGCCGGCGAGATCAAGACCAAGCCGACCCAGCACTCGGTGAAGGAGCTGCGCGAGATCGGCATTCAGCCCGACATCGTGCTGTGCCGCGCCGATCGCGAGATACCGGAGGACGAGCGCCGCAAGATCGCGCTGTTCACCAACGTCGAGGAGAAAGCGGTGATCTCGGCGGTGGACGTGGACTGCATCTACAAGATTCCCGGCCTGCTGCACGCGCAGGGGCTGGACGACATCGTGTGCCGCAAGCTCGAGATGCAGGCGCGGCCGGCCAACCTCGCGCAATGGGATGAGCTGGTGCGCGCGCTGGAGCACCCGCGCACAGAAGTCGACATCGCCCTGGTCGGCAAGTACGTCGATCTCACCGAGTCCTACAAGTCGCTGTCGGAGGCGCTGACGCATGCCGGCATCCACACCGGCTCGCGCATTAATATCCACTACATCGACTCGGAGAACATCGAGCGCGACGGCGTGGATTGCCTGAAGGACAAGGACGCCGTTCTTGTGCCGGGCGGCTTCGGCAAGCGCGGGGTGGAGGGCAAGATCCAGGCGATCCGCTACGCGCGCGAGAACCGCGTCCCGTACCTGGGCATCTGCCTGGGCCTGCAGCTCGCCGTGATCGAGTACGCGCGCCACAAGGCCGGGCTGGACGGCGCGCACAGCACCGAGTTCGATCCGGCCACGCCGCATCCGGTGATCGCGCTGATCACCGAATGGCACAGCCGCGAGGGCAAGCTCGAGCTGCGCGACACCGCCTCCAACCTGGGCGGCACCATGCGCCTGGGAGGGCAGGAGTGCATGCTGCTGCCGGGCAGCCTCGCGCGCCAGATCTACGGGCGCGAGAAGATCGTCGAGCGGCATCGCCACCGCTACGAGGTCAACAACCGCTACATCCCGCACCTGATGAACTCCGGCCTGCGCGTGTCGGGCATCTCGGCCACGGAGGACCTCACCGAGATGATCGAGCTGCCGGGGCATCCGTGGTTCGTCGGCTGCCAGTTCCACCCCGAGTTCACCTCCACGCCGAGGCACGGGCATCCGCTGTTCTCGGCCTTCATCCGCGCGGCCATGGCCTACGCCGAGCGCGATGCCGAGCCCGAGCCGCAGCCCGCCCGGGTCGCCTCGATGACGTAGGGCGGTGACCGCAACTGCAACGGCTTTGAACACGAGGGGCACAGCGGGCTCAGAGGGCTGCCTTTCGCGTCGGATCTCGGTCTCCTCCGTATCCTCTGTGTCCTCTGTGGTGCGAGCGGTTTCGTCTCGCCGGTGAGGTCCTGATGAAGCTCTGCCACTTCGAAGCCGGCCTCGACCGGCCGCTGTTTCTGATCGCCGGGCCCTGCGTGGTCGAGTCGCGTCAGCTGCAGATGGATACGGCCGGCGAGCTGAAGTCGATCTGCCAGGCGCTGGAGATGCCGTTCATCTTCAAGTCGTCCTACGACAAGGCCAACCGCAGCTCGGGCAAATCGTTCCGCGGGCTCGGGATGGAGCGGGGACTCGAGGTCCTGGCCGAGGTGCGCCGGGCGATCGGCGTGCCGGTGCTGACCGACGTGCACGCCGAACAGGAGATCGCGGCGGTGGCGGCGGTCGTGGACGTGCTGCAGACGCCCGCGTTCCTGTGCCGCCAGACCGACTTCATCCGCGCAGCGGCCTCCGCCGGCAAGCCGGTGAACATCAAGAAGGGGCAGTTCCTCTCGCCCTGGGAGATGAGGAACGTGGTGGACAAGGCGCGCGCGGCCAGCGGCCGGGACAACATCCTGGTGTGCGAGCGTGGCGCGTCGTTCGGCTACAACAACCTGGTCTCGGACATGCGCTCGCTCGCAGTGATGCGCGAGACCGGCTGCCCGGTGGTGTTCGACGCCACCCACTCGGTGCAGCTCCCGGGCGGGCAGGGCACCGCGAGCGGCGGCCAGCGCGAGTTCGTCCCGGTGCTGGCGCGCGCGGCGGTGGCGTGCGGCGTGGCCGGCGTATTCATGGAGACGCATCCGAATCCGGAGAAGGCGCTGTCGGACGGCCCCAACGCCTGGCCGCTGAAGCACATGCGCGTGCTGCTGGAGACGCTCAAGGACATCGACGCGCTGGTGAAGCGGCGCGGCTTCGCCGAGAACCTGCTGTAGGCGCGCCTGCGGGCGCGTTTGCGGCATGAGCACGCATCAAGAGCGATAACAAGGGACCCGCAATGAGCTCGATCGTGGACGTGATCGCGCGCGAGATCCTCGACTCGCGCGGCAACCCGACGGTGGAGGCCGATGTTCTGCTCGAGTCGGGCGTGATGGGGCGCGCCGCGGTGCCCTCCGGCGCGTCCACCGGCGAGAAAGAGGCGATCGAGCTGCGCGACGGCGACCCGCAGCGTTATCTGGGCAAGGGCGTGCTGCGCGCGGTGGAGAACGTCAACACCGAGATCTGCGAAGCCATCATCGGGCTGGACGCGGTCGAGCAGGCGCTGATCGACCAGACCCTGATCGAGCTCGACGGCACGGATAACAAGGCCAGGCTGGGCGCCAACGCCACGCTGGCGGTGTCGCTGGCGGTGGCCAAGGCCGCCGCGGAGGACTCCGGGCTGCCGCTGTACCGCTACCTGGGCGGGGCGGGGCGCATGCAGCTGCCGGTGCCGATGATGAACGTGATCAACGGCGGGGCGCACGCCAACAACAGCCTCGACCTGCAGGAGTTCATGATCATCCCGGTGGGCGCTTCGAGCTTCGCGGAGGCGCTGCGCTGCGGGGCGGAGGTGTTCCAGGCGCTCAAGAAGCTGATCGACGGCAAAAGCATGCCGACCACGGTGGGCGACGAGGGCGGCTTCGCGCCCAACCTGCCCGGCAATGAGGCCGCGCTGCAGCTCATCATGCAAGCCATCGATGGGGCAGGCTACAGCGCAGGCACGCAGGTGGCGATCGGCCTGGACTGCGCCAGCTCGGAGTTCTACAAGGAAGGCCGCTATCGGATCGAGTCCGAGGGGCTGCAGCTGACCGCCGCGCAGTTCGCCGACTATCTGGCCGCGTGGGTGGACAAGTATCCGATCCTCAGCATCGAGGACGGCATGGCCGAGAACGACTGGGACGGCTGGGAGATCCTCACCGATCGGCTCGGCGACAGCGTGCAGCTGGTCGGCGACGACCTGTTCGTCACCAACACGCGCATTCTGGCCGAAGGCATCCGGCGCGGGGTGGCCAACTCGGTGCTGATCAAGATCAACCAGATCGGTACGCTGACCGAGACCTTCGCCGCGATCGAGATGGCCAAGCGCGGCGGTTACACAGCGGTGGTGTCGCATCGCTCGGGCGAGACCGAGGATACCATCATCGCCGACATCGCCGTAGCGGCGAACACGCTCCAGATCAAGACCGGCTCGCTGTCGCGCTCCGACCGCATGGCCAAGTACAACCAGCTGCTGCGCATCGAGGAAGACCTGGGCGAGTCCGCCAGCTATCCCGGGCGCGGGGCGTTCTACCAGCTATTCTGAGCCACCGCGATGCGCGTCCTGGGCGTCGTTTTGGTGATCCTCATCGCGGCGATCCAGACGCCGCTGTGGTTCGGCAAGGGGGGCTGGGCGCGGGTGTGGGAGCTCGACCGCCAACTCGAGGCGCAACGACAGAGCAACGAGCAGTTGCGCGCCCGCAACGCCGCGCTGGACGCGGAAGTACGCGATCTCAAGACCGGCTACGACGCCATCGAGGAGCGCGCCCGCAGCGAGCTCGGGATGATTCGCCAGGACGAGGTGTTCTATCAGGTGCTCCAGCCGCGGGGGGCGGCGCCCGCCGAACAATAACGCTCTGCGCTGAAGCGCAAATGAGCGCCGCACGCAAGCCGGTGGATTGATTGTCTCCGCCCGATCTGCTGCCAATCGGGCGCGGGAGCTCGCTTCCTGCGCTGATCGCCGGCGCAGCCTGCGTCGTGCTCTCGGCCTGTTCGACCGCTCCATTGTCACCTTATACAGCCGACACACCTCCACTGGTGCTGGTGCCGGCCCAGCAGGCCGGCGTGGACGACAAGCGGGCGCGCTTCCGCGAAATCTTCTGCGCGGTGCTCGAGGCGCATGGGCACGATCTTCCCGACTACCGGCCTTGCGAGGAGGCGCTCACCCGAGTCGGTGCCGAGTCTGCAGCCACCGGCAAACCGGTCGCTCTCGGGCCATCGCGGCGGCGGCTCATAGCGGGGATCGTGCCGGGGCTCGGATGGGAGTGCTTTGCCGATTGGCTGCAGGCGAGCGGCAGCGCCGCGGCGCATGTGCGCCAGTTCGGGTACGAGTTCGAGGTGCTGGAAGTCGGCGGCCTGTCGGGCACCAGCGTTAACGCTCGACGCATCCGCGACACGATCCTCGCAATGCAGCTTGGCCCCAACGAGGAGCGGCGCTTGGTCCTTATCGGATACTCGAAGGGCGCTCCGGACCTCCTCGAGGCGGTGGTCGGGTACCCGGAGATCCGGGGGGTGGTGGCCGCGGTGGTCAGCGTCGCCGGGGCCGTTGGGGGCTCGCCGCTCGCCAACCGAGCGCGACAGTCCCAGGCCGACCTGTTGCGACACTGGCCTGGCGCCAAATGCGAGAAGGGCGACGCCCTGGCGGTCGACAGCTTGCGGCCGGGCGTCCGCAGAGCATGGCTCGCGGGCAACCCGCTGCCACAGGATTTCCCCTACTACTCGGTGGTGACGTACCCTCACCCCGACCGCATCTCGGCGGCGCTTCGCGGCAGCTATGACAAGCTGAGCAAGGTCGATGCGCGCAACGATAGCCAGCTAATTTTCTATGACCAGGTGATCCCGGGCAGCACGCTCGCCGCCTACGTCAACGCCGACCACTTGGCGTTGACGATCCCGGTCAACCGCTCTCACCCCCTGATCGCCTCGCTGTTCGCGACCCAGAACGCCTACCCGCGCGAGGCGTTGCTGGAGGCGCTTCTGCGTTTTCTCGAAGAGGACCTGGAGACGCTGGAGGAGCGGCCGGCTCGGCCCTGAGCGCGCCATCTCCGCCGTCAGCGGTCGAGGTCGGCGGGCGTGTTGACGTTGCGGAACGCCTCGGGCTGATCGTCGAAGTCGGCCTGCGCGCATGGCAGGGTCGCACACCAGTCTTCGGCCCTGCGCGCACCGCTGGCGAGATACGCTTCGAGCTGCCCGGCCACCGTCTTCCTGCACAGCAGAAACACCGGATGCAACCGGCCGCCGGAGTGTGCGACCGCGATCTGCGCGCTCGAACGTTCGAGCGCAATGCGCAGCCGTTCCACCAGATCCAAGGGAAGCCACGGGCTGTCGCAGGGGACGGTCGCGATCAGATCGTGACGCGCGTGCGCAAAGGCCGCGTGCAGTCCCGCCAGAGGGCCGGCGTGATCGGGCATGAGGTCGCCGATCACCTCGTGGCCGAGCACCGCATAGCGCTCGCGATTGCGGTTGGCGCTGATCAGCACCTGGCCGACCTGGGGTGCGAAGCGCTCCAGCACCCGTTCCACCAACGGGCGGCCGTCCAGCTCGACCCAGCCCTTGTCCACTTGGCCCATGCGTCGCCCGCGCCCGCCGGCGAGGATGACGCCGGTGACCGCCGGCGCGCTCAGATAATGCCTTCCAGCACCTGCACGTCGACTTCGGTGCCGACCGGCGCGGCGCCCTGGTCGTCGGGTAGGACGATGAAGCAGTTGGCCTGGCTCATGGACGACAGGATGCCCGAGCTCTGGTCGCCGGTGACGCGCACCGTCCAGCGCCCATCCGGGCCGCGGCTCAGGATGCCGCGCTGGAACTCGGTGCGCCCGGGCGCCTTCTTGATGGGCGAGGTGCACAGCGCCTTGAAGGTGGGGACCGGCTGCGGCTCGGGAACGCCCATCAGCACCAGCAGGGCGTCGCGCACGAACTGGTAGAACGTGACCATCGCCGACACCGGGTTGCCGGGCAGCCCGAAGAAATGCGCCTGCCCCAGCTTGCCGTAGGCGAGCGGGCGCCCCGGACGCATCGCGATCTTCCAGAACAGCACTTCGCCCAGTCGGTTGAGGATCTGCTTGACGAAATCGGCCTCCCCCACGGAGACGCCACCGCTGGTAATCACCACGTCGGCGGACTGCGACGCTTCGCGGAACGCGCGCTCGATCGCGGCCGGGTCGTCGCGCACCACGCCCAGGTCGAGGACCTCGCAACCCAGGCGGGTGAGCATGCCGTGAATGGTGTAGCGGTTGCTGTCGTAGATCTGCCCCGCGGCGAGCGGACTGCCGATGCCGACCAGCTCGTCGCCGGTGGAGAAGAACGCCACCCGCAGCTTGCGGAACACCGCCGCTTCGCCGATGCCGAGCGAGGCGAGCATGCCGATCTCCGCAGGCCGCAGGATCTGTCCGCGCCGGAACACCGCGCTGCCGCGCCGGATATCGGCCCCGGCCAGGCGCACGTTCTGACCCTTTTGCTGGCCGGCCGGGATGCGCACCGTGTCCCCGGTGGCCGTGACGCGCTCCTGCATCACCACGCTGTCCGCGCCGGCCGGCATCACACCGCCGGTCATGATGCGCACCGCCTGTCCAGCGCTCACCTGTCCGGCGTAAGGCTTGCCCGCAAACGACGTGCCGACGACTGCGAACGACGTTTCGCCTTCGCTCTTCAAGTCGCCGTGCCGGAAGGCGTACCCGTCCATCGCCGAATTGTCGTGCGCCGGGACGTCGATGCCGGAGAGCACGTCGTCGGCCAGCACGCGCCCGAGGGCAGCGCGGATATGCAGCCGCTCCGTGCCGCCGATAGGCGTCAGAAACGCGCGGATGTAGTCGCGCGCCTTCGCCACCGGCATAGAGTTCGGATCGTAGTCGCTGTCGGCGGCGAGCGCCGCGAGAGAAGCCGGCTTGTCCATGGAAACCAGAAGGCGGATCAGCCGCCGATGTAGGACATCTCCACTTTGCGCAGCTTCACCGTCTCCGCGGTGCGGATCTCGGAATAGCGATCGGCGCGGACCGTCCACACACTGCGGATCAGATCGGCGATCTCGCCGTCGGAAGCGCCGCCGCGCAGCAGCCCGCGGAAATCAGTGCCGTGCTCGGCGAACAGGCAGGTATAGAGCTGGCCTTCGGCCGACAGGCGGGCGCGCGTGCAGCTGCGGCAGAAGGCCTGTGTCACCGAGGAGATGAAGCCCACCTCGCCGCTGCCGTCGCGGTAGCGCCAGCGCTCCGCCACCTCACCTTCGTAGTTGGGCTGCACTGGCTCGATCGGCATCTCGCGGTCGATGCGCTGCACAAGCTCGCGCGAGGGCACCACCTGCTCCATCTTCCAGCCGTTGGTGGCGCCAACGTCCATGAATTCGATGAAGCGCAGAATACGACCTTTGTCGCGGAAGAAGCGCGCCATCTCCAGAACGCTGTGGTCGTTGACGCCGCGCTGGACCACCATGTTGATCTTGATCGGGTGCAGCCCGGCGGCCGCCGCGGCGTCGATCCCGGCGAGCACGCTGCGCACCGGGAAGTCCACGTCGTTCATCGCCTTGAACACTGCATCGTCGAGCGAGTCCAGGCTGACGGTGATGCGCTTCAAGCCGGCGTTGCGCAGATCGCGTGCCTTCTGTTCGAGCAGCGAGCCGTTGGTGGTGAGCGTGAGATCGAGGTCGTCCCAGTAGGCGAGCATCTCGATCAGCCGCTCGAGCTTGCGCCGCACCAGCGGCTCGCCGCCGGTGATGCGGATCTTCTCCACGCCGTGATCGCGGAAGATGCGCACCAGGCGGTGGATCTCGCCGAAGGACAGCAGCTGGCTGCGCTCCAGGAACTGGAAGTCCTTGCCGAATACCTCCTTGGGCATGCAGTATGTGCAGCGGAAGTTGCAGCGGTCGGTGACCGAGATGCGCAGATCGCGCAGCGGCCGGCGCCGCGTGTCCTCGAACGGCAAGGTGTGCCGGCGCGGCGGTACCGGACCGCGCTCCGGCGCCTGCGCGTGCTGTGGATTGTGATCGTGTGCCATGGCTCTTCGCCCCCGTCCACCGCGCGACCGCTCCCTCCGGAGGGCCCCGCCCTTTCCGCAGGGGCTGCTCCTGCGGCCGGGCGTTCATCCCGCTTGGACATAGCGGATTATAATGCAGGGCATCGAGGCTCACGCGGGAATCGGCCAGATGGACAATTCGGACGTGTACCAGGGGCTGGCGGTCGAGCAGGAGTCGGCCGTGCGGGTACTGTACTTCGCGCGCCTGAAGGAGGCGCTGGGCCGCGATGCGGAGCGGCTGGCGTTGCCGCCCGGCGTCGACACGGTCGCGGCCCTGCACGCGCACCTGCAAGCCCGCGGTGGGGCCTGGGCGAGCGAGCTGGCGCCGGGCAAGCCGGTGCGGGTGGCTGTCAACCAGAGCATGGCGACCGGGGAGACGCGCATCCGGGCCGGCGACGAGATCGCCTTCTTCCCGCCGGTGACCGGGGGCTAGAGCGTGCCGGTGCGGGTCCAGGCCGAGGATTTCGACCTCGGCGCAGAAATCCAAGCGCTGCGGGGGGGCAACCCAGCGGTCGGTGCCATCGCCAGCTTCGTCGGCCTGGTGCGGGACGTGAGCGACGGCGAGCGCGTCTCGGAGATGACGCTGGAGCACTATCCGGGGATGACCGAGCGTGCGCTCGAGCAGATCGTAACGCAGGCGAAGTCGCGCTGGGACATCATCGACGTGCTGGTCGTGCATCGCATCGGACGCCTGCGGCCGCTCGACCAGATCGTGCTGGTGGTGGTCACCGGCGCTCACCGGGGTGAGGCGTTCGCCGCCTGCGAGTTCGTGATGGACTACCTCAAGACCCAGGCGCCGTTCTGGAAGAAGGAACAGACGCCGGCGGGCGCGCGCTGGGTGGAAGCGCGCGCCGCCGATGATCGGGCCGCCGATCGCTGGTCGGAGCCGACGCGTTGACCAGGGTGAAGGCCGCCAGGGCAGCATCGCCCAGGAAGCGCGATCAATCTGCGCGAGCGCCGCGCCCGCAAATTCGCATCATGCTGCGCAAGGCCATCGCCATGGGGCCGGGCAAGGCCGATCTGCTGCGCGCCATCGAGGAAACCGGGTCCATCTCGGCTGCGGCCCGCGCGCTGGGCATGTCCTACCGCCGCGCTTGGCTGCTGGTGGACACCATGAACCAATGCTTCAAGTCGCCCGTGGTGGAGACCCTCACGGGCGGGCAGCGCGGGGGCGGAGCGCGCGTGAGCGAACTAGGCCATGAGGTCCTGCGTCGCTACCTCGAGATGGAGGCCAAGGCTGCTGCCAGCGTGCAGAAGGAGCTGACGCAGTTCACCCGGCTCATGGCGGGGCACTGAAGCGCCCTCAGTCCGGCGGCGCCGGTATCCATCCGCCGCCTCCGGGATCGATCCGCCGACCCCGGGATCAATCCGCCGGGATCACCGGCAGCAGGATGTGCGAAGGGTGCTGCGGGTCGAAGAAGACGGTGTTGAACGCGGTCTGCGGGTGCGCACCGGTCTCGGGGCTCTCGGCGCTGTTCAGGTTGCGGTCCCAGCGCGGGAAGTTGCTGCTGGTCACGCTCACCCGCAAGCGGTGCCCGGCCTTGAACACGTTGCTCGTGGCCCACAAGTCGACGTCGTAACGATACACGCGGTCCGGTTCGATCAGCGTCGGCTCGCGCATCGACTCGCGGTAGCGGGCGCGCAGGATGCCGTCCACGATCAGGATGGAGCGGCCGTCCGGATGAACGTCGTTCAGCCGCACCACCCAGTCCGTGTCCACGGCGGAAGACATGGCGTAGAGCACGGCCTTCACTGGACCCGTGACCTCGAGGTCCTCCTTCAAAGGTTCGCTGGTGAAGGTGAGGCTTCTCGCGTCGGCCTTGCGGTGATCGGTCGGGCCGGCGGCGATGAACAGCGTGCTCCCGCCCAGGGTCGGCACCGGGTCGCGCGGATCGTACGTATAACCGGCCGGGCCTTCCGCGCCGGCAGGCGGCTGGACCGCGAGGGCCCCGTCATACAGCGTGGCTGTCGAGCCGCCTTGACCCGCGCGTAGATAGTAGGGTGTGAAGCGCGCGCGCGCCGGCGGCCACTCGTTCTCCGTGCGCCAGCGGTTGGCACCCATGACGTAGATCAGGATCGGCGGCTCGCGCGTCACGCCGGTGTCGATGCCCTTCAGCCAGTGGTCGAACCACTGGAGGCGGATCGCGTTGAAGTCAACCTGATCTGCACCGGGGAACTTCATCTCGCCGACTTCGACCTTGCTCACGTTGGTCGGGCCGTGAATCCAGGGCCCGATCACGAGCTTCTGGTTGTTGCGCGCCAGGGCCGTGGCGGCGCGCTTGCGCAGACCCAGGAAGTTGTCGATCGTGCCCTTGAGAAAAATGTCGTACCAGCCGCCCAGATGTGCCACCGGGACTTGGAAACGATGGTGGTTCAGCCCCAGGTTCTGCTGCCACCAGTACGGGCCGTCCTTGTTCTGCTCGAGCCAGTCGTAGAAGTAGCGCCAGCCCGCCGCCCAGTCGAGGGGCGGATAGGTGGGGAGCGGCAGATGCCAGAAATCCTGCTCCTGGCGCGCGATCGCGGCGTCGAGGCGGCGCTTGGCGTTGTCCGCGTCGCCGCCGCCGTGCGCGCGCGCGACGATATCGGGACCGAAGGTGCGCGTGGACCAGGCGGCGACGAACCCCAGCTCGAACGCCCCGCCGCGGTATACCCAATGGTCGAACAGGTCCGAGGCCGATTCGCGCACGAACAGCGCCTGCATGGCTGGGGGCTGCGTGGGGCCGATCATGTAGGCGGTCTGGCCGGTGTAGGAGCCGCCCAGCACGCCGACCTTGCCGTCCGACCAGGGCTGCCGGGCGATCCACTGCACGGTGTCGTAGCCGTCGCGATTCTTCAGCCAGCCGTCGTCGAGGAACGGATAGAACGTGCCTTCGGAGGCGAAGCGGCCGCGCGTATCCTGCACCAGGAATACGTAGCCGCGCTCGGCGAAGAAGGTGTGCGCGCCCACCTGGATCTCCGAGGACTTGGTCTTGTCGTAGGGCGTGCGCTCGACCAGCGCCGGGAACTTGCCGGGAGCATCGGGACGATGGATGTCGATGGCGAGCCGCGTGCCGTCGGTCATCGGCACCATCACGTTGCGCTCCGTGATGACCTTGTACTTGGGCTGGGAAGTCTGCTGCGCGGCCGCGGGCGAGCCCGCGGCGACCAGCAGGGCAAGGGCGAAGCCGATAGCGGCAAGACGACGGAAGCGGAGCGCAACGGTCATCGGGGCACCTCGCAGAAGAAGGATCGCAACGCGGCCTGGCCGGCCGATCAAGCCGATCGGCGCGGCGGCACCCGAGCACGCTACGCGGATCGGCACGCGGGTGCAATGCCCGGCGGGTGCGGTAGGTCAGGGGCGGGGCGGCGCCTGGCTCGGCTCAGCCACTCCGTCGGCCACGACTTCGGCCGCAAGCTCGTAATAGCCGACGGCCTCGTCGACGAGGTGACGCGCGTGCGCATCGCTTGTTGGCACCGGCCTGCCGCTGTCGGCTTCCACCACGCGCACGCGCCGCTTCGGCGAGAGCTCCACCACCATGCCGTCCTCCATGTAGCCCACCGTGAGGTAGTTCGCCATAAATGCACGCTGGTGCTTGCGCCCCTCTGTGAGGATGTCCTGGCCGAAGAAGCGCGAGGTGTAGCTGATGTTGAGCAGCGCGAGCACGGTGGGTGCGACGTCGATCTGCGAGGCGACCCAGTCGATGCGCCCGGGCGCGACGACGCCGGGTGCATACACGATCAGCGGGATGTGGTAGTTCTCCGGCGGCAGGTCGGTGCGGCCGCGGCCGCGCGAAGTGTGATCGGCGACGAACACGAACAGCGTCTGGCGGAACCACGGCCGGCGCGAAGCCTCCTCGACGAAGCGGCCGATCGCCCAGTCGGTGTACTTGACTGCGCCGTCCCGGCCGCTGCCCGACGGGATGTCGATGCGTCCCTCGGGATAGGTGAAGGGCCGGTGGTTGGAGGTGGTCATGATGTGCGCGAACACGCGCTTCCCGGCGGCAGCCCGCGCGTCCATCTCGCGCAGCGCGTGGCGGAACAGGTCCTCGTCGGCCACCCCCCAGATGGTCTCGTGGCTGATGGTCTGGGCGTCGATGGCGCGCCGATCGATCACGGTATAGCCATTGCCTTCGAAGAAGTCCCGCATGTTGTCGAAGTAGCTGTACCCGCCGTAGATGTAGAGCGGCTCGTAGCCGCGCTCGCGCAACACTTCGCCGAGCGTCTGCAAACCCTTGTTGCGCGGGCGCATCGGCACGGCGTGGCCGGGCGTGGGCGGGATCGACAGGCTGAGCGCTTCCAGGCCACGCACGGTGCGCAGCCCGGTCGCATAGATCCGCGTGAACGCTAGGCCCCGGGCGGAGAAACGGTCGAGGTTGGGCGTGAGGCCCTTGCGCCCGCCCAGCGACTCCATGTAGTCGGCGCCCAGACTCTCGATCGACACCAGCACCACGTGGAGCGAGCGCGCGGGGCCGGCGGCGGTGACCTCCCGTTCCAGGGGATGATGCGCGCGAGTAAAACGCGCGTGCGAGTCGGCTTCGGCAAACTCGGCGAGCACCTCGGCCTCGGCCTGCGGCAGCGGCACCATCCGGTAGAAGGCGCGATAGTCCAGATCGTTGTCGCGAAACGCGCGCACCAGCTCGTAGTAGCCGTTGCCGGCAAGCTCGCGGGCAGAGGGGGTGGCGAGCGCTTCCCTGGGGCCTTCACCGACCGCCAGCGACGCGAGCAGCGGCAGCGCAAGGACCGCGCCGCTCGCGGCCAGCCGCCGGGAAAAGCCGCCGACCTCGGCGGCGGCCGCGCGCCAGAAGCGCTTGCGCAGCGTCCAGCAGAGCACCAGCGACGCCAGGGCGATTGCGCCCAGCATCGCGCCCAACGGATAGGATTGCCGCAGGTTGCCGACGACTTCGCGCGTGTAGACCAGATAGTCGACCGCGATGAAATTGAAGCGCGACGAGAACTCATTCCAGAACACCAGCTCGGAGGTCGCCGTGAACAGCATGCCGACGACCGCCGCACAAGCCAGCGCAGCGGCCAGCAGCGCATGGGCCAGTCGGCCATGCCGGCCGCTCGGGCACACGAGCGCGAGCAGGGCGAAGGGGATCAGCAGGTAGCTCGCCGCCGCGGCGTCGTACAGCGAGCCAAGGCCCAGGATGGCCGCTAACCGCAGCGGGGCGAAGTTCGCGGCGTCGGCCTCGACACCCAACAGCGACAGGCGCACCGCGCCATTGATCGCGAGGAAAGCGGCAGCGACCCACAGCAGCGTGACATAACGCGCGAGAGGGCGCATCCAGCATCGTGCGCCCGTCAAGCGGCGCACCGAGGAGAACACAGCGGGATGTGCATCACGCAAAAAGGCGCCGAATGCCCCACGGGGCGATCCGGCGCTCAACGGGGAAGTACGGCGAAGGACAGCTCAGCTCTTGCTTTCGGTATACCTCGTGCATGGATGCCCTGCGCTTGCCACGATTCGAGTCTACGGGGGCAAACTTAAATCATGCTTAAGGGTGCTCCCGGCCCGGCAATCGGGCGGCCCGCGCCAGTGCGACTTGACTCGGCCGCGATATATACACCAGAATACGACGCGAGGCGCCCAGAGTTGGAGCAAGCGGGAGTAGAGCAACCGGCGCCCCCTTCGAGACCTCGAGCGACCGCCAGCACGGTCGCTCTTTTTTTTTCCCAATGCCCGATGCCGGCACCGGCGCTGCCCAGGGCGCTCCGGCCGAGGGCTTGACACCAGCCCGCGTTATATATTTCAATGCACAGCGCCGTTATATAAGAATGAATATAGCCATGTCGGTGAAGACCGGGCCGAGATCAGCGCTGAGGGGCCTGATCGTCCTGGCAGCGGCGGGGATGCTGTGGCCTGCGCTCGTGGCCGCCCAGGACGCCGAGGAGCGAATCCGCCTGCTCGAGGAGCAGCTACGCACCATGACGCGCGAGCTGCAAACCATCAAGCAGGAGCTCGACGCGGCCAAGGCCGCCGCACCGACGCAGGACGCCGCCGAAGTCCAGCGCACAAAGGCGCAGGCGGCCGGCGCGGCGGCAGCGGCGGGCGAAGCCCGGGAAAAGGCCACTGCCCTCGAGCAGCGGCTGGACACGACCGGCCTGTTCCGGCCGGCGGACGGGATCGGGCTGCAGGATACCCGCGGGCGCTGGGCGCTGCGCCTGAACGGCCGGGTGCAGCTCGACTACCGCTCCTTCGACGAGGACATCGTTTCGGACACTTTCAGCATCCGCCGGGCGCGCCTCGGCGCCACCGTCACCTACCTGCAGGATTACCTGTTTCGCGTGGAAGGCGAGTACGCCAGCGGCAACGCTTCCACCGGCACCCATAACACGACGGCGACTCACGTGTATCTGCAACTGGGCTGGTTGCGGCCCTGGGCTTTGATCCGGCTGGGCCAGTCGAAGCCACAGTTCGGCCTGGAGAATACGGAGTCGGCGAACTTCAGCGATTTCCAGGAGCGTGGCCTCACGCAGAGCCTGATCCAGAACCTGAACTACGACCGCGGGGTGATGATCGACGGTACGCCGTTCACCGGGTTCAACTACGGACTGTCGTTCACCAACGGCACCGGTCTGAATGCCGACGAACGTCAGGGCAACGCGCAGGACATCGACGCCGACGGCATGATGCTCACCGCGCGCGCGACGGAGAACTTCGCCGAGCTACTGGGCCGCCCGGAGATGGTGCTGCACCTCGGTGCCAACTACAAGTCCGGCAAGGCGACCAACAGCGCAACCAGCCCGTTCGCCGCCGCCACCGGACAGACCGAAGCGCGCGGCGTCACGTTCTTCACACCGCAAGCGTTCAATTCCGCAACGGGAACCGCCAGCAACGTGGACCGCGAGCTATGGGCGTACGAGCTCGCGCTGGCGTACGGACCGGTGAAGCTGCAGAGCGAGTACTGGACCGCCAATTACCAGGGGACGCGGCAGGTGCCGGCGCCGGTGACGGCCTTCGATCTGGACATCGACTCCTACTACGTGAATCTGATGTGGATGATCACCGGCGAAGCCTACGGCGAGTCCTACAAGGATGGACAGTTCGGCCGCATCCGGCCGCGCAACAACTTCAGCTGGAGGGACCGCACCTGGGGAGGTTGGGAGCTGGGCCTACGCTACAGCGAGTTCGACGCCTCGGATTTCGCGCTTTCGGGTTCGAGTCAGC
>DATBMG010000007.1:0-40219 GCA_036554965.1 Burkholderiales bacterium
CTCATGCCGACGGTGTCGATCAGCACCAGGTGCCGGCTGTGCAGCTCCTCGAGCGTGGCGCGCAGGTCCGACTCGTTGCGGATCGCGAACACCGGCACGCCAAGGATCTTGCCGTAGATGCGCAGCTGATCGACGGCGCCGATCCGATAGGTGTCGGTGGTGACCAGCGCGAGCCGCGCGGCACCGTGCTGGACGACGCATTCGGCCGCGAGCTTCGCCACCGTCGTGGTCTTGCCCACGCCGGTCGGGCCGACCAGGGCGATGATGCCGCCGGCGTCCACCAGGCCCGCGTCGGGCGCTGCGGTGCGCAGGCGCTGCTGCAGCCGCGTCTTGGTGAGACGCATCGCGCGCGTCAGGTCCAGGCCCTCGGACAGTTCTCCGATCATCTCGCGCGATAGCCCGGCGCTGAAGCCCGCACCGAGCAGGCGCCGCATCACCTCTCCCTTGGCCGGGTCGCGGCGCTTGAGGTCGCCCCAGGCCAAGGCCGAGAGCTGCCCTTCGACCAGCGAGCGCAGCAGCCGCACTTCGTGGACCAGATCGTAGGGGGCCCGAGTGAAAGGTCCAGAATCGTAGGAACCGGAGTCAGAGGGACCGGCGTCGTAGGAGGCGGCGTCGGAGGGGCCGGCGGCGTAGGGGCGACCGGCGTAGGGCGCGGCGCCGCCGGACCCGGGACCATAGCGAACGACCTCGTAGGGCGCCGCATCCTGATGCGCGGAGACTTGCTGCGCCGGGATCTGCTGCGTCGCAATCTGCTGCGTCGGGTAGTGGCGCACGGCGTATTGCTGCGCAAGCGGCTCGCTCGCAATCGCCGGCCCATCGCCCGGCACTGGCGGCGGCGGCACGGCATCCGCGGGTACCGCGGCGCGGGTGACCGCTTCGACGTCCTTCTGCGCGACCGCCATGATCTCGATGCCGTGTGCGGTGCGCCGGTTGGACAGGATCAGCGCCTCGCCGCCGAGCGCCTCGCGCACCAGCCGCAGCGCGTGACGCGCGCTGGCGGCGTAGAACTTGCGGACTAGCATGACCTCACGCGCTGGCACCCAGCGCGCCGAGCGTGGCCACCACTTTCACCACGCGGCTGTCCGGGATCTCGGCGTGGGACAGCACCTTGAGCTGCGGCGCCGCGCGGCGCAGGAAGCGCGCCAGCAGGTTGCGCAGCGCAGGCGGCGCGAGCAGCACCGCCGGCTGGCCGAGCTGCGCGCGCGCCTGGGCGAGCTGGCTCGCCTGCCCCATCAGGCGCTCGGCCAGCCCCGGCTCGAGACCGGGGGTTTCCGCGCCGCGCGGTTGACCGGCCTGCGTCAGCAGCTGCTCGATCTGCGGCTCCAGCGCGAACACCTCCACCTCGCGCCCGCCGCCGAAGATCTGCTGAACGATGGCGCGGCCCAGCGCCACGCGCACCACACCGGTCAGCTCATCCGCGTCCTGCGTGCGCGCGCCGTGCTCGGCCAGACACTCCAGCACGGTGCGCATGTCGCGAATGTGCACGCCCTCGGCGAGCAGGTTCTGTAGCACCTTCTGCAACGTGGCGAGCGGCACCAGCCTGGGCACCACGTCCTGCACCAGCTTCGGCACCTCGCGTGCCAGGTGCTCGAGCAGCGCCTGCGTCTCCTCGCGCCCGAGCAGCTCGGGCGCATGACTCTGGATGATGCTGGACAGGTGTGTGGCCACCACGGTGCTCGCGTCCACCACGGTGTAACCCATCGCCTGGGCCCGCTCGCGGTTGCCCGCCTCCACCCACACCGCGGGCAGGCCAAAGGCCGGGTCCCTGGTCTGCGGTCCGGGCAGCGGGCCGAGCACGCGCCCGGGGTTGATCGCCAGGTACATGCCGGGCGACACCTCTCCAGCCCCCGCCTCCACGCCCTTGAGCGTGATGCGGTAGCCGTTCGGGCGCAGCTCCAGGTTGTCGCGAATGTGCACCGCGGGCACCAGGAAGCCCATCTCGGCCGCGAACTTCTTGCGCAGCCCGCGGATCCGGCGCAGCAGCTCGCCGTCCTGCGCGCGGTCCACCAGCGGGATCAGGCGATAGCCGACCTCGAGACCGAGGGTGTCGATCGACACCACGTCCTCCCACGACACGTCCGGCGGCTCGGCGGCCGGCGGCGGCACCGGCGCGGGTTCGACCGCCTGCTCCGCAATCGCGCGGCGCTCGATCCACCAGGCGGCGCCGGCCAGCAGCGCCGCGATCAACAGGAACGCGACGTGCGGCATGCCCGGGATCAGTCCCAGGAAGCCGAGGATGGCGGCGGTGGTGTACAGCACCAGCGGGCGGCCACCGAGCTGATCGAGCAGCTGCTGGTTGAGGTCCTGCTCGGCCGACGCGCGGCTCACCAGGATGCCGGCCGCAGTGGACACGACCAGCGCGGGCACCTGCGCGACCAGCCCGTCGCCGATGGTGAGCAGCGTGTAGGTCTGCGCGGCCTGTCCGATGTCGAGCCCGTGCTGCGTCATGCCGATCGTCAGCCCGCCGACGATGTTGATCAGCATGATGACGATGCCGGCGATGGCGTCGCCGCGCACGAACCGGCTGGCGCCGTCCATGGCGCCGTGGAACTCCGCCTCCCGGCTCACGTCGGCCCGGCGCCGGCGCGCTTCCGCCTCCCCGATCGCGCCGGCGTTCAAGTCGGCGTCGATTGCGAGCTGCTTGCCGGGCATGGCGTCCAGCGTGAAGCGGGCGGCGACCTCGGCGATGCGGCCGGCGCCCCGCGTGATCACCACGAAGTTGATCGTCACCAGGATCACGAACACGACGATGCCCACGGCGTAGCTGCTGCCCACCAGAAACTGGCCGAACGATTCGATCACCTTCCCGGCGGCGTCGGGTCCGGTGTGGCCGTACAGCAGCACCACGCGGGTGGCGGCGACGTTCAGCGAAAGGCGCAGCAGCGTGGTGAGCAGCAGCACCGTCGGAAACAACGAGAAGTCGAGCGGCTTGAGGACGTACAGGGCGAGCAGCAGCACCAGCATCGACAGGGCGATGTTGAAGCTGAACAGCAGATCCAGAGCGATGGCTGGCAGCGGCAACACCATCATCGCCAGGATCATGAGGATCAGCAGCGGCCCGGCCATCTGCCGCAGGGTTGGCCGCGCCAACGCCGTCGCCGGCGCCTGGGCCATTACCGCGACACCTCAACCCAAAGGTGCAGAGGACGCAGAGAACGCAGGGAGGGGCGCTTCTCCGCAGCGCCACACCCGCCGACGGGCGGGTATGCAATGGCGTCACCGTGGGATGGGCCGGGAGGGAGGAGGAGGAGTGCCCGGGGTCCATCCGTCAGGTGGCGCTCTGCGCCCTCTGCGTTCTCTGCACCTCTGGGTTGGGAGTTCATCGGTCACACGCCGGCCGAAGCGGCGCCGGGATCGAGCTCGGGCGGGACAGTCAGCGCACCGGGCTCGCGCGGTCGTTCGCCGCCGCTGGTCCGGAAGCGGCGCAACCCGTAGACCCAGGCCAACACCTCGGCGACCGGGTCGTACAGCGACGCAGGGATATCCCGGCCGACTGGAGCGTGCGCAAGCAGCGCGCGGGCGAGCGCCGGCGCGCTCAGCACCGGCACGTCGTAGGCGCGCGCCAGGTCGACGATGCGCTCCGCCACCCGCAGCGCGCCCCGGGCCACGACCCGCGGCGTGCGCCTGGTGTCTTCGGCGTATCTCAGGGCGACCGCACAGCGACCCGGGTCGGTCACCACCACGTCGGCGCGGGGCACCTCTTCGAGCATCATCCGGCGCCGTGCCATCTCGCGCTGCAAGGCGCGGATCCGGACCTTCACCAGCGGGTCGCCCTCGGTTTCCTTGAGTTCCGCACGCACCTCGTCCTGGCTCATGCGCAGTCGGCGGGCGTGATCCCAAAGCCGAAGCGGCAGATCCAGCGCCACGATCAGCGCGAGCGCGCCGGCCACGATCAGGAAGGTCACGCCGAGCAGACGACCGAGGTGCGCAAGGCTTGGCTGCAGGGGCTCCGAGAGCAGCGCCGCGATCTCGGCGCGCTCGGACCACATCGCCCAAGCCGCCGCCGCACCGACGAGCGCGATCTTCAGCAGCGCCTTCCCCGATTCGATCAGCCCGTAGCGCGAGAAGATGCGGCCCAGGCCGCGCACCGGGTCGAGGCGCGAGACATCCGGCTGCAGCGAGCGGAAGGTGAACAGCCAGCCGCTCATCAGCGTGGGCGCGAGAATCGCTACGGCCGCCACCAGCAGGAACCAGGGCGCGAATCCCAGCAGCGCGGACGCGGCGCCGTAGTAGAGCCGCGCCCCGATCTGGGCGGGATCGAAGGCCGCGGCATGGTCCAAAGTGAGGCCGGCGCGCATGACGCCCTCCAGCGTGTCCACCAGCGCCGCTCCCATCCACAGGAAGCCGCCGCCTGCCGCCATCAGGACGGCAAAGCTGGAAAGCTCGGGAGAGCGCGACACCTGCCCGTGCTCACGGGCCTGCTCCAGGCGTCGTTGTGACGCCGGTTCTGTGCGTTCGAGATCGCTTTCCTCGGCCATCCTCCGCCTCGCCGCGTGTCCCCTCACGGGCCGGAACCGGCTGGCCTGGCCACGCGCCGCGGACCGGGCGCGCGCGGATGCCGGTTCGCCCGCAGTCTAGCACGAGTCGCGGCCCAGAACACAAGATATTTGGTGCCGGCCGGCGCCGACCACCATATTTAGTGGCCTGCATACAACCGCCGTCGCCGCAGGCGGACAAGCGTCGCAGCGCGGCGCGGCGGCTTGTACGGGAACAGAACCTGACAAAGCGGGAGGTTCGACCGGC
Organism: Burkholderiales bacterium; assembly: GCA_036554965.1. Taxonomy (GTDB): domain Bacteria; phylum Pseudomonadota; class Gammaproteobacteria; order Burkholderiales; family SHXO01; genus SHXO01. Next base: position 4,744 of record DATBMG010000007.1, read on the forward strand.
CAGCGCTCTTGCGCACGCGCTGCTCACCTTGACGGCTGCAGAGCGGGGTGCTATTGATTTCATCACACTGTTTGACACGCAACGGCCCCGCCTAGAAGGGCCAGGAGAATAACCATAACGCTCGCGGTAGCACTCCGCTCCGGGGTTGCCCGCTACCGCTTCGGCGTGCATCTTTTGGCGCGCGCCAGCCAGACAAGAGAGCCGAACGACTCGCGCTCGGACCGAACCGCATGTCGATGGGACGGGCCGCTGGCAGCATCACCTTTATTGATCGGCGCCGTTTGCAAGCGCCGGAGCCGGCTGGCCACCGCATTTGCGGTGCGGACCGTGCCAGCTTACGAGCCTTACCTCAAAAACCAATCGATACAGGCGGAGGACCAAAGTGAGGATTCCTACGAAGCTGCTTTCGGCGTCGCTTCTGTTCGCCTTCACCGCGCCGGGCGTCGCCCTGGCCAACGACGGGCTGGCGAAGCTGATGGCCGACTCCAAGAACTGGGCGGCGCAGGCTGGCGATTTCGCCAACACGCGCTACAGCGCGCTCAAGCAGGTCAACGCGGGCAACGTCAACAGGCTGCAGGTCGCGTGGATGTTTTCCACCGGCGTGCTGCGCGGGCACGAGGGCTCGCCGCTGGTGGTGGGCGACACCATGTACCTGCATACCCCCTTCCCCAACAACGTCTTCGCCATCGACCTGGAGACACAGAAGATCAAGTGGAAGTACGCGCCCAAGCAGGACCCGGCGGTGATCCCGCAGATGTGCTGCGACACGGTCAACCGCGGGCTTGCGTACGCCGACGGCAAGCTGTTCCTGCAGCAGGCCGACAGCAAGCTGGTTGCGCTGAACGCGGCGGACGGCCGGGTGGTGTGGACCGCGATCAACGGCGATCCCAAGCTGGGCGCGGTGAACACCAATGCCCCTCACGTGTTCAAGGACAAGGTGATCACCGGCATCAGCGGCGGCGAATGGGGCGTGCGCGGCTACCTCTCGGCCTACGATATCCGGACCGGCAAGATGGTGTGGCGCGGCTACAGCACCGGCCCCGACGACGAGATGCTGATCGACCCGGCTACCACCACCACCTGGAACGACGGTGAAGTGCAGCCGGTAGGACGCGACTCCAGCCTGAAGACCTGGCAGGGCGACCAGTGGAAGATCGGCGGCGGCACCACTTGGGGCTGGTTCAGCTACGATCCGAAGGTGAACCTGGTCTACTACGGCACCGGCAACCCCAGCACCTGGAACCCGGCGCAGCGTCCTGGCGACAACAGGTGGTCGATGAGTATCTGGGCGCGCGACCTGGACACCGGCAAGGTCAAGTGGGTCTACCAGATGACGCCGTTCGACGAGTGGGACTTCGACGGCATCAACGAGATGATCCTCGCCGACATCGACGTGCGCGGGCAGAATCGCAAGGTGCTGGTGCACTTCGACCGCAACGGCTTCGGCTACACGTTGGACCGCGTCACCGGCGAGCTGCTGGTGGCCGAGAAGTACGACCCGGCGGTCAACTGGGCGACGCACGTCGACATGAAGAGCGGGCGCCCGCAGGTCGTGTCCCGGTACAGCACGGCGCAGAACGGGCCGGACGTCAACACCAAGGGCGTATGCCCGGCGGCGCTGGGCTCCAAAGACCAGCAGCCCGCGGCGTTCCACCCGAAGACCAGGCTGTTCTACGTGCCGACCAACCACGTGTGCATGGACTACGAGCCGTTCGCCGTGGAATACGTGGCCGGGCAGCCCTACGTCGGCGCGACGCTGTCCATGTACCCGCCACCGGGTGACAGCCACATGGGCAACTTCATCGCCTGGGATGCGGCCGAAGGCAAGATCGTCTGGTCCAAGCCGGAGAAGTTCTCGGTGTGGAGCGGCGCGCTCGCGACCGCCGGCGACGTCGTGTTCTATGGCACGCTGGAGGGCTATCTCAAGGCCGTCGACCTGAACGGGCGTGAGCTGTGGAAGTTCAAGACCCCGTCCGGCATCATCGGCAACGTGTTCACCTACGAGCATCGCGGCCGGCAGTACGTGGGCGTGTTCTCGGGCATCGGCGGCTGGGCCGGCATCGGCATGGCCGCGGGCCTGGACAAGGACACCGACGGCCTGGGTGCGGTGGGCGGCTACAAGGAGCTGCGCGACTACACCGACCTGGGCGGCCAGCTGACGGTGTTCACACTCGCCAACTGAAGCATCGCGCCCGACTGAAGCAGCACATGGTCGGCTGGCATCCCGCGCACGCGCGCGGGATGCCAGTTTTTTGCCCACCGGAGCGAAGGACGATGACCAGGTGGATGTTGTGCGGGCTCGCGCTGCTCGCGGTGGCGGCCACGGCCGACGAGCGCGTGCAGACCGATCTGTACACAGTGGTGGACGGCACCAAGGTGGACGCGAACACCATGCAGGGCTTCCGCACATGGCGCGCGGCGGCCTGCGATCGGTGCCACGGCGCGAATCAGGAGGGCATGGTGGGCCCGTCGCTGCTCGAAAGCATGAAGGTGCTGACCAAGGACGAGTTCCGCAAGGCGATCATGGAAGGGCGGCTGGACAAGGGGATGCCGAGCTTCAGCACCAGCAAGATGGTCAGCGACAATCTGGACAATCTGTACGCCTACCTGAAGGGCCGCTCCGACGGCGCCATCAAGCGCGCCAAGGTGGAGCTGCTGAAGTGACGGTGCGATGTCAGCGCGCGAGGAATCGCCGGCGAGGTGAGCGGTGAATAGCACGCTGCGGCTCGCTCGCTTCCTCGCCTTGCTCGCAGGTGCGGCCGCGGGGCTCGCTCCGCTCGCCGCGGCCCAGACCCAGGGCGGTGAGGAACGCGCCTTCCGCGTCTGCCAGGACCCGAGCAATCTCCCGTTCACTAATCTGCAGGGCGAGGGTTTCGAGAACCGCATCGCCGAGCTGTTCGCCAGTCGCCTGGGATGGAAGCTGGAGTACTACTCCTTTCCGCAGCGGCTGGGCTTCATCCGCAACACCCTGCGCTTCAGGCTGCCCGGCCAGGATTACGCTTGTGACGTTGTGATGGGGGTTCCCGCGCGCTACGATCAGGCTGCGCCCACGCGTCCCTATTACCGCTCCACTTACGTGCTGGTGCTGGGCAGCCGCCTGCGCGAGGTGCACGGCGTGGAGCAGTTCCTCGCCCTGCCGGCGGAGCAGCGCGAGCGGCTGCGCATCGGGGTGTACGACCGCTCGCCCGCCTCGGCCTGGCTGGCCCGCCACGGGCTCGTGGCGCAGGGCGTACCCTACCGAATACTGAATGCCGACCCCGAGCACTACGCGGGTGAGATCATCGAGAAGCACCTCGCCGGCGGCGCGCTCGACGCGGCCGTCGTGTGGGGTCCGATCGCGGGTTTCTTCGTCAAGCGGCTGCCCGACGCCGGGCTGCGGGTGCTGCCGCTTTCTTCCGAGCCGGGTGTGCCACTCGCCTTCGAGATCGCGATGGGCGTGCGGCACGGCGAGGCCGAGTGGAAGGCGACGCTCGAGCAGCTGATCGCGGACAACCAGGCGCAGATCGACGGCATCCTGCGCGAGTACGGCGTGCCGCTGGTGGACGCCGACGGACGGGCGAGGCCGTGAAATGCGCTGCATCACGCATATCGCGCTGCTCGCATTCGTGCCGCTGACGGCTGCGCTGCCCGCCCGGGCCGAGGAGGCGCAGCGGAACGACTTCCCCACGGTGGAACGGGTCCTGTTCGTGGAGGCCTGCGTGCGCGATCACCCCGACCGCGCGCGCACCGAGATGCTGTACAAGTGCTCCTGCGCGATCGACAGCATCGCCGCCGAGCTGTCGTACGCCGAGTACGTGGACGCATCCACCGCCTTCGCCGCCGGCCAAGTCGCCGGCGAGCGCGGGACGCACATCCGCGAGAGCAGCGCCGGCCAGGATCTGGCGGGGCGCTATCGCCAGGCGCGCACCAACGCGCGCAGCGCGTGCATGCTGCCATGAGCGCTCTGCGAACCGGCAAGGCGTTGGCGTCGCTCGCGACGCTGGCGGTCATGCTCTGCGCCACCCCGCGCGCATGGTCCGAGGACGTCAAGCCGGTGCGCATCGGCATTGTGACTTTCCTGTCCGGGCCCGGCGCCGCGCCGCTCGGGGTCCCGGCGCGTAACGCCGCCGAGTTCGTGATCGATGCGCTCAATTCCGGCAGCGTCCCGGCCCCTTACCAGATGCGCGGTTTCGGCGGCAGATCCGTGGAGATGGTGCTCATGGATGAAGCCGGCCCGGTCAGCAAAGTGGTCACGGACTATCGCAGCCTGGTGGAGCGCCGTGGTGTGGACATCGTGATCGGCTATGTCTCGAGCGCGAGCTGCCTGGCGGTCGCGCCGGTGGCGGAGCAACTGCGCCGGCTCACGGTGATCTTCACCTGCGGCACGCCGCGCCTGTTCGAGGATGTGGCCTACAAGTACGTGTTCCGTACCGCCTCGCACTCGGTGATGGACAGCGTCGCCGCGGCGATGTACGTCAAGGACCGGTTTCCGGGCGCCACGCGCGTGGGCGGGATCAATCAGAACTACGCGTGGGGCCAGGACTCGTGGCGCGATTTCGAGGCGGCGATGAAGGCGCTGGCGCCGCAGGTGCAGATCGTCACCTCGCAGATGCCCAAGCTGTTCGCCGGCCAGTACGGCGCGGAGATATCGGCGTTGATGCAAAGCCGCCCGGAGGTGATCCACTCCAGCCTCTGGGGCACCGACCTGGAGGCGTTCCTCCTGCAATCCGCCCCGCGCGGCCTCTCCCGAAGCAGCCACCTGGTGTTGACCACGGGCGAGACCGCCGTGCAACAGATCGGGGCGAGCATCCCCGACGGCACGATCGTCGGCGCGCGCGGCCCGCATGGCGTGTTCGCCCCCGACAATGCGCTCAACCGCTGGTTCGCGGAAGGCTACCAAAAGCGCTACGGCACCCCGGCCCTGTTCGCCTCGTATCACATGGTGCAGGCCATTCTCGGCACCAAGGCGGCCTACGAGAAGGCCAGGGCGGCCGCCGGCAAGGACCCGGACCAGGAGCAGATCGCCGCGGCATTCCGGGGCTTGGTCTTCGACACGCCGAGCGGGACGACGAAGATGGCGCTTGGCAACGGCCACCAGGGGATTCAGGGCACCGCCTACGGCACGACCAGGCTGGTGAATGGAAAGCTGACGCTGACCGAGGTGAGGCGCTACGCCGCCGAGCAGGTCAATCCGCCGGCGACGGCGACCAGCGAGGACTGGATCAAGTCCGGTTTGACTCGTCGCTGAGATCGGCGTGGCAATCGATCAATCCCAGCGCTCGTCGCGCACTTGGACGATGCCGTCTTCGACCCGCACCGGAAACGTCGCGGTGGGCTCGAAGGCCGGCGGGCTGAGCGCTTCGCCGGTGCGGATGGAGAAGCGCGCGCCGTGGCGCGGGCAGACGATTTCGTCGCCCTCGACCGGACCTCCGGTCAGGATGCCGCCGTCGTGGGTGCAGACGTCTTCGATGGCGTAGAGCCGGCCTTGGAGATTGAAGACGGCGACCTGGGCGCCGTCTACATCCACGACGCGATGCTCACCTGGTGGCAGCTCGGAGACAGGGCAGACGGGAATCCAGTCGGACATGCCGAGTGCGCCCTCAAGGCGCGATTCAAGAATCCGCTCCCCGCGTCTCACCAGGCGGGGTGGCGCCGCAGGCGCATCGGGGGTTCGGTGCACAGGGCGTCGCCATCACACGGCGACGACTTCGAGCTCCGGATCGATGCGGCGGATCATGCTCTCGATGCCGGCCAGCGTGCCGGAGATGGAGCTCGGACAGCTGCCGCAGGCGCCCTGGTAGTGCACCTTGAGCAGATTGCCCTCCAGACCGATGACGTGCAGATCGCCGCCGTCGCCCTGCAGGTAGGGGCGCACCTGCTCGTCGAGCATGTCCCGGATGACGGCGAGCTTCTCGCGCTCTTCCTCGGTCATCTCGCGCTGCATGCGCGGCACGCCCTCGACTTCTCCCGCAGGCGCGTCGATCATCTCGGAGGAGCGCTCCTGCGCCGAGGGCGCATCGCGGATCGGCACGGCGAGCTGGCGCAGCAGGTCCGGCCAGTGCGCCTTGCCGTCCTGCGTCACCGTCAGCCAGTGGTCGACGTAGAACACGTTGGTCACGTGCGGGATGGCGAACAGCGCCTGCGCCAGCTCGTCGCCCTTGGCCTGCTCGGCGCTCTCGTAGGAGCGCGTCACCCCGTAAGTCAACGGCTCGCGCAGGATGAACTTACGCGCGTTGGGGTTGGGGGTGAACTCGATTTCAGCGATTCTCGGCATTTAGACTCATCGGATCCGCATCGCCCTCGGTCGAGGTGCTCGCCTGCCGCTGGAACGCGGCATGCAGCGTGTGCCAGGGCAGGATCGCGCACTTCACGCGCGCCGGCAGGTCCTTCACGCCCGCGAACACCGACAGCCGCCCGAGGTGGTTCGGCGCGCGCGCAACGTCGAGCTTGCCGGTGGCCATCTCGCGGAACTCCCGGATCAGCTGCTCGATCTCGGGGATCGTCTTGCCCTTGACGTTGGTGGTCATCATCGATGCCGACGCCTTGCAGATGGCACAGCTCTGGCCCTCGAACGCGAGGCTTTCGACTTTGTCGCCGTCGACCTTGAGCGTGATCCAGATATGGTCGCCGCACAGCGGATTCAAGCCTTCGGCGCGGTGGCTGGCGTCCTCGAGCTTGCCCCAGTTGCGCGGCTTGCGGTTGTGATCGAGGATGACCTCCTGATAGAGCTGCTTGGAGTCCATCAGCCGAACATCTTCTGCACGCGGCGGATACCCGCCACGAGCTGGTCCACCTCGTCCAGCGTGTTGTAGAACGAGAACGAGGCGCGCGCGGTGGCCGGCACGCCGAAGCGCTGCATCACCGGTTGCGCGCAGTGATGGCCGGTGCGCACGGCCACCCCTTCTTCGTTCAGGATCGTCCCGACGTCGTGCGGGTGCACGCCGGCGACCTCGAACGACAGCACGGCCGCCTTGTCGGGAGCGGTGCCGAAGATGCGCACGCCTTGCAGCCCGCCGACCTGCTCGGTCGCATAGGCGAGCAGTTCGTGCTCCCAGGCGGCGATGTTCTCCATGCCGATCGCCGACAGGTAATCGACGGTCGCGCCCAAGCCGACGGCGGCGGCGATGGGCGGCGTTCCGGCCTCGAACTTGTAGGGAATGGCGTTGTAGGTGGTCTTCTCGAAGGTGACCGACAGGATCATGTCGCCGCCGCCCTGGTAGGGCTGCATGCGGTTCAGGTGCTCGGCTTTGCCGTATAGGATGCCGATGCCGGTGGGGCCGCACATCTTGTGCCCCGAGAAGCAATAGAAATCGCAGTCCAGTGCCTGCACGTCCACCCGCATGTGCGGTACCGCCTGCGCCCCGTCCACCAGCACCGGCACGCCGTGCGCATGCGCCAGCTCGATCATTTCCCGCATCGGATTCACCGTGCCGAGCGCGTTGGACACGTGCGTCACGGCCACCAGCCGGGTGCGATCGTTGAACAGCCTGGCGTACTCGTCCATGAGCAGCACGCCGCGGTCGTCGCACGGGATCACGCGCAGCTTGCAACCCTTCTCCCCGCACAGCATCTGCCACGGCACGATGTTGGAGTGATGCTCGAGCTGGGACACGATCACCTCGTCGCCCTCGCCGAGGAAGGCGCGGCCGTAGCCGTGCATCACCAGGTTGATGGCGTCGGTGGTGCCGCGCGTGTAGACCACCTCGCGCTCCTCGCGCGCGTTGATGAAGCGCTGCACCTTCGCACGCGCACCCTCGTAGGCGGCGGTGGCCGTCTCGGACAGGGTGTGCACCGCTCGGTGGACGTTGGCGTGCTCGCGGGTCTGGTACTGGATCAGGCGGTCCAGCACCTGGCGCGGCATCTGCGCGCTGGCGGCATTGTCCAGGTAGGCGAGCGGCTTGCCGTGGACGGTAAGCGCGAGGATCGGGAAATCCTTGCGGACGCGCTGCAGGTCGAACGATCCCTGCGCCGCCGGCCGCAGCGCCTTGGGCGAGATGACTGCGCTCATGATGTCTTCCTGTTCTGCGTCTGCCGCACCACCGTGTCCTCCAGCCGCCGCACCAGCGAGGGCACCGGAATGCGCTCCACGATCTCGGCGGCGAAGGCGAAGGTGAGCAGGTCGCGCGCGGTAGCTTCGGACAGCCCGCGGCTTTTTAGATAGAACACCTGATCGGGATCGAGCTGGCCCACGGTCGCGCCGTGCGCGCACTTCACGTCGTCGGCAAAGATTTCGAGCTGCGGCTTGGTGTCCACGTGGGCGCGCTCGGACAGCAGCAGGTTGCGGCTCTGCTGCGCCGCATCGGTGAGCTGCGCGCCCCGCCGCACGAAGATCTTGCCGTTGAACACGGCGTGGCCAGCGCCGCCGACGATGCACTTGTGCAGCTGGCGGCTGCGGCCGTTCGGCGCGGCATGGTCAAGCAGGCTGTGGGTGTCAGCGAGCTGCCGGCCGCCGATCAGCGCCAGGCCGTCGATCTGGCACTGCGCGCCCTCCCCGGCCTGCGCGATGCCCAGGTTATAGCGCGAGATGCGCGCGCCGAGCGCGACCGAGGTGCCGGTGTACCGCGCGTCGCGTCCCAGGCGCACGCCGCAGGTGGCGATGTGGAAAGCGGCCACGCTGTCGCGCTGCAGGCGCACATGGCGGACCCGCGCGGTGTCGGCCACGCCGATCTCGGTCACCGCGTTCACCAGGTACGCGCCCTCGTGCAGAGCGACGAAGTCCTCGATCACGGTGCAGTCGCTGCCGCGCTCGGCGAGCACCAGCACGCGCGGGTGGCTCGCGAGGTCGGCTCGCGTGCTGACGAACAGCAGATGTATTGCCGCAGGCTCCGCCCGTCCCTTGGCCACGTGCACCAGCGCCCCGTCCTGCAGCCAGGCGGTGTTGACCGCGGTGAAGGGATCGTCGCCGAGCGCGACGTAGCGGGCCAGATGCTCTTGCACCACCGGGTCGCGCCCGGCCAGGGCGGCGGCCAGCGGACGCAGGGCGCCGCCGTCGCGTGCCAGCGGGCTGGACAGGTCGGCGGCGAAATGTCCGTCGACGAAGGTGAGGCGCGCGCTGGCTTCCGGCACTTCGAAGCCCGCTACGTCAGCGGCCGCGGGCGCAACCGCGGCATCCGCACGCTGCACGCTGGTCTTGTAGAGCGGCGACAGATCCGTGAAGCGCCACTCCTCGTCGCGCGGCGTCGGCACGCTGAGCGCGTTGGCGCGCTCCAGCGCGTCGCCGCGCAACGCGTTCAGCCAGCCGCGCGGGCTCGCCGGCAGGCTCGACTGCCCGCGCAGCAGCGTGTCGAGGTAGGTGTTGCTGAGAAGCGTGGACGCTTGCATCACGCCGCCGCCCTGGCCCGGTACTCCTCCGCCACCCAGTCGTAGCCGCGATTCTCCAGCTCGAGCGCCAGCTCCTTGCCGCCCGTCTTGATGATGCGGCCCTGGTCCATCACGTGCACGAAGTCGGGCACGATGTGGTTCAGCAGACGCTGGTAGTGGGTCACCAGCAGCACGGCGTTGTCCGCCCTGCGCAGCCGGTTCACGCCGTTGGCGACGATGCGCAGCGCGTCGATGTCCAGACCCGAGTCGGTCTCGTCCAGGATCGCGAGGACCGGCTCCAGCAGCGCCATCTGCAGGATCTCGTTGCGCTTCTTCTCGCCGCCGGAGAAGCCTTCGTTGACGTTGCGCTCGAGGAACGCCCGATCGATGTCCAACAGCTTGAGCTTGTCCTGCACGTAGTCGTCGAACTCCAGCGGGTCCAGCTCGTCCCTGCCGCGCGCGCCCTGTACGGTGTTGTAGGCCAGGCGCAGGAAGGCGCCGTTGCTCACGCCCGGCACCTCGATCGGGTACTGGAAGCCGAGGAACAGGCCGGCCCGCGCGCGCTCCTCGGGCGCCATCTCGAACAGGTTGCGGCCCTGGAACAGCACCTCGCCGCCGGTCACCTCGTAGGCCGGGTGTCCCACCAGGATCTTGGCCAGCGTGCTCTTGCCCGAACCGTTCGGCCCCATCAGGGCGTGCACCTCGCCGGCGTGGATGGCGAGCTCGATGCCCTTCAGGATCGGCACGCCGGCCACGCTGGCGCTCAGCCCACGCACCGCCAAGATCGTCTTGTCAGCCTGCTTCATGGTTATCCGACGCTGCCCTCGAGCTTCAAGCCCAGCAGCTTGGTCGCCTCCACCGCGAACTCCATCGGCAGCTGGGTGAACACGTCCTTGCAGAAGCCGTTGATGATCATCGACACCGCCTCCTCGCCGCCGATGCCGCGCTGCGCGAAGTAGAACAGCTGGTCCTCGCCGATCTTGGAGGTGGTGGCCTCGTGCTCCACCCGCGCGCTGCTGTTGTGCACCTGGATATAGGGGAAGGTGTTGGCGCCGCAGCGGCTGCCGATCAGCATCGAGTCGCAACGCGAATAGTTGCGCGCGCCTTCCGCCTTGCCGCCGATCTTCACCAGCCCGCGGTAGCTGTTGTTGGACTGCCCGGCGGAGATGCCCTTGCTGACGATGGTGCTGCGCGTGTTCTTGCCGATATGGACCATCTTGGTGCCGGTGTCGGCCTGCTGGTGGTGGTTGGTCAGCGCCACCGAGTAGAACTCGCCGCTGGAATTGTCGCCCAGCAGCACACAGGACGGGTACTTCCAGGTGATGGCCGAGCCGGTCTCGACCTGCGTCCAGGAGATCTTGGAGTTGACCCCCTTGCACAGGCCGCGCTTGGTGACGAAGTTGTAGATGCCGCCCACGCCGTTCTCGTCGCCGGCGTACCAGTTCTGCACCGTGGAGTACTTGATCTGCGCGTTGTCCAGCGCTACCAGCTCCACCACCGCCGCGTGCAGCTGGTTGGTGTCGAACTTGGGCGCCGTGCAGCCTTCCAGGTAGGACACGTAGCTGCCTTCCTCGGCAACGATCAGGGTGCGCTCGAACTGCCCCGACTCCTGCGTGTTGATGCGGAAGTAGGTGGACAGCTCCATCGGGCAGCGCACGCCTTTGGGGATGTAGCAGAAGCTGCCGTCGGTGAACACCGCCGAGTTGAGTGCGGCGTAGAAATTATCGGTGTGCGGCACCACCGAGCCAAGGTACTTGCGCACCAGCTCGGGATGGTCGCGCACCGCCTCCGACATCGAACAGAAGATGATGCCGACCTCGGCCAGGCGCTGCTTGTAGGTGGTGGTGACCGATACGCTGTCGAAGATCACGTCCACGGCCACGCCGGCGAGCGCCTTCTGTTCGTGCAGCGGCACGCCGAGCTTCTCGAAGGTGCGGCGCAGCTCGGGATCGACCTCGTCCATCGACGCCAGCTTTTGCTTCGGTTTGGGCGCGGCGTAGTAGCTGATGTCCTGGAAGTCGATCTTCGGGTACTTGACGTTCGGCCAGGTCGGCTCGGCCATGGTCTGCCAGTGGCGGAACGCTTTCAGCCGGAACTCGAGCAGCCACTCTGGCTCGCCCTTCTTGTGCGAGATCAGCGCGATGGTGCCCTCGTTCAGCCCCTTGGGCGCGGTTTCGGACTCGATCTCGGTGACGAAACCGTGCCGGTAGGGCTGATTGACCAGATTCTGGAGAACTGTGCTCATGGATTCGATGCTTCCCGGCGTGCCGGGCGGCGGGCTTCGCGAGCGCGCCGCGCGTCAGACGCTGAAGCTCTCGCCGCACCCGCACTCGCTCTTGACGTTCGGGTTGGCGAACTTGAAGGACTCCTTCAGGCCTTCGCGCACGTAGTCGAGTGTGGAACCGTCCAGGTAGGGCAGCGCATCGCTCGCCACCACCAGCTTGGCGTCGTGCGACTCGAACAGCGCGTCGTTGGCGCCGACCTGGTCGGCGTAGTCGAAGGTGTAGGCCCAGCCGGAGCAGCCCACTTTCTTCACGCCCACGCGCAGCCCCAAACCCTTGCCGCGCTTGGCAAGCGACTTCTGGATCTGCCGGGCGGCACGCTCGGTGAGTTGAATCGCCATCTGCGGTTTCCTGAAGTATCGGGGTGTGCGCCTTCACGCCGAGACGGCCGGCGTGGTCGGCTCGCGCCGCGTGGTGCGCTGGTCCTTGAGCTCCATCACCTTTTCGTCCCGGGCGCGCGCCTGCTGTTGCAGCACGAGCTGCGCCAGCGTGACACCCCGCAGGTAGTCGAAGATGCGCTCGTTCAAGCTCGCCCACAGGTCATGGGTGATGCATTTGTGCTCGTCGTGGCAGTTCTCCTTGCCGCCGCACTGGGTCGCGTCGATCGGCTCATCCACGGCGACGATGATGTCGGCCACCGACACCTGGTCGGTCGGCTTGGCCAGGTTGTAGCCACCGCCGGGGCCGCGCACGCTGGATACCAGCGCCTGGCGCCGCAGCTTGCCGAACAACTGCTCCAGGTAGGAGAGCGAGATCTTCTGCCGCTCCGAGATCTCGGCCAGCGTCACGGGCCCGTCGCCGCTGTGCAGCGCCAGGTCGATCATCGCGGTCACTGCGAAACGTCCCTTTGTAGTCAATCGCATGGCAATTCCTGAAGGATATCCGACTAGGATGCTCAACTATACCAAAGCCTGATTGTTTCAGTCAACTATTTTGTTCAGATAAGTGGGGTCGAAGCCGTCCTTTTTCATCTCGCCGGTCTGGATGCCGGCCTGTTCCAGGCGTCCCAGGATCTCCTCGAGGCGGGCGTCGATGTTGACCACGTGGTCGAGCAGGCCGTGGATCGCCTGCACCATGGGGTCGTTCATGTCCGAGCTGATGCCGTAGGCGGAGAACCCCAGCTTCTCGGCGGCGCGCTGGCGCTCCTCCTCGCGGCCCGGCTCGACGATGCGGCCCGGCACGCCCACGGCGGTGCAGCCGGGGGGCACGTCCTTCACCACCACCGCATTGGAGCCGACCTTCGCGCCTACGCCCACGATCACCGGCCCCAGGATCTTGGCCCCCGCTCCCACCACCACGCGGTCGCCCAGCGTGGGATGACGCTTGCCCTTGTCCCAGGTGGTTCCGCCCAGGGTGACGCCGTGGTACAGGGTCACGTCATCGCCGATCTCGGCGGTCTCGCCGATCACCACGCCCATGCCATGGTCGATGAAGAAGCGCCGGCCGATACGCGCGCCGGGGTGGATCTCGATACCGGTCAGCCAGCGCGCGATGTGCGAGAGGAAACGCGCCAGCCACAGGAAGCCCCAGCCCCACAGGCGATGCGTGAGCCGGTGACACAGCCGCGCGTGAAAACCCGGGTAACAGGTGATGACTTCCCAGCGGCTGCGCGCGGCGGGGTCGCGGTCGAAAACGCATCGGATGTCTTCGCGAACGGCGTCCAGCATCGGTGTGCCACCTGTTGTCGTGGGTCGAGTCCCGTTGTCCCACCAGTGTACTCAAGTTCTCCGGCGTGCCGCAGCCTGTGCCGCGGCCAGGATGCCGCGCAGGATGTTGACTTCCTCGCGCTCGAGGCGCGCGCGCGCGAACAGCCGGCGCATGCGCTGCATCAGGCGCTTGGGCGAGGCCGGGTCGAGGAAGCCGATATCGATCATGGTCTGCTCGAGGTGCGCGATGAACTGCTCCACATCCTCGTGCGGCGCCGGCGGATAGTTCTCCTGCGGCAGCGTCTCGATGCGCTCGGCGGCGAGCCGCACTTCATAGGCGAACAGCTGCACCGCCGCCGCCAAGTTCAGCGAGGAATACTCGGGATTGGCGGGCACAGTGGAGATGACGCTGCAGCGGTTGACGTCCTGCCCCTTGAGGCCGTACTTCTCCGGTCCCATGACCAGCGCCACCGGCCCGCGCCGCGCTTCCTCGATCATGCGCGCGGCGGCCTCGCGCGGCGTGAGCACCGGGTGCGACAGGTCGCGGCTGCGTGCGGTGCATGCGACCGCGAACACGGTGCCGGCGAGCGCTTCGTCCAGCGTGCCGCACACGCGCGCGGCGGCGAGGATGTCGGTGGCGCGCGAGGCCATTGCCTGCGCTTCGTCGTGCGGGAAGTGCCTGGGCCTGACCAGCGTGAGGGCTTCGATGCCCATGGTCTTCATGGCGCGCGCGGCGGCGCCGATGTTGCCCGGATGGCTGGTCTGCACCAGCACGACGCGCACGCGCGCCAGCGGCGAGTCGACGGCCGCGAGTGGCGGGGGGGTAGTCACGGAAGTAGAATGCGCGCTTTGCCGCTCGGACGCCACCCGTCGCTTGCCAAGACGCAGGACGCTCCGACAGCGCGGGCTCTTTGCACATCATTGGAACGAGATGGCGCTGAATCACCCCATGGTCAACATCGCGGTGAAAGCCGCGCGGCGCGCCGGGCGCATCATCAATCAGGCGGCGGGCAATCTGGATGTGCTCACGGTCCGGCACAAGAGCCTGAACGATCTGGTGTCCGACGTCGACCGCGGTGCCGAGGCCGCGATCATCGACACGCTAAAGACGGCCTATCCGGAGCACGCGATTCTAGCAGAAGAGAGCGGCGCGGCCGGCCGGTCCGAATATGTCTGGGTCATCGACCCGCTGGACGGCACCACCAACTATCTGCACGGCTTTCCGCAGTACTGCGTGTCGATCGCGCTGCTGCACAAGGGCGTCATCAGCCACGGCGTGATCTTCGATCCGACCCGCAACGACCTCTACACCGCTTCGCGCGGGCGAGGGGCTTTCGTCAACGACCGACGCATGCGCGTGTCCCGCCGCAGCAAGCTGATCGACACGCTCATCGGCACCGGCTTCCCGTTCCGCATGTTCGAGCACCTGGACGCTTACGTGGCGATGATGAAGGATCTGATGACCAGGACCGCCGGCATCCGCCGCCCCGGCGCCGCCGCGCTCGATCTGGCGGCGGTGGCGGCGGGCCGCCTGGACGGTTTCTGGGAGATCGGCCTGTCGCCCTGGGACATGGCCGCGGGCGTGCTGATGATCCAGGAGGCGGGCGGGCTGGTGGGCGACCTGCAGGGAGAGGACCGCTACATGGAGCGCGGCGACATCGTGGCCGGCAACCCTAAGATCTTCGCGCAGCTGCTGCAGGTGATCCGGCCGCACCTGACGCCGGCGCTGAGAGAAGGGATCAGGGTCGAGCAAGGCGGAACGAGCGCGCATTGAACCTTGGGCCCACCGCCCTGATCTACCAGGATGTCACCCCGCAGCCGGAGGATCTCCGATGGAACGAAAAACACAGCTCACCATCTGGTACTGGATCCTGGCGCTGATGGCCCTGCTTTGGGCGCAGAGCATCTGGACCGAGATGCGCGGGGTGGAGGCGATCCCGTACAGCCAGTTCCAGCAGCTGCTCAAGGACGGGCAGGTGCAAGACATCGCCATCACCAGCAACGCCATCCGCGGCACGCTGAAGAGCCCGCTGGCCGACGGCAGCACGCGTTTCGTCACCACCCGCGTGGACCCGGACCTCGCCGGCCAGCTCGACCAGTACGGCGTCAAGTACGAGCAGCGCGTGGAGAGCACGTTCCTGCGCGATCTCCTGTCCTGGGTCATCCCGGCGGTGGTGTTCTTCGCCCTGTGGCTGTTCCTGATGCGGCGCTTCGCCGAGAAGCAGGGCCTGGGCGGGGGCTTCCTGTCGATCGGCAAGAGCAAGGCCAAGGTGTACATCGAGACCGACACCAAGGTCACCTTCGCCGATGTCGCGGGCGTGGAAGAGGCCAAGGACGAGCTGAAGGAGGTGGTGGCCTTCCTCAAGGCGCCCAAGGAGTACGGCCGGCTGGGCGCGCGCATCCCCAAGGGCGTGCTGCTGGTGGGCCCGCCCGGCACCGGCAAGACGCTGCTCGCGCGGGCGGTGGCCGGCGAGGCCGGCGTGCCGTTCTTCTCGATCACCGGATCCGAGTTCGTGGAGATGTTCGTCGGCGTGGGCGCGGCGCGCGTGCGCGACCTGTTCGAGCAGGCGCGCCAGAAGGCGCCCGCGATCGTTTTCATCGACGAGCTGGACGCGCTCGGGCGAGCGCGCGGCGCCTACCCGATGGGCGGCCATGACGAGCGCGAGCAGACCCTGAACCAGTTGCTGGCCGAGATCGACGGCTTCGACGCCAGCACCGGGGTGGTGCTGCTCGCCGCCACCAACCGGCCCGAGATCCTCGACCCGGCGCTGCTGCGCGCCGGGCGCTTCGACCGGCAGATCCTGGTGGACCGGCCGGACAAGGCCGGGCGCGTGCAGATCCTGCAAGTGCATGTCAAGAAGGTGCAGCTCGCGCGCGACGTCGATCTCGCCAAGATCGCCGCGCTCACCCCCGGTTTCGCCGGCGCCGACCTCGCCAATCTGGTCAACGAAGCGGCGCTGCTGGCCACGCGCCGCCGCGGTGAAGCCGTGACCATGGACGACTTCACCATGGCGATAGAGCGCATCGTCGCCGGCCTGGAGAAGAAGAACCGCGTGCTGAACGAGAAGGAGCGCACGGTGGTGGCGCATCACGAGATGGGGCACGCGCTGGTCGCGATGTCGCTGCCGGGCAGCGACGAGGTGCACAAGGTGTCGGTGATCCCGCGCGGCATCGGCGCGCTGGGCTACACCATCCAGCGTCCCACCGAGGATCGCTTCCTGATGACGCGCGCGGAGCTGGAGGCGAAGATGGCCGTGCTGCTGGGCGGCCGCGCCGCCGAGCATCTGGTGTTCGGGCACTACTCCACCGGCGCTGCCGACGATCTGATCAAGGTCACCGGCATCGCGCGCAGCATGGTGATGCGCTACGGCATGTCGGAGAAGCTCGGGCCGGTGGCCTACGATCAGGAGCGCACGCCGTTCCTGGAGGGCCCGCGCATGCCGATGGCGCAGGAATTCAGCGAAGACACCGCGCGCGAGATCGACCGCGAGGTGCGCGAGATCGTCGGCCGCGTGTTCGACCAGGCGGTGTCGATTCTCGGGCGCAACCGCGCGCTGCTGGAGAAGAGCGCGCGTGAGCTGCTGCAGAAGGAAACGCTCGGCGAGGACGACCTGCGCGCGATCCGTGCGCAGGTGGTCGCCGGCGCCGCCGCGGTTGCGGCTTGAGCTGACAACGACCGCCGCGGGTTACAGCAAACCGGCTTTCTGCACCGAGCGGATGCCTTGGTCGGTGAGCTTGCCGATCTGAGCGGCCACGTCTTTGGAGGCTGCGGCAGTGGCTCTGCCGCTCCACATCAGCTTGCCGGTGCCGGTGTCGATCAGCGACATGCTGGCCCCATACGCCGTGCTCACCCGGTCGGTTCCAACCGGGACGCTCACCCCGACGCCACCGCCGACGCCGCTGTGGGAACCGCCAAAGCCGCCGATCCCGATTCCGATGCTCGGCCTGGGACTCGCAACCGTCGCGTCCGGGGCTATCGCGGAAGTGAAAATCGCGGCCGCACCGGCGCTGCGCGCCGCATCGAGCACGCGGTCGGGCTTGGCGGGACCGGCCGCGAGACCGGCATCGGCTGCCCGTACCGGATTCACCCCGGATCCGCCGAGGCGCGAGGCCACCTGATCCTCACAAATGCGCTGCAGGGCGACCTCGGCCGCATCGCACACGACCAGCACTTTCGCGCCTTTGAGCGAGCGTCCGGCAAACTGCGGGTCGCTCCATTGCGCCTGCATGCCGTTCGACGCACATCCAGCGCCGAGCCACGCCACCGCGAGCAGAATCGCGATTGCGGCCGCGTGCGCACTGTGCAAGATGGTGATGCGTCCCATGCAAACGCTTGGAACACACTACCGGGCCGACAGTTCCAAGGCTCGACGCGGGGTACGGCTGGATTTCCTGGCTACGAGCCTCTGGCCTGCGCGAACGGCAGCTTCAAGGCCTTCAGCCGGTCCAGCACCATCTTGCCGAAAGAGGTGTCCTGGCCGCGGCTGTCGCGCACGCGGTGGCGCTCGAGCAGCTCGGGCGCGCTGCGGTACTCGGCGTGGCGGGCGATCGCCGAGTGCAGGTACTGCTGCATCAGGCTCAGATTCACCGGCTTGTTCAGGAAGCGGTAGATCTGCGCCTCGTTGATCAGGTGGATCACCAGCTCCGAGTCCGACGCGCTGGTCATCACCAGCACCAGGATCTGCGGGTACTTGCTCTTCAGCAGGTTGAAGAACACCAGGTAGTTCTCCGCCTCCATGTCGATGTCGGCGACCAGGATCGCGACATCGCTGCCCTCGAGGCAGGTCAGCGCCTCCTGGATGTTGCGCGCGTGCTGCAGCGTCACCTTGTCCCCGGCCATGCTCGCCAGGGCATTGAACACCTCGCGCCGGTCGTCGAGCACCAGGACCGCGCCGTCCAGCCTGGCCGGCGGCTCGAGCCGAGCGCGCTGCAGCTCGAGCATGCGGTTGCCGATGGCGTTTGCCTCGGCGATCACCTGCTGCAGCTCCTGGTTGTCCCAGGGCTTGCTGATGAAGCGGTACACCTCGCCGTCGTTGATCGAACCCACGATCGAGGCCAGGTCCGAGTAGCCGGTCAGCAGGATGCGCACGCTGTCCGGGGAGATCTCGCGCGAGCGCCGCAGCAGATCCACTCCGAGCATGCCCGGCATGCGCTGATCGCTGACGATCACCGGGATGCGGAAGCGGCGGATGAAGTCCAGCGCCTCCTGGCCGTTGGCCGCGGTGAGCACGTGGTACTTGCCGCGGAAGATGCTCTTCAGCGCGGTCAGGATGCGCTCCTCGTCGTCCACGAACAGGATGCGCGTCTTGGCCTGGGTCTGCTGCTGGGTCGCCTCCGGGGCGAACACCGGCGCAGCGCCGCCGGCCGGTCCCGGGGCTTCGCCGCCGCGGCCCAGGCCGCGCAGCTTGCGCGCGGCGTTGGCGAGCCCTTGGTTGGCGCGCGGGACCTCCTGCCCGCCGGCGTCGTACGCCTGCACGTCCGGCACCGCGCTGTACAGTGCGGCCGCGAAATCGCGTGCGCTCTGGAAGCGGTCCTGCGCCTCCTTGGCGAGCGCCTTCTGCACCACCCAGTCCAGCGGCGGGGGCACCTGCGGGTTGAGCTCGGACGGATTCACCGGCGTGTCGTGCAGGATGCGCTGCATGATCTGCCCGCTGCTGTCGCCCTTGAACGGGCGCTGCCCGGTCAGCAGCTCGTACAGGATGACGCCGGCCGAGAAGATGTCGGTGCGCCCGTCGGAGGCCTCGCCCATGTACTGCTCAGGCGACATGTAGCTGGGCGTGCCCAGCATGTCGCCGCGCTGCGTGAGATTGGACGCCTCGACACGGGCGATGCCGAAGTCGGTGACCTTGATCTGGCCCTCCGGCGTGACCAGCAGGTTGGCCGGCTTGATGTCCCGGTGCACCACCCCCTGGGTGTGCGAGTACGCCAGGGCCTCGAGCAGCTGCCCGACGACGTCGCGCACGCGCTGCACCTCGGTGCGCAGCCCTTCCTCGAGATAGGCGGTGAGCGGCTTGCCCGCCACGTATTCCATTGCGATCCAGGCGAACTGCCCTTCCTCGCCGTACTCGTACACCTGCACCACGTTGGGATGCGTCAGCCGCGCCGCCGCCTGTGCCTCGCGCTTGAAGCGGCGCAGCGCGTCGGGCGCGGCGCCGAGGTCCAGGCGCGCTTTGTCCACCAGCTTGACCGCCAGCGTGCGATGCAGCACCGGGTCCCAGGCCTCCAGCACGATCGCCATGCCGCCGCGGCCGACGATGCGGCGCGTCTCGTAGCGGCCGATCTGCGCCGGAAAGTCCATGTGCTCGAGCTTGTTGATCACGCCGCGAGCGCCTGCGGTTGGGCGGCCTTCACCGGCAGCAGCACCGAGAACGTGGTGCCCTGCCCGACCTTCGAGCGCACCTCGATGCGCCCGCCGTGCTGCTGCACGATCTTGTAGGCGATCGACAGCCCCAGGCCGGTGCCCTTGCCCACATCCTTGGTGGTGAAGAACGGGTCGAAGATCTTCGGCAGGACGCTGTCGGGAATGCCATGGCCGTTGTCGGAGACGTCCACGCGCACGTAGCCGTCGGGGGTGACGCTGGAGCGCAGCGCGATCTCGCCGCTGTGGTCGTCGCGGGTAGCTTGCGCCGCGTTGGTAATCAGATTGAGGAACACCTGGTTGATCTGCGACGGCGAGCACTCGATCAGCGGGATCTGGCCCAACTCGCGCTTGATCGTCTTGTGCTTGACCAGGTTACGCGCGATCACCAGCGTGCTCTCCAGGCCCTCGTTCAGGTCGAATCGGCTCACCTTGCTGCGGTCGAGGCGGCTGAAGTTCTTCAAGTTGAGGATGATCTCGGAGATCTGCTCGATGCCGTGCAGCGCGTCGGTGTTGATCGTCTGCAGCTCGGCGGTGCCTTCCTCGGCGTGGAACTCGCCGGCGAGCGTGGTCACGCGGTTGAACTGCGCGGTCAGCGCGTCGTCGGATGCGTCGCCGCGCTCGACCATCTGGATCAGGCGCAGGCATTCCTGCACCACCCCTTGCATCGCAGGCAGCCGCTCCTGCAGCGTGGACAGGCTGCTTTTCACGTACGCGAGCGGCGTGTTGATCTCGTGCGCGATGCCCGCCACCATCTGCCCCAACGAGGACATCTTCTCGGTCTGCACCAGCAGCAGCTCCGATTCCTTTAGATGCTTGAGCGCCTGCGAAAGCTCCCGGGTGCGCTCGGCCACGCGCTGCTCGAGGTTCTCGTTGGAGGCGCGCAGCGCCTCGTTCGCCTGGTTCAGCTTGACGTAGCTGCGGCCGAGCTGCGACAGCACGTAGCCCAGGAACACTAGCAACGCCGCCGAATAGAACACCAGGTAGACGCGGTACTGTTCCTTCTCGTCTGCCATCGCCTGGAATGCGCGCTCGTAGGCGCTGGTCATGGACACCACGCGGGGGCCGGCGGGCAGGCGATCGATCTCCTGCACCAGCCGGCCGAGCGCCGCTTCGCTCTCGAGCAGCGGCCCCGCCGACGTGGCAAGCGCCGCCACCGGCGCCCGTAGCGTCTCGGGCAGCCCATCCGCCTGCTGCTGCAAAGCGCCGGCGGTGGACCGGATGGCATCGCGCAGCGCCGGGGTGGTTTGGACGTACCAACGCAGGATTTCGCCATTTAGCGACACCAGCCGCCCGTCCAGCTCGCCCAGCCGCAGGCGCGGGTCGGCGGCGGCCGCCTCCCCCACCGCCTGCCGGACGGCGCCGAGCTGCAAGAGGAACGCGTGTACACCGGTGCGTAGCCGCTCGGCCTCCTGCGCGAACCGCTCCATCATGCCCTGCTTCTCGAGGAAGCTCTGGCGCAGGCTGGTGAAGCCCTCTTCCAGGGTCGCGTCCCGCAGCGCGGCGGTTTCCATCTGCAGCGCGTCCAGCACCTCCGGCAGGCGCTGCCCGCCGGGACGCGGGGGCGCTTCGGCGGCGAACGGGTCGTTGCGGGCGGCGGCGAGGTCGCGGCTCCAGCCGGCGTCGATCTCGCGCAGCTGCCGCAGGTGGGTGCCGACTTGCGTCTGCCGGCGCAGCTCGCCGCTCTCGCTCTTGACGTACAGGAAGGCCAGGATGCCGACCGCCAGGAGCGCGCCGAGCACGCGGATCAGCCCGCCTAGCAGCCTTTTCGTCGCCGGGTTCAAAGGTGGCAGTCGTCGTGGAGGAGGAAGTACGCCGATGCCGCAGGGTTGAGGCAGCGTCGTATTATCGGCAAAATGCACGAGGCGTGCCAGATAGTTGACAATACGCGCACTTTTTTTCAAAGGCACGCCCGGCCGATCGAGCCCTGGCCGAAGCGCCCCCATCCCCGTGAGCGCCCAGCACACCCCCATGATGCAGCAGTACCTGCGCATCAAGGCGCAGTACCGCGACATGCTGCTGTTCTACCGCATGGGCGACTTCTACGAGCTGTTCTACGACGACGCCGAGCGCGCGGCCGCGCTGCTGGACATCACCCTGACCGCGCGGGGCGCATCGGGCGGGGAGCCGATCAGGATGGCGGGCGTGCCCTACCACGCGGTCGACCAGTACCTGCTCAAGCTGGTCAAGCTGGGCGAATCGGTGGCGATCTGCGAGCAGATCGGCGATCCCGCGCTCGCCAAGGGGCCGGTGGAGCGCCAGGTCACGCGCGTGATCACGCCCGGCACGCTGACCGACGCGGCCCTCCTCGAGGAAAAGCGCGACAACGTCCTGCTCGCCCTGGCCACCGCCGGCGACACCCTGGGGCTTGCCTGGCTCAGCCTCGCGTCGGGCGATTTCCGGGTGATGGAGATCGCGGGCGAGCGCCTCGGGGCGGAGCTCACGCGGTTGCAGCCCGCCGAGATTCTGTTGCCCGATGCGGCCGAGGCCGCGTTGCCGGCCGGCCTCGGCGCCGCGATCAAACGCGTTCCCGCCTGGCACTTCGACCGGGACAGCGCACATCGCGCCCTCACCCGGCATCTCGGCACCCAGGACCTCAGCGGTTTCGGCGCCGAGTCGCTCGGGCCTGCGCTCGGTGCCGCGGGCGCGCTGCTGGAATACTGCCGCGCCACGCAGGGCGCCGCGCCGTCCCACGTGCTGGCGTTGCGCGTCGAGCACGAAGCCGAGTATTTGCGCCTGGACGCAGCCACGCGCCGCAACCTCGAAATCAGCGAGACGCTGCGCGGGGAGCCGGCCCCCACGCTGCTGTCGCTGCTCGACACCTGCGCGACCGGGATGGGCAGCCGCTGGCTGCGCCACGCTCTGCACCATCCCCTGCGCGACCGGAAGCGGGTCGAAGCGCGCTTCGAGGCGGTGGCGGCGCTGGCCGGTGTGGGCGCCGATGGTCCCTGGCGCCGGGCGCATGCCCTGCTCGCGCGCTGTGCCGATGTGGAGCGCATCACCGCACGCATCTCGCTGCGCAGCGCGCGCCCACGCGACCTCGCGGGTCTGCGGGAAACGCTGGCGCTGCTGCCGCAGCTCACCGGCGCGCTCGCCGGGCTGACCGGCGCGCGCGTCGAGCAGCTCGTCGCCGCGCTGCAGCCGCGCCAGATGCTGCACGAATGGCTGCGCAGCGCGATTCGCGACGACCCGAGCGCCGTGCTGCGCGAAGGCGGCGTCATCGCCGACGGCTACGACGCCGAGCTCGACGAGCTGCGCGCCATCCAGAACGATTGCGGCGCGTTCCTGCTCGATCTGGAGTCACGGGAGCGGGCGCGCACCGGTATCGCCAATCTGCGCGTCGAGTACAACCGCGTGCACGGCTTCTACATCGAAGTGACCCACGCCAACGCCGCCAAGGTGCCGGACGACTACCGGCGCCGGCAGACGTTGAAGAACGCGGAGCGCTACATCACGCCCGAGCTGAAGACCTTCGAGGACAAGGCCCTGTCAGCGCAGGAACGCGCCCTGGCGCGCGAGAAGCTGCTGTACGACCAGCTGCTGGAGCGCATCGCGGTGCACATCCCGGACCTGCGCACGCTGGCGGCGGCGCTCGCCGAGCTCGACGTGCTCGGCGCCTTTGCCGAGCGCTCCCTTGCGCTCGACCTGGCGCGCCCGTCGTTCACCGACGAGGAGCGCATCGAGATCGAGGCCGGCCGCCACCCGGTGGTGGAGCGCCAGGTCGACAGCTTCGTCGCGAACGACCTGCGCCTGGACCCGCTGCGGCGCCTGCTCCTGATCACCGGGCCGAACATGGGCGGCAAGTCGACGTACATGCGCCAGGCCGCGCACATCGTGCTGCTGGCCCACTGCGGCTGCTTCGTGCCGGCGCGCGCCGCGCGCATCGGACCGGTGGACGCGCTGTTCACGCGCATCGGCGCGGCCGACGATCTGGCCGGGGGGCGCTCCACTTTCATGGTGGAGATGACCGAGAGCGCCGAGATCCTGCACCACGCTACGCGCCGCAGCCTGGTCCTGATGGACGAAGTCGGCCGCGGCACCTCCACCTTCGACGGCATGGCCCTGGCCTGGGCCATCGCCCGGCACCTGGTGGAGAAGAACCAGGCCTACACGCTGTTCGCCACGCATTACTTCGAGCTCACCGCGCTCGCGCAGGAGTACCGCGAAGTGGCTAACGTGCACCTGGACGCCGTCGAGCACCGCGACAAGATCGTGTTCCTGCACGCGCTCGAGGAAGGCCCGGCTTCGCAGAGCTACGGCATCCAGGTGGCGCAGCTCGCCGGCATCCCCGCCGCCGTGGTACGCGCGGCGCGCCGTCGGCTCGCGCAGCTCGAGCAGGAAGCCGCGCAGCGCAGCCCGCAATCCGATCTGTTCGTTGCGCCCTCCCCGGCCCCGGCCGAGCAGCATCCGGCGCTGGAGGCGCTGCGCGATCTCGAGCCCGACGCACTCAGCCCGAGGGATGCACTGGAGCTGGTCTATCGCCTGGTTGCGCTCGCGCGGCGTTGAACCTTTCCGGCCACCCCTGGCACGAAACCTGCCCTGT
Source organism: Burkholderiales bacterium (assembly GCA_036554965.1). Classification (GTDB taxonomy): domain Bacteria; phylum Pseudomonadota; class Gammaproteobacteria; order Burkholderiales; family SHXO01; genus SHXO01. Next base: position 28,852 of record DATBMG010000007.1, read on the forward strand.
AACGTATAGAGAGTTCTGCCCAGACCCGCGCGCGATTGTGAATGTGCGGGCTCCGAGACCCGGCAGTCCTCGCTGACCCAAGGAGGGTTTGCCATGTCTCGCTTCGCTGCGCGCGCAGGCAACCGCTACCGAGCGGTGCGCAACACTTGCCTGCTGTTCCTGACGTGCATGTTCGCGGCGCCGTTGGCGCAGGCGGGCTCCGGCCGCGGTCACGACCGCCAGCCGGAGCAGTTCAACCTCGCCGCCTGCTACCAGCTGGTCCATCACGAGGGGCGCATGATCGCCTGGGCACGCTGGGAAGAAAACTTCCCGCTGGAGAAGACGCGCGCGGGTGAGTTCCGCGAAGACACGCCGGCGTGGATGATCGACTTGGTGCGCGCCTGGATCGCCGACGCCTACCGCTGGCAGGCGACCGACGAGCAGGTCCTACAATGGGCCGAGGAACTGGGCAATATCGACGATCTGCCCAGCGCCACGCAGCTTACCAAGCACGAGACCATCGCCATCTGGATGCGGCGCCTCGCGCGCCACTGTGACAGCCGTCAAGCGCAAGCGAGCGCGGCGGGGCCGGAGGTCGCGCGCCTTACTCCCGAAGAGGCGGGCGGCAACTAATACCCGCCCGGGCACGGGCTACACGCCGATCGCGCGCGCCTCGCTCGCCGGCTCGTGCAGGAAGCGCTCGGCGGGCATGAGCACGCCCTGCAGCTGCCAGTACAGCACGAACAGCAACGAGCCCGTGCGGCCCATGTCCTGCGAGATCGGCAGCCAGGACACGACCCCTTGCGCATCGCGCAGCCGCATGCGCTCCCCCATGCGCTGCAGGTTCGCCAGCGCTCGCGCATGCGTCCAGGCCACGCACTGGACACCGCCTTGCGAGCCTCGCGCGACGTGCACGATGGCGGCGTCGCCGGTGTCGATCTGCACCGGGCGATAGGCCGCAGCGATGCCCTCGAGCTCCGCGACGTCGCACACCTGCAGCACGTCGCCCCCGGTCCAGCTCGCATAGGCGCACTGTCCGGCCGTGAGCAGCATGGCCGGCGACTGCGGCAGCGGGAAATCGTGCAGCCGATGCAGCGTGCGTGCGCCGTCGCCGGCGCCCGCCACCGCCGGCAGCGCGCACGCCGCGGCCCCGCACAGCAGCACCGCCAGATGCAGGCAGGCGAAGTCCAGCCCGGTCGGCAGATCCAGCAATACCAGTTCGCCGTGGCGCAGGCCGCGCCGCTGCAAGGCGTGCGCGTAGGCCCTGGCGAGCAGCCATAACTGCTCGAAGGACAGGTGCTCGGGAGCGTCGGCGTCGAGGAAGGTGTAGCCGTGGTCCGGCTTGTCGCGCGCAGCGGCGTGCAACGCAGCCACCAGCGTGGGGAAGCGCGGGCTCACAGCCCGCTCCTGGCCGCGGTGCGCGGCATGGCGTACTCGATGCAGCAATGCATGATTCTGGTCTCCGGGATGGACAGCGCGATCTCGGCTGCGGCCGTTTCAGCCGCGCCGAGCTTCTTCACCGCCGTGCAGGATGCGCGGCGGTGAGCTGAGAACGTGCCCGCTCGGTCGCAAGCGGGTCGGCGAAAATCAGCATACGCCGGCGGTTGTGCAGCGCACCCGTAAGGATTCCCAGCCCATGCCGTGAAAATTCACGCCGCCCGCACCGGCATCCGGGCGGGCAGACCGCGTCCCCGCACGCCCGCGCAAAAGCGCGTATCGTTGACCTTCGCGCCGGGCTGTCGGCGCAAGCGCCAGAAGAGGTCTGTTCCACATGCCCGAGAAGCGGCACACCGCCTACCGGCACCAGCAGGACTCCCGGCGTCGCGCCTACCTGGCCGCGCGCAGCCTGCGCGAGGAGCTCCCGCGAGTCGAGCGGCTGGTGCTGCAGATGACTTTCGTCGATCCGCGCGGCGCTACGCAGCACTCGCCGCAGATGCACACCTTCTCTCGCGGCGCCAAGGCGTTCTTCGCCATCCCCTGCCCCTGCTCGCTGTGTCTCGACGGCGGCTTCGACCTCGCACCGGTGGTCACGCGCATGCTCGCCGAGGGCTCGGAGGAGAACACCGGGCGGCTGCTGTGTCCCGGATGGCAGAACCCGGAGCGCAGCGAGAAGGACCGCTGCCGCATCGAGATGCGCTATCGGCTGTCGGCCAGTTACCGCCCTCCCGGCGGCGTGGACTGAGCCGCGCGAGCAAGAGCCCCCGGCCGTCCGGGTAAGCAGCGCCGCGGGTGCGGCGCGAGGCGCGTGCCTGCCCTCAGTTCAGCGCCACGTGTGCGCGCGCACGCGCGATCTCCGGCCGCTCGGTGTCGCGCTTGGCGGCAAGCTCGAGCAGCTTGCGGTAGTAGCGCTGCGCTTTGGCGTTGTCGCCGGCCGCCTCGGCGGCGCGCGCCGAGTAGTACAGCGGCAGCAGCCGGTTCGGCTCGGCCCGCTCCAAGCGCTCGAGCTCGACCAGCGCCTGGGCCGGCTGCCCCACTTCCAGCAGCATCTCGCCGAGCAGCTCCCGCGTCGGCACCAGCGGGCCCGGCGTCACCGGATGCTTGTCGGTGGCCGCCTCCATCTCGGTGGCCTGACGCATCAAGCCGAGCGCGTCGCCTTCGCGCCCCTCGGCGAGCGCCAGCCAGGCGGAAGCGGCTGCGATCTGGATCTCGGTCTGCTGCACCCAGTAGCCGAGCTTCATCGTCGCGAGCGCGTCGCGCAGCTGCTGCAGGCGCGCGATCTCGTCGCGCGCACCGCGCACGTCGCCCAGGCGCGCCTGCGCCAGCGCGCGCGCATACACGACGATGGCTTCCGCATGCGGGAACTGGTTCCAAGGCAGGCTCTGCGGCCGCAGCTCGAGCCGCGCCGCCTCGTCCCAGCGCCGCCGCTCCAGCGCGTAGCGGGCCGGCATGGCGGCGAAGCCGTAGGCGGCCGCGAAGTTGGTGGCGTCCACGCGTTCGATCGCCGCGATTTCTTCGAGCAGGCGACGCGCGGCGGCGTCCTGCCCGAGCTGCAGATGCGCGTAAACCATGTAGTCCATGGCGTGCACCGCGTTGTAAGAGCCAAGCGTGTGGCTGGCAGAATCGAGCTCCGCTTTCGCGGCCCGGGCCGACGCGCTGTTGGTCGCGATCGAATCCTCCCACAGGCCCAGCCGGGTGAAGATGTGCGCGGGCATGTGCAGCGCGTGCGGCGCCGACGGTGCGATCGACGCGTAGCGGCGCGCCGCGGGCAGCCCGCGCTGCACCAGCTCGGTGTAGTCGTAAGCGTGGATCAGGTAGTGCGCGGCGCCCGGATGATCCGGGTGCGATTGGAAGTACGGCTCGAGGATCTCGCCGGCCTGGAGCTGGCGGGAGAAGGTCTTGTCCGAGGCGAGCGCGTTGGCCACCAGTGACAGCGCGAAGAAGATCTGCGCCTCGTCGTCATCCGCGTAGCGCCGCGCCACCTGCTCCATCGCCGCCTCCCAGGCCAGCGCGCGCGACCGGTGGTCGGTCTTGTCCCAGTCCTGGAACAGCTTGGCGAGCGCCGCGATGTAGTCGCGCTCGCGTTGCGTGCGCGCGCCGCTCTTCAGCCCCTGCTCGATCGCCGCAGCGCCGGCCTGCATCGCCTTGGCGGGTGCCGGCCAGCCGAACGGATTGGCGAGCGCGCTGAGCGCCTGGCCCCACCACGCCATGCCGCAGCCGGGGTCGAGCTCGAGCACCTTGCGGAACGACGCGGTGGCGGGGTCGAACCAGAACGAGTGATACAAGGCGACAGCGCGGTTGAACTCGCGTTGCGCGGCTGCCTTGCACTCCACGTGGAACGCGACTTTGCCCAGCTGCTCGCCGGGTTTGCCCGCCGGCAGATCGTCCCCCTCGTGACCGTGCGCCGGCCCGGCTGGGCCGGTGCCGCCTGGGCCTGTGATGGCGCCGCCGATCAAGGCCAGCGCTGCGAGCCAATGCGATAGACGCGCTTGCATATGGTGCCCTCCTGGTTGCGTGACGCCCGGATTCCGGCTCACTTGTCGGGCAAGACGATGGGTCGGCCGTGCGGGGTGGCGCGTGCCGCAGCGTCCCAGGCCGTCTTGCGCTCGACCATCTCGTGACGGCTCGCCAAGCCCTTTTCGGCGGCGAGTTGCTCGAGCGCGGCCAGCCAGTGCTCGTAGTAGCGGCTGCCGTCGTCGTGCTCGCCGCGCGCCCCCGTCGCCGCGATCTGGGCCGCCGCGATCTGCGCCGCGAGCCGCTGCGCCCACTCGCGCCAGGTGAAGCAGCCGCGCTCGAACAGCGCCAGCGTCATGCCGAACGCCTGCGCCTCCCATGGCGCGCGAAACACCGGCCCTGCGTCGTCGCGCGGAATGCCGGGCAGCGCAAGCGGATCGTCAGTGCTCATGTCCCAATCCTCATATCGATGCGCTCAAACGGCCTCCGCCGGATCGAGATAATCGTCCCAGAGGTCCAGGTACACGGCATCGCTCGGCGAGGCGGCTTCGCCCCACAGCTCGCGCGCTCGGAAGCGGACGCTGTACAGATGCTGTGGCTTGCGCCCCCCGGCCGCGCTCGCGTCGGCGAAGATAAACACGCCGTGGTCGCGCTCGACCACGCCGCGGCGGCCGCGCGCGTAGCGCGGCAGCCGCGTGGCGCCGGCCGGGTGCGCGTTGCGCGCGATCACGGCCATCCCCGCCGCGAAGCGCGCCGCGACGTCCTCGTCCACGCGGTAGTTCCTTCCGGCCGCCAGCACGCCGTCCACCGCCCCGGTGCGCAGAACCCGGGCGCGGTCCTCGGCTGGCAAGGGCGCGTCGCTGCGCCCTGCTTCCAGCTCGCGGCGCGTCACCACACCCCGCTCCAGCAGCAGGCGTTCGAGCCCGTTCAACCAGCGCTCGTAGTAAGTCGCGGCGAGATACTCGGCCGGCGGCATGCGCTCGTTGGCGTGCCGCGCCATGTCGATGTTCCACTTGCCCAACGCTCCGCACGCGAAGCGCAGTGCGAACACCTTCTTCTCCCAGTCGTGGTGGAACACGGGTTCGTCGCGTTCCGGCTGCACGGCGCCGAAGCCGTGCATCCCGCCCATATCGTGCACGCCGTTCACTGCTTGCCGCCCGGCGGTGGGCTCGCCTTGGCCACGCCGACCATCGAATCGCGCGTCACCAGCTCGGCCAGCTGCGCTTCGCTCAGGTCCTCGGTGCCGGCCGGCCGCTCGGGCAGCACCAGGTAGCGTATCTCCGCGGTGCTGTCCCAGACGCGCACCTCCACCTCGTCGCCGAGCTCCAGGCCGAAGTCGCGCAGCACGCCGCGCGGATCGATGACCGCGCGCGACCGGTAGGCGTTGGACTTGTACCAGACCGGAGGCAGCCCCAGCACCGGCCAGGGATAGCAGGAGCACAGGGTGCACACCACCAGGTTGTGCACGCTCGGGGTGTTCTCGACCACGACCATGTGCTCGCCCTGCGCGCCGCTGTAGCCCAGCTCGGCGATGGCGCCGGTGGCGTCGCGCTGCAGCCGCTGTCGGTAGGCGGGATCGGTCCAGGCGCGCGCCACCACGCGCGCGCCGTTGCGCGGTCCGATGCGATGCTCGTAGCTGTCGACCAGCCGGTCGAGCGCCGCCGGATCGACCACGCCCTTGTCCACCAGCAGGGACTCCAGCGCCTTGACGCGCAGCTCCACCTCGCTGAAGCGCGAGCCGCCAGGATGCCCATGGTCGTGCTCGGGGTCATGCTCGTGATCGTGGTCGGAATGGCTCATCCCGGTTGTCCTTGCCTGCGCCAAGGCCGCCGCTAGCGCAGCTCGGACAGCAGCTTTTTCATGTCCAGCAGCGCCTGCTTCTCGTTGAAGAACGCCAGGCTGTAGATCTCGCGGATGTTGCCCGCGGGATCGATCAGGTACACGCGCGCCGGATGATCCAGCTGCAGCCTGTCTGTCCCACGCCCCGGCGGCAGCAGCTTGGTCCACTCGTCATAAGCCTTGAGCACCGGGTCGAGCTTGGGCGCATCCTCGCGCAGGAAGCGCCAGCCGGCCGGGTCGGCGCCGAAGGTGCGGGCGTACTTGGCCAGCGCCTCCGCCGTGTCGGTGCCGGGATCCACGGTCACCGACAGCATCGCAGCCTTGCTGCCGAACAGGCGCTCCTGCTTGAGCCGCGCCTGCAGCCCCGCCATCTGCTGCGAGATCACCGGGCACACGCCCGGGCAGGTGGTGAAGACGAACGCGAGCAGCACCACCCGCCCCCGGTACCCGGCGAGCCGCACCGTTTCGCCGCCGGTATCCTTCAGCGCGAAATCGGGCGCGCGGGCGATGACCGACAGCGTCGGGTTGGCGGAGACGGCCGGGTCCTGCGCGGCGAGCGCCGGCGCTGCGGCACAGGCGAGAAGCGCCAGCAGCAGGCCACCCCGGCGCTTCGCGCCACCCCGCCGTGTGCGCCCTGAAGGCGCGACTTGAACACATTCCCCTCCTCGTCGAGGAGGGGTACCGCGGCAGGCGGCGGAGTGGTATGGCGGACGTCGCAGAACCACCCCGGCGCTTCGCGCCACCCCTCCTTGAGAAGGAGGGGAACTTGCTGCGCTCGCGCTCATGAATTGCGCCTCAATTGAGCAGCATGTCGTGCGGCCGTGCTGGCCCGTCGGGCGCCTTGGTGAAATCGATCCTGAAGTTCGGATCAAGCTTCATGCGCCCGTCGCGTCCGATCTGGACCAGCTGCATCGAGTAGCGCGGCGAATAGTCGATGCTGCTGATCGCGGAGTTGGTGAAGTACAGGCGCCGCCCGTCGTAGGTCACGTGCATCATGTTGGGCTGCACCACGCCCTGGATGGTGTCGTGCAGCTTGATGTTTTCCGGATCGGAGACGTCCCAGGCCTGGATCTCGCTGCTCACGAAGCAGGTCAGGTACAGGTACTTGTCGTCCGGCGACTGGCGCAGGTCGGCGGGCCCGCAGCCGGGGCCGACGTCGGCCGCCTTGCGGTAATCGAAGGTGCCGTCGTCGCGCATCTTGAACATCCAGATCGAGTTGCCGGCGTTGCTGATGTTGTACCCGTAACGCGCCCCGGGCTTGAGCATCCAACGCGCGGCCAGCATCACGGCATCGGGCGCGGTGAGCGTCTGAATGATCTTACGCTCCTTCAGGTCCCACACCAGCATGGTGTTGGGGTTGGACCAGGTGCTCGGGTCCCACTGGTTGAGCGGCTTCATCCAGGTTTCCTGCGGGAACCAGGCCGAGGTGATCATGCGGTTGAACTCGGGCTTCACCACGGTCTCGTACGGATGGTTGGTGGCCTTGTGGCTGGCGATGAACTTGCCGTCGTTGGTGAACTCCGCCAGGCCGCCTGGCCCCTTGCCGTTGGCCCCCGAGGCCATGCTCACCAGCATGCGGCCGGGGATTGCATAGGGCGTGTGCGGGCCGGTCAGGCCGGTGAGCTGCGCGACATTGTCGATGACATTGAGCAGCTTCGGGTTCATCGGGTCGCTCGCCACGTCGAAGATGAAGAAGCGGTCGGAATTGAGCGACGCCGCCCAGAGCTTGGTGCGGTCGTCCGTGTAGCCGATGTGGTGCGCCTCGTTGCCGGACGAGCCTACGCCGATCCGCTTCAGCACCTTGCCGTAGGTCGCCGAGGCGAGGTTGACGTCGATCACCGCGAGGAAATCCTCGCCGCCGCCGGGCGTGGCCGGCAGCGCCCACAGGTACATGACCTTCTCGGGCTGATTGAGCCCCTTGATGTAGGGCGAGATGCAGGTCTCGGCCGCGCTTTCGTCCACGGGCAGGCTCACCGCGGCCGCGAACGCCGCAGCCAGGGCCACCGCCAGCTTGCTCGGATGGAATTGCATGAAGAGATCTCCTCTGTTCTGTGTCTTGGTGCGCCCCGCGCGTCGGCGCCAGGCAGCGGTTGCAGGACTGAGAACCAATCGCAAGTTTGCACGCCTGGCGCGCATTCGCCACATCCCGATGGGGCAGGTCGCTTCCCCGATCGCGAAGTGTAATCGACTGTGCAGCCGATGCAAGATGCAGTGCAGCGAAGCGACACCGAGCGCGTGTTATGCTGCGCGCGTTTCGACTACCGCCCGCCGCCATGCCCGAACCGCTTGCGTCTCCGCCATCGCCTTCCCACACCTCCGTTCTCCCCGCGCAGCGCACTCCGCCCGGCCCCCGAGGCCTGCCCTGGATCGGCTGCACCGCCGGCCTGCTGGCCGACCCCTTGCGTTTCTGGACGCGCATCGCACGCCGCTTCAGCGGCGTCTCTCGGATTCCCCTGCAGGGCGGCCGGTCGATGCTGTTCGTCGCCGAGCCGCAGCTCATCAAGGAGCTGCTCATCGACCGCCGCGCGCAGTACAGCAAGCACCTGCGCTACCCGGCCTTCCTGCGCCTGTTCGGCGAGGGGCTGTTCACCAGCGAGGGCGAAACCTGGCGGCGCCAGCGCCTGCTCAGCCAGGCGGCGTTCAAACCGGCGGCATTGCGCCGCCACCTCGAATGGATGCGACATACGATCGGCGATTTCTGTGAGCGCTGGAAGTCGCACGCCGAGGCCGGCGCCGTGCTCGACATGCAGCCCGAGCTGCAGCGGCTCACCCAGCTGCTGTCGGGGATCCTCACCGCGGGCCCCGGCTTCGCGGCGCGGGCCGAGGCCATGTTCGAGATCATGCACCGGATCGGCGCCAACTGGCCGCCGCGGCCGAACGGCCTGTTCCGGATGTTGTTCCCTGTGCGCGACCCGGGGCGGCCCGCGCGTCTCGAGCAGGCGATCCAGGACCTCGACCGGGAAGTGTACGAGATGGTGCGGGCCCAGCTTGCCGCGCCGCCCAGCAGCGGCTGCGCCCTGGAGCTGCTCATCGCCGGGGCCAAGGGCGAGGGCCAGCCCTTCAGCGAGACGGAGCTGCGCGACCAGGCGGTGAACCTGTTCATCGCCGGCTACGAGACCACTGCCGCCGCCATGTGCTGGACGCTCAAGGCGCTGTCGGATCATCCCGAGGTGCGCGCGCGCGTGCACGCCGAGATCGACGCGGTGGTCGGCGATCGCCTCCCGACAACGGAGGATCTCGACCGCCTGCCTTACCTGGAGCAGGTACTCAACGAATCGCTGCGCCTGTACACACCGCTGCATTCGCTGTCGCGCACGGCGCAGGACGACAGCGAGATCGGCGGCTACCCGGTGCCGCGCGGCTGCACGGTGACCGTTTCCATGTACGCCACCCACCGCCTGCCGCAGCACTGGCCCGAACCCGAGAAGTTCGATCCCGAGCGCTTCCTGCCCCAGAACTGCGCCGCGCGCTCAAACTATGCCTATCTGCCGTTCGCGATGGGGCCGCGCAATTGCATCGGCGCTGTCCTGGCGATCCTGGAGAGCAAGCTGATTCTGGCGATGATCCTGCAGCGCTACCAGCTGGATCTCGCCCCGGGCGAGAAGGTGGAGGCCTACGCCAGCACCACGATGCGGCCGCGCGACGGGCTGCGCATGGTGCTGCGCCCGCGCTGAAGCGCTATTGCTGCTCCGCGCCGTTGACCGCCGCAAGCCGCTCGCGCTCGCGCACGATCTCGCGGGCGAGATCGTGCACCGCCATGGCGTAGTTGCGGCTGCGATTGTACTGCAGGATCGCGTAGAAGTTGTCGAACCCCAGCCAGTACTCCGACCCGCCGAGCAGATCGAAGCGGAACAGGGCGGCGGTGAGCGCCGGGGCAGTCTCGCCCATCGGCTCGACGCCGCGCATGCGCCATTGTTCGACGGTGAGCGAAGGCTTGATGCCCAGCTCCAGCAGCGCCTGCGTCTCGGCGGTGTCCACGCGCACCGGCGCGACCACCGGATCGCCGTCCTTCCAGCCGAACTGGCGCAGGTAGCTGGCGACGCTGCCGATGACATCGGCCGGGTCGCGCCACAAGTCCACCCCGCCGTCGCCGCTGTAGTCGATGGCATAGCGGCGATAGCTGCTGGGCATGAACTGCGGCATCCCCATCGCCCCGGCGTAGGAGCCGCTGACCGCCAGCGGATCCCAGCGCTGCTCGCGCGCCAGCAGGAGGAAGTGCTCCAGCTCCTGCCGGAAGAAGTCGGGCCGATTCTGCCCTTCGAAGGCGAGCGTGTGCAGCGCATCGACCACGCGGAAGCCGCCGGTGACGCGGCCATAGCGCGTCTCGATGCCGACGATGGAGACGATGATCGCCTCGGGCACACCGAAATCGGCGCGTGCGCGCCCAAGCAGCTCGGCGTGCGCGTCCCAGAACCGCGCGCCGTTCTCGACGCGCGCCTGGTCCACGAACAGCGACCGGAACTCGTGCCAGGGCTTGGCGGTGGACGGTGCACTGATGGCGCGCTGCACGCCTTCGCTCGGCTTGAGCCTGGAGAAGATGCGATGCAGCTCGCGCGCGTCGAAGCCGTGCGTGCGCTCCATGTAGCGAATGAACTCCTCGACTTGCGCACGCACCGGGCGAAATTCGTCGGGCGGCGTCTGGGCGGGAGCAGTCGGCACGACCAGCGCCCCCAGCAAGACCGCGCGCGCGAACCGCAGCGCCCGGCCCCGCCTCATGGCGTCACCTTGTCGATCACCACCGACACCCGGGCGGTGCCGGGGGCCACCGGCGCGCTCTCGCCCAGCAGGTCGCCGCTCTGCACGGTGGCGCTGCCCGAGCGCGACACGCGCGCCGCCACCACCACGCGCGCGAAGGCGGACAGCCTGAGCTCCGGATTCATCGCCATGGAGTCGTCCAGCTGGAAATCGGTGGGGAGATCCTTGACCTGCCTTCGGATCACCGCCAGTGGCATGCGCGGGCCGTCGGCGGCGCGCGCAAAGATGAATACGGTATCGTCAGGAGCGGCGCGATTCTTTAGCGCCGCCGACAACCGCACCTCTCCGTGCACGGCCGGCCCGGAGGCCGCTCCGCGCTTGGACTCGGCGCCCGAGGATGCGCCGGGCGGCGCTGCGCCGCCCTGAGCCAGGCTGCGCGCACGCGCCAGCCCCGCGGCCAGCGCCTGCCCCAGCTCGGAGTCGGGCGGCACCTGGGTCGCCAGGCGCTCCCAGTGGCGGACCGCGGTACCGTAGTCGCCGGCCTGCAATGCCGCACCGCCGGCGAGCGTGAGCGCTTTCGGATCGTCCGGCGCCACAGCCAGGGCCTGGTCCAGCAGGCGCGTGGGTTCTGTCCCGAACTTGCCCCCGGCCGCCTGCGCCAGCGCCTCCGCATACTCCACCAGGATCTCGGCGTCGCCCGGCCGGCGCCGGTTGGCCTGGGACAGCGCCTGCACCGCCTCGGGATAGCGCTCCAGCGCCTTGTAGGCGCGCCCCAGCATCAGCCAGCCCGTCGGATCGTCGGGGTTGGCCGCCATGCGCTCGGCGAGTTGCTGCGTCATCGCCTGGAACTGCTCGGGGGTCGGCGGCGCGGCGTCCTGGGCCGCCTGCCTGGCGGCACCGATGCCCTGCGGCTCCCCAAGGTGCCAATAGAGCAAGGCCGCGAGCGCGGGCAGCGCAACGCCGA
>DATBMG010000008.1:0-28196 GCA_036554965.1 Burkholderiales bacterium
CCGCCGGCGACGACGCCACCCGTTCGTTCAAGACTGGGACTCTGCAGACGGTGCACAACCCCGACACCATCGCCGACGGCGCGCGCACGCCCTCGCTCGGCCAGATCACCTTCCCCCTGGTGCTGCGCTACGTGCACGACATGGTGACAGTCGACGATGCGCAACTGCTGCGAGCGATGCTTTACGTCTGGGAACGCATGAAGATCGTGGTGGAGCCCACCGGCGCGCTGGGCATCGCCGGTCTGTTCGAGCGCAAGGTCGACATGCCTCCCGGTTCGCGCGTGGGCGTGATCGTGTCCGGCGGCAACGTGGACCTGGGCGACGTGTGCCGCTGGCTGGCGGCCTGAACCGAGGTTACTTGCGATAACGGCGCAGCGCTTGCTCCGCGAAGCGGTTGTCGTACGCCTGCGTGATGTCCAGGTCGCGCGCCTGCTGCACCGACGGATCGAAACGCCGCAGCACGCGGTGCAAGGCGGCGGCTCCCGCCGGCGGGATCAGGCCGTCGCGCGAATATCCCTGCCGCTGACGCGCCAGCGCCGCCAGATAGGTATCGGGCTCGCCCAGCGCGTACTCGGCGGGCACCGTTTTCAGGATCTCCTGCGGGCTCGCCTTGTCCAGCCACAACAGCGCGCGCACCATCGCGTCGACCAGCGCTTGCGCGGTGTTCGGGTTGCGCTTGAGGAACTCCTCCTTGGTGTACAGCGAGCCGGCGGGCAAGGCCTCGCCGAACAGCGCACGGCTGCCCTTCTCGCTGGCGGTCTCGGCCACCACGACGATGGCGCCGGTGCGCTCGAGCATGGCGATCGCGGGCTCGACGTTGACGATCGCATCGATATGTCCGGCGCGCACGGCGGCTACGGCGGTAGGGCCGGTGCCCACGCCGATCACGGCGACGTCGTCCGCGGAAAGCCCGGCGCCGGCGAGCAGATGATTGAGGAAAATGTGCGTGCTCGATCCCGGCGCGGTGACGCCGACCTTCATGCCCTTCAGATCCCCGGCGGAGCGATAGCCCGCCGCGCGCGCCTTGACCACGCCGAGGATCAGCGACGGCGTGGCCACCTGCAGCACGAACGCCTGCAGCTTCTGCCCGCGCGCGCGCAGTATCACCACGTGATCGAAGCCGCCGGCGACGACGTCCGCGCTGCCGCCCATCATCGCCTGCAGCGACTTGGCGCCGCCGGGGAAGTCCAGGATCTGCACGTCGAGGCCCGCATCCTTGAAGTAGCCGAGGCGTTCGGCCAGCGTCAACGGCAGGTAGTAGAGCGCGGCCTTGCCCCCGACCGCGATGGTGACCGCCTTCTTTTCGGGGACCTGCGCCCAGCCGGATGCCGCGCCGAACGAGGCGGCCAGCAAGAGGGCGATCAGCGCCCTGCGCGCCACCGCCGTCATCGCTGGTCACCCGCGGCCACGCCGGACAGGTCGAGGCTGCCCTTCTGGTCGAAGTGCACGCTGCCGCGGCTGGGCGAGGCCAACTTGCCCTGCAGGCGGTAGGTGATCCGCTCGGGCGCCGCCTCGCGCATCGCGCTCAGCTGCTCGAGGAGGCCGGACAGGCCGCTCACCGCGGAGACGTCGAGCAGCACCGCACCGAAGGGCGGCACAGTCGTGCTTTGCCGGCTCACTCCCTTGGCGAAGGGCTTGTCGTTGAGCTCGACCTGGTAGGACAAACCGCTCAACGGGATCTCAACCTCGTTCGGGTTCTGTACCCGGATCTTCAGCGCGTACTCCTGCTCGAGCAGCCCGATCTTCGCCGGCCGCAGGTCGGCGAGCGTAACCCAAAGCGGCTCGACCCGTGACGGCACCCCCGCGCAGGCCGCGAGCGCGAGCAGCCACATGACCACGGAAAAGTGCATCGCTGCGCGTCTCATCGTCGATCTCCGTCAGGACTGCGAAGCCGCTTCCGCGGCCACCGGCCGCCAGGTCAGCAGGCGCCGCTCGAGCACGCTCACCAGCCGGTCGAGCACGAGAGCCGAGAGCGTCAGCACGATCACGCCGGCGAACACGGTGTTGATGTCGAACACACCCTCGGCCTGCAGGATCAGATAGCCCACACCGCGGGCGGAGCCGAGATACTCGCCCACCACCGCGCCGACGAAGGCCATGCCCACGGAGGCGTGCAAGCTGGCGAATACCCAGGCGGTGGCGCTGGGCAGGAACACGTGGCGCAGCAGCTGCCGCCGGCTGGCCCCCAGCATGCGTGCGTTGGCGAGCACCACCGGGCTGACCTCGCGCACGCCGTGATACACGCTGAAGAACACGATGAAGAATACCAGCGTCACGCCGAGCAGCACCTTGGACCAGATACCCAGCCCGAACCACACCGCGAAGATCGGCGCGAGGATCACGCGCGGCATGGAGTTTACCGCGGTGATGTAGGGATCGAGCAGGCGCGCGGCGAGCGGGCTCAGCCCAAGCCACAGACCCGCGCCCAACCCGAGCGCCGTGCCGATGACGAAAGCGAGCAGCGTCTCCAGCAAGGTGACGCCCAGGTGCGGGAAGATCTTGCCGGTGATCAACCATTCCAGGATGCGCCGTCCCACCTGCAGGGGCTGGCCGAAGAAAAACGGCGGCAGCACCTCGATGCTGGTGAGCACTTGCCAGGCGCCGACTACGACCGCCAGTAGCAGCAGGTGCCACGGCCACATGGCGCGCGCGCGCGACGACGCACCGGCGTACTCAGGGGTCGGCGCGCTCATTGGCCTTCAGTACCTCCTGCTTGAGGGCGCGCCAGATGGCCGCGTGCACCTCGACGAAACGCGGGTGCAGCGCGATCTCCTGCACGTCGCGCGGGCGCGGCAGATCGACGCGGAACGCCTCGATCGGGTGCGACTTCGGCCCGGCCGACAGCACCACCACGCGATCCGACAGGGCGATGGCCTCCTCCAGGTCGTGGGTGACGAACAGCACGCAGCGGCGATCCTGCGACCACAGCCCGAGCAGCTCGTTCTCCATCAGCTGCCTGGTCTGCACGTCGAGTGCGCTGAACGGCTCGTCCATCAGCAGCATGCGCGGTCCGAGGATCCAGGTCTGGGCCAGCGCCACGCGCTTGCGCATCCCGCCCGACAGCTCGTGCGGATACTTGGACGCATGTGCGGCCAGGCCGACGCGCTTGAGCCACTCCATGCCGAGGTGCTGCGCCTCGGCGCGCGCCACGCCGCGAAACTCCAGCCCCGCAGTGACGTTGTCGAGCGCCGTGCGCCAGGGAAACAGGGCATCGGCCTGAAACAGGTAACCGGCGACGCGGTTCAAGCCCGACAAGCGCGCGCCGAATACCCGGACCTCGCCCTGGGTGGGCGCGAGCAACCCGGCCGCGACGTTGAGCAGCGTGGACTTGCCGCAGCCGGTGGGACCGACCAGCGACACGAACTCGCCGTCCTGCACGGTGAGCGAAGCCGCGCGCACCGCAGTGTACATATCGCGCGCGTTGCCGCGCGCAGGGAAGGTGCAGGTGATGCCGTCCAGCACGAGGGCGGGCACTCGGGCATCGCTGGAGAGCGTTTGCGCCATCGTTCACAAGCCCGGCATGGATCGGTTCTCAGCGCTGCGCCGATTCCCCGCCGCGGGCAGGATCCCGCCCGCGCCGCAGCTCGTCGCGCAGGCGGCCGATTTCTTCGCGCAGCATGCGCACGTCGTCGCGCACTTCCGCGCGCACCGCCCGTTCCTCCTCGCCGAGCATCGCCGCCACTTCCTGGCGCAGTTGGCGGACGTCGTGATGCATCTCCCGGCGCAGCAGCTTCTCGTCCTCGCCGACGAGAAAGGCGGCGATCGAGGCCGTCACCACGGACAGCAGCGCCACGCCGATGACCACGATGATCACCGCCAGCAGGCGCGCGGCCGGTGTGGTAGGCACCAAGTCGCCGTAGCCCACGGTGGCGGCGGTGACGAAGGCGAGCCACAGTCCGTCGCCGTAGCTGCGGATCGAAGGATCGAGCCAGTAGAAGCCAGCGCCCGCCGCCAGCATGGCGATCACGGCGAAGCCGAAGATGTAGGGCAGCCCGCCGGGCGCGAACAGAATGCGGATCCCGGCCAGGGCACGGGCCAGCATCATGCCCACCAGCGCGGCTCGCAGCAGCCGCGCCCACACTACCCATTTGGCGTCGTGACCCGCGATGCTCAGACCCGCCGCGACCACGATCAGCACATCGAGCCAGTTGCCCAGCAGGTAACGCAGCTTCTGCCGGATGACGAGCAGCATCCACAGCAGCTCCAGCGCGAAGGCGATGAAGACCGCCCACTCCAGCGCGTAGCCGGCTCTGCGCACCTGCGGCAGGTTCTCCAACCCGACGAACGAGAAGGCGGCAATGGAAAGCAGCGCGAAGCCGAGCATGACCCCGTGCAGGCGCCGCTCCCACGCATATGCGCGCGCACTGTCGTGCGCGGGAACGCCCGCCATGCCGAGCCATTTGCGATCGAGCTTCACCACGTCCCGGCCGGACCGTCGGACCGCGCCCGCGTGACGCAGCAGTCCGCCGAGCACCTGCGCGATGCGGCGGCTGTGCTCGGCTTCACTCTCCGGCCACCGTCATGCGGTCGATCAGGATCGAGCCGCAGCGGCGCGAGCCGCGCACCAGGATGTCGCTGCCTGCCGCCACGATCCCCCGGAACATCTGCTTCAGGTTTCCGGCGATCGTGATCTCCTGCACCGGATAGGCGACCTCCCCGTTCTCCACCCAGAACCCGGCGGCACCGCGCGAGTAGTCACCGGTGACGTTGTTCACGCCCATGCCGAGCAGCTCGGTCACCAGCAGCCCGCGCCCGAGCTTGCGCAGCAGCGCCTCGAAGTCCTCGCCGGTGCTGTCGAGCACCAGGTTGTGGCTGCCGCCGGCGTTGCCGGTGGAGCGCATGCCGAGCTTGCGCGCCGAATAGCTGCCCAGGAAGTAGCCCTGCAGCACACCGTCGCACACTACGTCGCGGCGGCGGGTGGCCACGCCTTCGTCGTCGAACGGACTGCTCGCCAGGCCGCGCGGGATGTCGGGCAGGTCGCGGATGCACACCAACGGCGCGAACACGCGCTGCCCCAGGCTATCCAGCAGGAAGGAAGCCTTGCGGTACAGGCTGCCGCCGCTGGCGGCGGAGACGAAATGGCCGAGCAGGCTCGCGCCCACCGGCGCTTCGAACAGCACCGGCACCTCCATGGTGCCGATCCTGCGCGCGCCGAGCCGGCGCACGCAGCGCTCGCCCGCGCGCCGCCCCACTGCCGCGCCCGATTCCAGCTCGGAGGCGGCGCGCGCCATGGTGTACCAGTCGTCGCGCTGCATCTCGTCGCCTTCGCCGCCGATCACCGAGCACATAATGCTGTGGCGCGAGCTGGGAAACCCACCCACGAAGCCGAGGCTGTTGGCATAGACGAACTGCGACTGCTGCGTGGAGACGGTGCTGCCTTCGGAGTTGCCGATGCGCGGATCGACGCCGAGCGCCGCGGCTTCGCAGTCGCGCGCCAGGACGATCGCGTCCTCGACGCTCAGGTCCCAGGGATGGTACAGATCCAGATCCGGAAACTCGCGCGCCAGCAGATCCTCGTCGGCCAGCCCGGCGCAGTCGTCGGCGGCGGTGAAGCCGGCGATGGCATGGGCCGCATCCACCGTCTCGCGCACCGCCTGCGGCGAGAAGTCCGAAGTGCTGGCGTGGCCGCGCCGCTTGCCGAGATAGACGGTGACGCCCACGCCCTTGTCGCGGTTGTACTCGATGGTCTCGACCTCGCCGCGGCGCACCGTGACGTTTTGCCCGAAGCCCTCGCTGACCTCGCATTCCGCAGCGCTCGCCCCGCGGCTGCGCGCGTGCTCGAGAACCGCAGACGCGATCTGGCGGAGTCGATCCGGGTCGTAGGCGAAGGCGTTGCCGGGCACGGTGCAGTCGCGGTCGAAATGGCATGAGCGGCCGCTGCGCCGCACACATTGTTATGATACCAGCTGGCCCCAGGAGAGCCGTTTTGGCCGGCCGGCGGCCGCACCCGCGCATGGACGAGCAGCAGCAGGACAACCCGCAACCGGTCAGCAAGACCCGGCGCAAACAGCAGATGCAGGCGCGGCAGGAGGTCGGTGAAGCGCTGGTGCGCCTCAGCGAGGCGCGGCTCGTCGAGCTGCAGCTGCCCGAACGCCTGTACGAGGCGGTGCGCGAAGCTCGGGGAATCGGCAAGTTCGGCGCGCTGCGGCGCCAGCTGCAGTACATCGGACGACTGATGCGCGACGTGGACGTGGTGGCGATCGAGGCGCGTCTCGCGGCCTGGACCGGCCAGCCGCCTGCGGCCGGCGCCCCCCCTGCACGCACGGACCAGGACGCGTAGGAACGTGTGACTGCAATGGAAGAGACGCTCAAGATCGGGTTGGTGTCGGTGAGCGATCGCGCCTCCCGCGGCGTGTACAAGGACGAAGGTATCCCGGCGCTGGAGCAGTGGTTTCGCCAAGCGCTGACCTCGCCCTGGACCATGGTCACGCGACTGATCCCGGACGAGCAGCCGGTGATCCAGAGCACGCTGGAGGAGCTGGTGGACCGCGAAGGCTGCCACCTCGTCCTGACCACAGGCGGCACTGGACCGGCGCCGCGCGACATCACGCCGGAGGCCACCCTGGCCGTGGGTCACAAGGTGATGCCGGGCTTCGGCGAGCAGATGCGCCAGATCAGCCTGCACTACGTGCCCACCGCCATCCTCTCGCGCCAGCTGGCGGTGATCCGCGGGCAGGCCCTGATCATCAATCTCCCTGGACAGCCGAAGTCGATCCGGGAAACGCTGGAGGGTGTCAAGGACAGCGAAGGAAAGGCGCTGGTGCACGGCATCTTCGCCGCGGTGCCCTACTGCATCGACCTGATCGGCGGCCCTTACATCGAGACCAATGCGGCCGTGGTGCAAGCCTTCCGTCCGAAGTCCGCGCTCCGGCCGAAGACATGAGGAGATCCCTGAGGAGATCGAGGCGCAGGCGTGCACCGTTGGCTCGCCTATTGCTTGGGGCCCTGGGTTGTCCCGCCTTCCCATCACGATGACAGCTGCCGAACTGCTCCCCGCCATCGAGATCGAGACGCAGCCCCGGCCGCGCAGCGCTGTGATCTGGATGCACGGTCTGGGTGCGGACGGCAGCGACTTCGTGCCGATCGTCGACCAGCTCGGTCTGCCCGGGACCGCGGTGCGCTTCGTGTTCCCGCACGCGCCGCTGCAACCGGTCACCATCAACGGCGGCTACGTGATGCGTGCCTGGTACGACATCAGCTATCAGGACCTGACGTTGCGCGAGGACGAGAAGGGCGTGCGTGAATCGCAGCATGGGGTCGAGCGCCTGATCGAGCGCGAGGTCGAGCGCGGTATTCCGGCCGACCGCATCGTGCTCGCCGGTTTCTCCCAGGGCGGCGCGATCGCGCTGCAGACCGGTCTGCGACACGGCGCCAGGCTAGCCGGAGTCATGGCGCTGTCGAGCTATCTGCCCCTGCCCGACAAGCTGGAAGCCGAGCGCAGCGACGCGAACCGGGATGTGCCGGTGTTCATGGGCCACGGCATCGAGGACCCGATCGTTCCGCTGAAGCTCGCGGCCGATTCCTGCAGCCGGCTGCTCACCATGGACTACCCGGTGGAGTGGCACGAGTACGACATGCCGCACGCCGTGTGTGTCGAGGAAGTGGCCCACATCGGGGCCTGGCTGCGGAAGGTGCTCGGCTAGAGCCGAAAGGCATGACCGTCACGCTCCTCGGTCACGCTCGCAGGTCACATCTTTCCGGTCAAGCAGCCCGCTGCAGCACCCGGAACTTGGCCATGTCGAAGTCCTGGCCGCCCTCGAGCAGGGCCTTGGGCACCAACAAGTATTCGCGCTCGTAGGCGCGCATCTGCAAGCTCTGGCGCGGCGAGAAGCTGCCCATGCGCATCAGCAGGCTGAGCTCGCCTTTGCCGCTGCTGTCGGCAACGCTGCTCGGCAGCAGCACCGCGTCGTCGCCTGCTCCCGATCCGTCCTTCGCCCCGACCGGGAACAGCTTCACGCGCGCACCACCCTTGGCCAGCGTCTGGATGCCGACGTAGCGCTGCTGAGACGCGTCGTTGGTGAGCCGGCGCACGATGCCCACGCCCCAGGCGTTGCCGTCCTCGCGCTTGATGCCTAGCAGCGTGCCCACCCGCAGCCAGTCGCTCGCCGAGTCGGGGATCACCGCGCCGAAGCCGTGGTCGCTCTCGTTCTGCACCGCCCAGGTCTCGATGCTCTGCTGGAAGTCGAGGTCCTTGGACTCGCCCGATATGATGTCGAGCACGTCGTCGAAATTGTGCACGACATGGATGCGCGCAACGCTGCGCCGTCGCTCCTCGCGCCGCGTCGGCGGCGCTGAGGCCCAGTAGCGCGCCAGGTGGCGGGCGACCTCCAGCACCAGCCCGGGCTCGTAGCTACCGCCGAGGTTCATGTCCGAAGGCACGATATTGCGTTCGGCGATCGTCTTCATCAGGCTGTCCACGCGCTCGAACGCTGCGCCGGGGCCGAAGTAGCGCACCGACGGCGCCGGCGTCACCTTCGCCACCATGCGCGTCGGCGGCTTGGCGGCCAGCAGATCCACGTAGTAGTGGCAGCCCTTGGCCGGCTCCCGCTGCAGGACGAATCCATCGGCGAACTGCGCCACCAGGCGCTCGCCGAGCTCGAGCTTGCGCGGCAGCAGGCTGTCGGTCGCCGAGATGGCGAGCATCAGCGCCTTGAGATACTCGCGCTGCACGGTGGAGTCGCTGTACGGGCCGGGATACACGGTGCAGCCCTTGATCGCGAAACCGCCGGCCTCGGCCTGCGAGTAGAGCGCACCCAACCGCCCCCACAGCGTCGGATCGACCGGCCCGTAGCGCAGCAGCGCCCACTTCAGCTCCAGCGCCAGCGCGCGCACCGCGCGCGCGGCGATGGTGGGCGCCAGCGGCTTCAGCGCGCCCGAGCCCGGCACTCCCGGCAGCGCCTGCGCCAGGCAGAACTCGTACGCCGCCCCCAGCTGGCGCCAGAATTCGACCACCATGTTCCAGATGCGCTGCTCCTGGAACTTCTGCAGCCGCACGCCGCCCGCAACGTATTCCTGGGACAGCTTGCGCTGGTGCGGCTTTCCGACCTGATCGAGCTGGTCGATGATCTCGTAGATGCGCTGCGGCTTCAGTCCGTCGGCGGTGCGCGTGGCGTCCAGCCAGAAGGCCAGCTCCTCGAGCATCTTGTAGGTGTCCTGGCCGGGCAGCTCGGCGAGGAACTCCGTGGCGGCCTTCTCCTCCGCCATGGGATGGTCGGACCTGTTCTTCTTGATGAACCCAAGCATCGCGCTTTTCCTCAGTCCCGCGCCTTAAGGATTTGTTTTTTTAGTTTTCATCCTCATCCCGGCCGGATTGGGTACCGTCGGCGGTACCGTCGCCCATCTTTTGCAATTTCCGTTCCTCCCGCAGCGCCGTGCGCCGGCCGCGACGCACGTCGATGCCCGCGAGCACACCCAGGCCGAGCAGGAAGAAGACGCCGGTGACCAGCATCGCCAGGCGATGATCGCTGCCGGTGAGCCAGGTCACCAGTCCGTAAGTGACCGGGCCCAGGATCGACGCCAGCTTTACCGCAAAGCCCCACAAGCCGAAGAACTCCGCGCGCCGCGAGGCGGGGCTGAGATAGCCGACCAGGGCGCGGCCGGCCGACTGGCTGGCGCCCAGGCATACGCCGGCGATGTTGGCGGCCAGCCAGAAGCCCGCGGGCGTGCGGCTGGCCCAGGCGATCACCACCATCGCGCACCACCCGGCCAGCGTGAGCGCGATGGTGCGCACGTGCCCGAGGCGATCCTGCACGTGGCCGAAGGCGAGCGCGCCCAGGCTGGCAGTGACGTTCACCACCAGCACCAGCAGCAGCGTGTCGCGCGTGGTGAAGTGCATCGCCTGCTCCGCATAGATCGCGGCCAGCGCCACCACGGCCGACACGCCCGACTGATACAGGACGATGCAGGCGAGGAAGCGGCCGAGGTCCTGGTAGCGGCGCGCGTGCTCGAGGGTATCCAGCACGCGCCGGAAAGCCTTGCTGTACAGCCCTTGCGCGGTCTTCTGCGGCAGGGCTCGCTCGCGCAGGAACAGGAACGTGGGCAGGCTGGCGGCGGCGAAGATCGCCGCCGTGATGAGCATGCTGACCGGCACGAACTGTTGCGGCTCGTGCCCTTGCGCCTGCGCCCAGGTGACGTAGGCCAGGCTCGCCGCCAGGCTGATCAGCCCGCCGATATAGCCGAGCGACCAGCCCCAGGCCGACACCTTGCCCAGCGCCTTGCCCTTGGCGATCTCGGGCAGGAAGGCGGCCACCACGTTCTCGCCGGTGCCGAAGAAGAAGTTGGAGAACACGATCAGCAGGCAGGCGAGCCGCAGATCGCCCGGCCCCGCCAGCGACAGCATGCCGGTGCCGAGCACGCAGCCCGCGGTGGTGATCGCCAGCAGCTTCTTCTTCGCGGCGTGGGCGTCGGCGTAGGCGCCCACCAGCGGCGCGCTGAACATGATCAACAGGTAGCTCGCCGACAGGGCCAGGGTCCATGCCAGCGTCGCCCAGTGCGCCTCGCCCGCGACCACGCTCACGAAGTAGGCGTTGAACACGGCGGTGATCACCACCGTGGTGTACCCGGAGTTGGCGAAGTCGTACATCGCCCAGCCCCACACCTCGCGCGGGCGGACGTCCTGCTCCAGGGCGGTGCGCGCGCTCCTACCCGCGCTCATCGAAGGGGAAGCGGCCGGCGCGTGCATGCCGCCGTCATCCAGCCGCGGATTGCAGAGCGGTGCTGAGCCAGGGCACGTAGGTCACCAGCAGCACGCCGCCCAGCAGCACCGCCAGGAACGGCAGCACCGCGCGACACACTTCCAGCACCGGCTTGCCGAAGCGATAGGAAGCGAAGAACACGTTCATCCCCACCAGCGGCGTGAGATACCCGAGCTCCATGTTCGCCAGGAAGATGATGCCCAGGTGCACCGGCTCGATGCCGAAGGCGGCGGCCACCGGCACGATGATCGGCACCACCACGACGATGGCCGAGAAGATGTCCATCACACAACCGACGGCCAGCAGGAACACGTTGAGCGCGATCAGGAACGCCAGCCGCGATTGCAGCGTGGCGGTGGTCCAATCGATGGCGCGGTCCGGAATCTGCGCATCCACCAGGTAGTTGGTGAAGCCCAGCGCCACGCCCAGGATCAGCAGCACCCCGCCCACCAGCAAGCCGCACTCGACCACCACGCGCGGTACGTCGCGCATCGGTTTGAGGTCGCGGTGCGCCACGGTGACCACGAACAACGCGTACAGCGCGGTGAGCGCGGCGGCTTCCACCGGCGTGGCGAAACCGCCGAACAGCGCACCGAAGGCCACCACGGGCAGCAGCAGCTCCCATTTCGCAACCGCGAGCGCGCGGCCCACCTCGCGCAGGTCGAACGCCTGGGCGGCATGCCGGGCCGGTCCAGCCGTGTGCCGCCCCCAGAGCAGCAGCAGCAGCGCCATGGTCATGCCGGGCAGCACGGCGGCCAGGAACAGATCCTTCATCGGCACCTTGGCGACGATCGCGTACAGGATCAACGGCAGGCTGGGCGGCAGCAGGACGCCGAGCGACCCGCTGCTGGTCACCAGCCCCAGCGCGCTGCGCTCCGAGTGGCCCACGCCGCGCAGCAGCGGCATCAGCAGGCCACCCAGCGCCAGAATGGTGATGCCGGAGGCACCGGTGAACGCGGTGAAGAACGCGCCGGCGAGCACGGTCACGGCGGCCGCGCCGCCGCGGAAACGGCCGAACAGCGCGTCGAACACGCGCACCAGGCGCTGCGGCGCGCCGCTCTCGGCGAGAAGGTAGCCGGCCAGCGTGAACAACGGAATCGCCGGCAGCGACGGGTTCACCACCAGGCGGTAGTGATCCAGCGGCAGCGACACGGTGGGCAGCTCCACGCCCCAGAACAGCAGCAGCGCAGCCCCGCCGAGCGCGACGAACACCGGTGCGCCCAGGATGATCGCCACAGCGAGGCCGATCAACCCGGCAGTCACCAGCGTGTCGCGCGGCAGCGGCAGGTACAGCACCGCAGCGACCAGGACCGCGGCCAGCGCCAGTGTCGCCGCCCGCCCCGGCCAGCGCGGCGCGGCATGCCAGGCGACGCGTAGCGCGACCAGTCCAAACCCGAGCGGGAGGAAACACTGCACCGCCCACACCGGCAGATGCGCGAGCAGGTGGCGGCCGACCTCGCGCTCGGATGCGACGAACTGCCAGGCGGCCACGCACAGCGCGCCCGCCACCGCCACCGTCACGGCGCCGCTGACGACGCGTGCGACCCCACCCAGTTCACCCAGCAAGGCGTGCAGACCGGAGATCGCGAGGAGGCGGTTCTCGCGTGCTGCGAGCGCCGCGCCCGCCATGCCCACCACCAGGGTCAGATGCTGCGTCAGCGCCGTGGAGGCGGGAATACCGACCTGCAGGGTGCTGCGCAGAAACATCTCCGCGAGCGGGATCAGCGCCATCGCCGCGAGCGCCGCGACCAGCAGCGCGTTCTCGCAGCGGTGCAGCGGCGCCAGCCAGCCGCCCGCTGCGCGCACCGGCGCGGGCGCCCGCCCGGCCTCGCGCAGGATCGCGCTTTCGCTCAGCGGATTGTTCACTAGTTCTGCTTCTTGCGGTATTCGGCCACGGCGGCGCGCACCTCGTCGAACACGTCGGCCGGCACCCAGCCGCCGCGGATGTGCGGATACACCTGGTCGGCCACCTGCCGCCATTCCGCCTCCACCTCGGGCGTCACCGGGTGCACCGTGAGCCCGCGCTTCTTCATCGCCTCCACGGCCTCCTGGTCTTCCTGGCGCGCGCGCGTGCGGATCTTCAGTCCCGCCTGCTCTGCGGCGGTCTTGAGCTGGTCGCGGCCGGCCTGCGACATGCCTTCCCAGGCCTTCTTCGTGATCACCGCACCGCCCATCAGCGCGGCCCACTTGAGATCCACCATGTGCTTGGCCACGGTGTCGAACTGTCCCGCCAGCGCGAAGTAAGCCCCGGCGGGCAGCGAGGTGATCAGCCCAGTCTGCAATCCCGGCAGGATGTCGGTCACTTCCAGCGGCACCACTTGGTAGCCCATGGACTTCAACATGTCGGCCTGGTCGAGGTTGCCGGCCCACACCCACATCTTGGTCTTGCGGAAGTCCGATGGCCGCACCGCCGGCTCGCGCGAGAAGTAGCGCACCCAGCCCGCATCGCCCCAGAACAGCACCACGAAGCCCTTGTCCAGCAGACGCTTCTCGAGCGTGGCGCGCACCTTCTCGCGGGCGTAATCGACCTCGTCCCAGTTGCGGTAGAGCATCGGCACGTATTGCAGCGCGCCCACGCCGGGATCGATCTCGGACAACCCCACCGCGGACAGCAGTGCGGCGTTCAGCTGGCCCACGCGCATGCGCCGTACCACGTCACCCTCACCGCCCTGGGTACCGTCGGTGTACACGGTGAAGGTGCTGCCGGCGCCCTGCGCCTGGCGCCACTTCTCCCCCATCTCCTGCAGCGCCCGGTGGTAAGTGGAGCCCTTGGGGGCGAGCGTGGCCAGGCGGATCTTCACTGCCTCTTGCGCGCGCGCGAGCGGGGCGGCGAGCAACAGCACCGCCAGGAACCAGAACCAAAGGCTACTTCTCATCCAGCTTCTCCATCTCTGGCGTCTCCATCTCTGGCGTCTCCATCTCCGGCGCAGCGATCAGTTCCTCGGCGCGCGACAGCAGCCAGCGCGCGCGCCGCTGCATGACCAGATTCGCCAACCGCCATTGCGGCTGCACGTCCACGTCGACGGCCAGCGCCTGGTTGAGCAGCATCTCGAACTGCGCGCGGTCCTGACGGCTCACCGCCACCGTCTCCGCCAGGGCCACGAACGGTGCCGCCTGTTGTCTTTGGGTGAGCGCCAAGGCGCGCTCGAAGTGCGCCTGCGAGCGCGCCAACGCGTCGCCGCTCGCGCCCTGGCGCGCCGGTTCGTACGAGATCAGGAAAGTGTGGATCGCGCCGGCATCCCAGGCCTCGTCCAGCTCGGCCGCGCGGTCGATCAACGCCTGCATGGCCGGCACTTCCGCCACGACCTGCGGCGCGTCCTTGGACAGGTTGATCAGCGCGGCCCACGCCGCCGCCGTCCAGTACAGCAGCGGCACGTCCGCGCGCGTCGTGCCCGCCACCGCCGAGCGCGCGTCCCGTTGCAGCTGCGCCGGCAGTCCGGGATGCGACACCTCCAGGCCGCGCAACCCGTAGTCGCGGCCGCGCCGATACAGCCGCCGCGCCCGGTCCAGTGTCTGGGTGGCGCGCGCGATGTCGGTCGCTTCCTGCGCCTCGCCCTCCTGCTGCACGAAGGCGTAGGCGTACTGCGTGAAGCCGCGCGCGGCGGCGGTGAGCAGGCCCACGTGATCGGGATGCTCGGCCAGCACGCTCTCGATCGCCTTCAGGCTGAAGGGCGCGGCCGTACTGATCAGCTCCGGATCGTCGTCGCTGGCGAACGTGCTGCCCGACTCGGCCAGCGCGTCGGCGGTCCTGGCGAGCGCGTACTGGCGCACCGAGCAACCCGGCAGCGTCAGGGCCAGGCCGAGAGCCGCAATCAGCAGCGTCCTCAGGCGGACGAGCGCAGGCATCCAGTGTGCGGGTGGCGGTTGTCGTCGGGCGACCGTAAATACGGCGCGAACGGTCCCCGCCTTGAGATCTGATTGGGATCGCAGCGCCGGCGCTCGCGCCTTCGCCCCCCGGCGTGCGCTTCAGATGACAGCTTCATTGCGCAGCCGCGCCAGGTCCGCCGCGCTGTAGCCGAGCGTACCGAGGACTTCGTCCGTGTGCTCGCCCAGCGCGGGACCGAGCCAGCGCGTGCATCCGGGATCGGCGCCGAGCTTCGGTACGATACCGGGCAGCTTGATCGGCGTGCCGTCCGCCAGCCGGTGCTCCTCGAGCATGCCGCGCGCCTGGTAGTGCACGTCGCGCACGATGTCGGCGATGTCGTAGATCTTGCCGGCCGGTACCTCCGCGCGCGCCAGCGTGACCAGCGCCTGCTCCAGGTCCATGCCCGCGGCCCAGTCGCCGATCACGCGATCGAGCTCCTCGGTGCGCGTCACCCGCCCGGCGTTGGTGGCGAGCGCCGGATCCGCCGCCAGATCGGCGCGGCCGATGGCCGCCATCAGGCGCTTGAAGATGCTGTCGGCATTGGCGCCGATCACCAGATACTTGCCGTCGCGCGTGCTGTAGGTGTTGGACGGCACGATGCCGGGCAGCGAGGCACCGCTGCGCGTGCGCACGAAGCCGGTGACGTCGTACTCTGGCAGCAGGCTTTCCATCAGGCTGAACACCGCTTCGTAGAGCGCTACGTCCACTACCTGTCCGCGCCCGCCGTTGCCCTGGCGAGCGTGCAGCGCCATCAGCGCGCCGATCACGCCGTACAGCGCCGCCACCGAATCGCCCAGGCTGATGCCGGCGCGCACCGGCGGGCGATCGGGATAGCCGGTGACGAAGCGCATGCCGCCCATGGCCTCGCCGATCGCGCCGAAGCCGGGTCGGTCGCGATATGGGCCGCTCTGGCCGTAGCCGGAGAGCCGCACCATGATCAGACCCGGGTTGTCGGCCGACAGCCGCTCGTAGTCGAGCCCCCACTTCTCCAGGGCACCCGGCCGGAAGTTCTCCAGCAGGACGTCAGCGCGCCGCGCGAGCTGGCGCACGATGTCCTGGCCGGCCGGCAACTTGAGGTTCACCGTCACCGACTTCTTGTTGCGCGACTGCACCGCCCACCACAGCGAGGTGCCGGCGTGCAGCTTGCGCCAGTTGCGCAGCGGATCACCGCCGTCGGGGGCCTCGACCTTGATCACTTCGGCGCCGAACTCGGCGAGGACGCGCGCGCAGAACGGCCCGGCGATAAGGGTGCCGAGCTCGACCACGCGCAGCCCCGCGAGTGGACCGGCGCGCTGCCCGGTGCTCACGCCGCGAACTCGCGCAGCAACCGGCCCGCCGGGCGCACGCCCGGCACGATCCCGCGGGCGTCGGCGACTTGGTGGCCGTTGACCCACACACCGTGCACGCCGAGCGCGGGCGTATGCAGGCGCGAGGCGCCCGCCGGCAGATCGAACACGCGCTGCGCTGGCCCGCGCCCCACGGTGTGCGGATCGAACAGCAGCATGTCGGCGCAGGCGCCGGGCGTGAGGCGGCCGCGGTCGGCGATGCCGAAGGCATCGGCCGGCTCGCTGGTGAGCCGCCGCACCGCCTGGGTGAGCGGCATCAGACCGCGGTCGCGCACCCAATGCCCGAGGAAGTGCAGGCCGAAGCCGGCGTCGCACAGGAAGGTCAGATGCGCTCCCGCATCGGACAACGACAGCAGGCTGTTGGGGTTGCGGATCATGCGGCCGACCGCGTCCTCGTCGGAGTTGAGCAGCGTGCCGGTGAACAGCGTGTCGAGATCCTCGTCCACGGCGAGATCCAGCAGCAGGTCCAGCGGGTGCTTGCCGCTGTCTGCGGCGAGCGCCGACAACGGGCGGCCTTCGCAAGCCCGATGCTCGGGCCGCTTGGCCCGGGTGACGAATACCTTGTCCCATTCGCCGTTGAATAGGCGGCGCGCCGGGCGCGCCAGCTCCTGCTTGACGGCGGCCCGGAAGCCGGCGTCGCGGAACAGACGCACGGCCTCGCCGCCGTGCGCGGACATCGCCGGCTTCCAGGCCGCGAGTCCTTCGAACACGTACGGCTCGTGCATGGTGAACTCGAACACCAGCGGCGTGCAGGACACCGCGCCGTAGAGGCGGCGGCCGCGCGAGCGCGCCTGGCCGATCTGCTCGAGATCCTCGAAGCCGGACTCCGGCGCCGCGCTGTTGTAGAGCAGCGCCGCGATCACGAACGGGCGGCCGGCGCGCGCCGCCAGGTCCTCGATCCAGGACACCGGGGTGGTACCGGCCTTGGTCATCATCAGCACCCCGCGGCCGACCTCGCGCAGGCTGCCGCACAGCGCCTGCATCTCCGCGTCGTCGGCCAGCCGCGAGGGCATCGGGATGCCGCTCTCGCCGTTGTGCTGAACGTTGGTGGTGGTGCTGAAGCCGCAAGCGCCTGCGCGCATCGCGTCCACCACGATCTCGCGCATCTGGGCGATCTCCGTGTCGGTGGCGGCCCGGCGCGGCGCATCGTCGCCCAGCACGTAGGTGCGCACCGACGAGTGCCCGACGAAGCAGGCGACGTTGGGGCCCACCCCGCCCCGCTCCAGCATGTCCAGATACTGCGGAAAGGTCTGGAAGTCCCAGCGGATGCCCGCGCGCAGCGCAGCGAGCGACATGCCTTCCACGTGCGTCAGGTTGCGCATCACCAGGTCGCGATCGGCCGGGCGGCAGGGCGCGATGGTGAAGCCGCAGTTGCCCAGCACGACGCTGGTGACCCCCAGGCCGGGCGAGGGGTTGGCCATCGGGTCCCAGGTGATCTGCGCGTCGTAGTGCGTGTGGGTGTCGACGATGCCCGGCATCAGCGCCAGCCCGCCGGCGTCCAGGCTTTCGCGCGCAGGGCCGAGGTCGCGCCCGAGCGCGGCGACGCGACCGCCGTGCACCGCCACGTCGGCGTGCACCGGCGCGCCGCCCGCCCCGTCGTAGACCCGGGCGTCCTTGATCAGCAGATCGTGCATGATGCGTCGTTCGCCGGGCGCGTCTTGGTGCGCGGCAGGACGTCGCCCGCGCGGGCGCCCCTAGTACGAAATCTCCAGGATCTCCAGCTCCACCTCACCCGCCGGGCGGCGCCACTTGACGGTGTCGCCCACGCGCGCGCCGATCAGGGCCTTGGCCAAGGGCGACACCCAGCTCACCTTGCCGGTGGCCACGTCGGCCTCGTCCTCGCCGACGATCTTGAAGCGGTGCACGCGGCCCTCGGCGTCCTCGGCGCGCACGGTCGCGCCGAAGTGCACCTCGTCCTGCGGTTCCTTGCTCGGGTCGATCGGGATGGCGCTCTCCAGGCGCTGGGAGAAGTAGCGCAGGTCGCGGTCGATCTGCGTCAGCCTGGGCTTGTCGAAGTCCTCGCCCGCGGCCTTCAGCTCGGCATGCTGCGCCAGCAGCGCTTCGTAGCGCTGGCGCAGCTGCGCCAGGCCCTCCGCGGTCACGTAGTTGGCGTGCGGGCTGATCGGGCGCTCCGGCACTTCCTCGCCCGACAAGTCGCTGTCATCGCCCTTCACGAAGGCGCGGCTCATGATCTCCTCTCCATTCTCCCGCTGCGCGCTGCGGCGAATGCAGGCCGCACCCGGTAGCCGATTATAGCCGGTAGCGCTCGAGCACCGCCCGGTCCACCTCCACCCCGATCCCGGGAAGGGACGGCACCTCGAGCCAGCCGTCGCGGCTCTCCAGCGGCGCGCGCACCAGCTGCTGCCGGAACGGGTGGGACGAGCGGTCGTACTCGAAGATCGGTTCCTGCGCGAACAGCGAATGGTGCGCCACCGGCAGCGCGGCCACGAGCTGCAGGGATGCCGCCTGGGCGATCGCCGAGCCCCACACGTGCGGGTTCACCTGCACGCCGTGCGCATGCGCCAGGGCGGCGATGTGCCGGCAGGCGGTGAACCCCCCGGCCGAGGCGATGTCGGGCTGGGCGATGTCCACGCAGCGCTGCCCCAGCAGGTCGCGGAAGCCGAACAGCGTGTGCTCGTTCTCGCCCCCGGCGATGGGCATGGCGAGCGCCTGGCGCAGCTCGCGGTAACCGGCCAGGTCCTCGGGCGCGACCGGCTCCTCGTACCAGCGCAGCTGGTACTGCTCGAGCGCGCGCCCGAGCTGCAGCGCCTGCGCCGCGCCGTAGGCGTGATTGGTGTCCACCATCAGCGTGACCTCACGCTGGCCCAGGGTGCGGCGCACCTCCTCCATCACCAGGATGTCGTCGCGCACGCCGTAACCGAGCTTCACCTTCATCGCCCGAAAGCCCGCTTCGTAGTGCCGGATCGCCTCCTCGCCCAGCCGGCTCGCCTCCCCCTGACCCGAGATGCGATAGAAGCCGGTGGCGTACGCCTGCACCCTCTGTCGGAATGCACCCCCGAGCAGCTGGTACACCGGGCAGCCGTGCACCTTGCCGGCGATGTCCCACAGCGCGATGTCGATCGCGCTGATGGCGGCCACCACCGCGCCCTTGCGCCCGTAGTCCCGGGTGGCGTGGTACATGCGGTGCCACAGCACCTCGGTATCGAGCGGATTGGCGCCGATCAGCAGCGGTTGCAGACCGGACTGGATCGTCGCCACCGCGATCTGCGGCGGCTCCAGACCCTGGGCGAAGGCCTCGCCCCAGCCGCTCACGCCCGCGTCGGTGAGCACCTCGACCAGCGTGGCGGAGCGACGGTTGACCCAGCCCTGGGAGAAGGCGAACGGCTGGGTCAGCGGACACTGCAGCGCGTGCACCTTGAGGTCGGTGATCTTCACTGCAGCGGTCTCCGGTGCCGCGTGGCGCATGCCTCGTGCAGGTTCGGGAACCCCGTGGGACGATGGATGGTGCTGCTGCTCAGACTCGAACTGAGGACCTATCGATTACGAATCGATTGCTCTACCAACTGAGCTACAGCAGCACGGCGACGTTGACTACAGAAGCGCGTCAGATTATAGAGGCGCCC
This sequence comes from Burkholderiales bacterium, assembly GCA_036554965.1. Classification (GTDB taxonomy): domain Bacteria; phylum Pseudomonadota; class Gammaproteobacteria; order Burkholderiales; family SHXO01; genus SHXO01. Next base: position 19,490 of record DATBMG010000008.1, read on the forward strand.
GCGGGGTGCAGCAACGCCTGAATGCGCCCTTAAGGCGCGACTTAAAAAACCAACCCCGCTTCTCATGTCTGCGGCAGCCAGGATGCCCAGCGTGGTGGCTAGCGGTTTTTGAAGGCGGGCTTGCGCTTGTCGGCGAACGCCGCCATGCCTTCCTTCTGGTCCTCGGTGGCGAACGCGGAGTGGAACAGCCGGCGCTCGAAGCGCACGCCCTCGGCGAGCGTGGTCTCGAAGGCGCGGTTGACCGATTCCTTGGCCATCATCACGATCGGCAGCGACAGCTCGGCGATCTTCTGCGCCGTGCGCACCGCTTCCTCGACCAGTTCCGCCACCGGCACCACGCGGCTCACCAGCCCGCAGCGCTCCGCTTCCGCCGCGTCCATCATGCGCGCCTGGCCGAGCAGCACCATCTCCATCGCCTTGGACTTGCCCACGAAGCGCGGCAAGCGCTGAGTCCCGCCGGCGCCCGGGAGGATGCCGAGGTTGATCTCCGGCTGGCCGAACCTGGCGTTGTCGCCGGCCAGGATGAAGTCGCACATCATGGCCAGCTCGCAGCCGCCGCCCAAGGCGTAGCCGGCCACCGCGGCGATCACCGGCTTGCGGCAGCGCGCCACCATCTCCCACTCGGCGGTGATGTAGTCGGCCAGGTACACGTCCATGTAACCCCAGTCCTTCATCGCCTTGATGTCCGCGCCGGCGGCGAACGCCTTCTCATTGCCGGTGATCACCATGGCGCCGACGGCGGCGTCCGCCTCGAACGCGGTCAACGCGCGAGCCAGCTCGCGCATCAGCTCGGGCGACAGCGCGTTGAGCGCCTTGGGGCGGTTCAGCGTGATGAGACCGACCTTGCCGCGGGTCTCGACCAGAATGTTGTCGTAGCTCATGGCGTTGCTGGTCCTGGCGGGTGAGGGACTGAATCTATAATACCGGGGCGTGCGCCCGCAGCGCTTCCATTGCACACTTCTCCCCATGTGCACTTCTTGAGGAACGGTCATGCCCTTCGAAAACATTCTATTCGAGATCGCCGGCGGCGTCGCCGCGATCACGCTCAACCGCCCGGACAAGCTCAATTCCTTCACCGCCGCGATGCACGGGGAGCTGCGCGAAGCACTGCAGCGCGTGCGCAGCGATGCGGCGGTGCGGGCGCTCATCATCACCGGCAGCGGACGCGGCTTCTGCGCCGGTCAGGATCTGAGCGAGCGGGTGATGTCCGGCAGCGGCGGGGAGTTTGACGTCGGTGCTACGCTGGAGGAGAACTACAACCCGCTGGTGCGGGGGCTGCGCACGCTTCCGATTCCCGTGGTCTGTGCGGTGAACGGGGTGGCCGCCGGCGCCGGCTGCAACTTTGCGCTCGCCTGCGACGTCGTGATCGCGGCGCGCTCGGCGCGCTTCATCGAGGTGTTCAGCCGCATCGGGCTGATCCCCGATGCCGGCGGCACTTACGTGCTGCCGCGGTTGATCGGCGCGGCGCGCGCCATGGGCATGGCGCTAACTGCCGAGCCGGTTGGCGCTGAGCAGGCCGAGGCCTGGGGGCTGATCTGGAAATGCGTCGACGACGACGAGCTCATGCCGCAGGCGCGCAACCTCGCCGCCATGCTCGCCGCCGGCGCGACGCGCGGCTTCGCGCTCACCAAGCAGGCGCTGTACGCGTCGTGCGGCAACAGCATCGAGCAGCAACTCGCACTCGAGGCACGACTGCAGCGCGAGGCCGCGCGCACCGCGGACTTTCGTGAAGGCGTGCAGGCGTTCCTGGAGAAGCGCACCGCGCGGTTCAGCGGCAAGTGAGCGCCGGCGGCGGCAGCGCCACTGCCGACCGCCGCGGAGGCGATAGCCCAGCGCCCTGCGATCTCAGTCGCCGGCGGAGCGCACTCGCAAGATGATGTCCATGCCCTCGGTGACCACCCCTGCGGGCAACCGGGGCAGGCCGGACACCCGGATGCCGCTGGCGTCGATGTCGGTCAGGCGGCCGGTGCGCACGTCGTACAGATGATAGTGGGGGGCCGTGTTGGGGTCGTAGAACACCCGGTTCGGATCCACGATCACCTCGCGAATCAGCCTCTTCTCCACGAACAGGTTGAGGGTGTTGTAGACGGTCGCCCGCGAAGTCTCCGGATGGCGCTCGTTCACCGACGCCAGCACCTGGTCCGCGGACAGATGCTCGTGCCGCGAATACATCGCATGCGCGATCTCGATGCGCTGGTGCGTCGGGTTGATGCCGTGGCGCCGGAGCACCTCGGCGAGATTGTCGCGGGTGTACTGCGTCAGATCCATGACCACGAGTATAAACCAGCGAGTTGGACTGTGTCTAATTCGCATCTGACCCGGGACATCCAGGTGCCGGGCGGCTGTATCCGACCGGCGCCCGATCCCGGCGCGTCCAGCGGGTTGGATGGTCCAGCCGGCCTTGTAGGCGAGGATTCGCTGGCACCGGTCTTGCACCCGCCCACCACAACCGCGGTGCGGGAGCGAGCTCCCGCGCCGACCAGTCGATCCGCCGGTGACCGCTGATGCCGGCTGGTAGACCGGTCGGTGGCGCCGGCGCCCGCTCGTCGTGGCCAGGCGACCATTGGTCGGCAGTTTTTGCAAGTACAGGATTCTCTTTATTAATATCGATCTCGCCCCGAAGGGTAAAGGAGCCGTTTCGATGAATTCGCAGAAAGGGTTCACGTTGCTGGAGATGATGATCACCGTGGCGATCATTGCGATCCTCGCGGCTATCGCCGTTCCGGCATACAACGACTACGTCCTGCGGGGTCAGCTCACCGAGGCTTACGCGCAGCTCGCCGCGCAGCGCGTGCGCATGGAGCAGTACTATCAAGACATGCGCACCTACACCGGCGCGACTGCGCCGGGCACGGTGGCGACCTGCCCCAATGCGGGTCAGCACTTCACCTATGCCTGCGCGGTCGACGCCGGCGGTCAGGGCTACACCATCAGCGCCACGGGCCGCGGTTTCACGTTCACCATCGACCAGAACAACGTCCGCGCCACTACCGCAGTGCCGACCGACTGGGCCCTGCCCGCCACGCCTTGCTGGGTGCGCAAGAAGGGGGGCGTATGCTGATCGCAAACACCGTGCGGCCGCTCGCGCAACGCGGCGTCACCCTGATCGAGCTGATGCTCGCCCTGGTGGTGGTCGCCGTGCTGTTGACCCTGGGTGTGCCCTCGTTCCAGGCGTGGCTGCAGAACACGCAGATCCGCACCGCGACCGACGCGCTGATGAACGGACTCCAGACTGCGCGCACCGAGGCCGTGCGCCGCAACCGGATCGTCTACTTCACTCTGGAGTCGGGCACCAACTGGAGCGTCGTGTGCCTGCGTTGCGACAATAACGCCAACGTCATCCTGCAACGGCGCGAAGGCGACGAAGGCTCGCAGACCGCGCGCATCGACAGCGGCGGGCGCTCGATGGTCAGCTTCAGCCCGATCGGCGCGCCGATGTCGACCAATCCGGAAGACGGCTCGTTGCCGATCACCACCATGGACATCACCAGCTCGGTGGCCATAGAAGCAACCGCGCTGCGGGAGCTACGCATCGTGATCTCGCCCTCGGGCGCCGTGCGTATGTGCGACCCGGACCCCAATCTGCCCGCGGGCGACCCGCGGCGCTGCATGATCTGACCTCAACGACCTGATTCAGCCACGCCGATGAAACGCAACCAACTCCGCCGCCGTCTGCCGCGCCCGCTGCGCGCCGCGTACCAGGCCGGCGTCATGCTGCTCGAAGCGCTGATTGCGCTGCTGATCTTCTCGCTCGGCATCCTCGCCATCGTCGGCATGCAGGCCACCGCGATCCAGGACATGGGCGAAGCGAAGTACCGCAGCGACGCGGCCTTCCTGGCCAACCAGGTGATCGCCGACATGTGGAGCAACTCCTCGCAACTCAACACCTATGCCTGGGGCGGCGCCGGCGCCGCGCCGGCGCAAATCCAGAACTGGGTGAGCACCGTGTACAACCGCCTGCCCGGCGCCAGCGACTTTCCGCCCACCATCGTCGTGGGTGCGAACAACACGGTCACGGTGACGGTGCGCTGGCAACAGGCGCGCGACAAGAGCACGGCTGCGCCGCCGCACCGCCACACCAGCGTGGCCTACATCACCTGCTGCCTGTAGGAGCGCACCCCATGCAACGGCAGACCTCCCGCAAAGACCAGCTCGGCGTGAGCATCGTCGAGCTGATGGTGGCCGTCGTGATCTCGCTGATCGGCGTGCTGGTCATCTTCCAGGTGTTCGCCGTGAACGAAGGCGTACGCCGCAGCACCACCGGCGGCAGCGACGAGCAGACCAGCGGCCTGCTCGGCCTGATGCTGCTCGAGCGCGAGCTGCGCCACGGCGGATTCGGCATCAACGACCCGAGTCTGGTGGGCTGCAACATGCGCGTGTACGACAACATGCGCGCGCCGGCCATGCAACCCGACTTTCCGCTGGTGCCGGTCGAGATCAGGTCCAACGAACTCATCGATCCGAAAGTTCCCGATGTGATCATCGTCACGTACGGCGGGGTCACGCAGACCACCGCGGCGGTGCCGCTCATTGTCCCTATGGACGACCCAACCGAGCCGATCCAGCTCACTTTCCGCTTCGGCTTCAACAACGGCGATGTCATGGTGGTGGGCCAGGAGAGCCTGAATTGCACGCTGCGCGAGGTGACCGGCCCGTATCCCCTGCTCCTCGGGATGGTCGAGCTGGAGCACGGTGTGGGCGCATTCACCAACGCCTACACGAAGAACTCGCAGACGCCGCGCTTCAACAACCCGGCGGGTGTCCCGGATCTGTACGCCAAGGACGTCGGCAAGGTCATGAACCTCGGCCCGTTCCCGGTTCGCAACGAGATCACGGCGATCAACAACGACCCCGATCCTTCGAGGAACAACCAGCTGGTGGGCCAGAACGTGTGGGCGCAGATGGCCGGCTTCCAGCCGCTGGCCGATCAGATCGTGCACCTCAAGGCCGAGTACGGCATGGACGACGGCATCGCCAACGGCACCGTGCTACGACCGGTCTACAACGCCGGCGACAACGTGGTGGACAAGTTCACGCCGGTCAGCCCGGCCACCCCGGCCGACTGGCGCAACGTGCTGAGCGTGCGGCTGGCGATCGTTTCGCGCACCAACATCATCGAGAAACCGATCGTCGGACCGGGCTGCGACGCCACCGCCGACTGGGGCACGCCAGAGTACCCGGTGCGGTGGGCACGCGGCCCGGACGCTCCGCAAGGGCGTCCCATCGACGTGCGCCTCACGCCCAACTGGCGTTGCTTCAAGTACCGAGTGTACGAGACCACGGTGCCCCTGCGCAACATGTTGTGGAGACAAGGATGAGCAAGCCATCGTTCCCGACGCCGCGCCGGCAGTCCGGCGCGGTCCTCTTCATCGCGCTGATCGTGCTGGTCGCGATGACGCTCGCCGGCATCGCCATCATGCGCTCGGTGGACACCGGCAACCAGATCGCCGGCAACGTGGCCTTCAAGCAGGGCACGCTGACCTCCGCGGACCGCGGCTTCGACGTAGCCTTCGAGTTCCTGAAGAACAACGCGACAACGGCGCTCCTGGACAACGACTATCCCGCCGAAGCCTATACCGCATCTGTGTCGCGCGATCCCGGCATCGATCCCCCGGATTGGAGCAACCCCAACACCTGGACGGACGCCAAGGTCGTAGGCACGGACGCCGCCGGCAACACCATTTCCTATCTGATCCACCGCATGTGCTACGACATCGGCAGCTATCAGGGCCAGTACTGCGCTACGACCAAGAAGAGCGGCGGCGCCGCAGGCAACAGCCAGAGCGTCGGCGGGACGAACTATCAGCCTATCCCCATGGTGTATTTCAGAGTGACGGTGCGCGTGCAAGGGCCGCGCGACACCATGAGCATGGTGCAATCGAATGTGGGTGTGCAGTTCTGAGCATGCAGCGCGAGCGCGCAAGCAAGCGGCCGCGGATCTGACAATGCGCTAGCACGTCCAACCCCGAGGGGCTTGGAGACCGCCCCCGCTGTTGTCCCTTCTAAAAGCGGGCGTTGTAGCTTTAAAGAACGGAGTGTACCTTTGACACGGGGCGTGGAGACCGCCTCGTGCTTGAATCGTAGCCCGGACGGGGAGGAGGTCCGCTATGAAGTCGTTTCACGAACCCGCAGGCTTCGCGTTCGCGGCCTGCGTCGCCGCGCTTGCCGGGATCACAGCGCGCAGCGTCCCCGCCCAGCAGCTCGACATCTCGCAGACGCCGCTCGCCAGCGCCTCGAATCTCTCGGTCCTGCCCAATCTCCTGTTCCTGCTGGACGACTCGGGGTCGATGATGTTCGACACGCTGCCCGATCACACCGAGCGCGTGCAGGGCGGGAGCGAACGGCGCTACTGGCACCGCAATTTCAACTGCAAACCGAAGAACATTCAGACGAGCGGGGCATTCGCCGGATCGCTGCCGAACCACTGCGACCGCGTCGATCCGCCGTTCGGCGCCGCGCAGTTCAACGGCATGTACTACAACCCGCAGTTCACCTACCGACCGCCGATCAACTTCGACGGCACCGGCTTCCCGCAGCAGACCAACTGGGCAGCGGTGCCGTGCGACCCGTTCTCGAGCCAGTGGAAGTGCCGCGACTGGTACCGCCTCGCCGACAGCTACTACAACAGCGGCTCGCTGGACGCGCAGGAGATGAACGGACAGGTCCAGCACTACAGCAACCCCGATGTGAAGCATTGGTACGGGACTGGCGACGCGTTCAACGTGCAGGGCGAGTGGCCCGAGGTCGTCTATTGCCGGCAAGGTGCGCCAAACCTCAACCAGTGCCGTCGCAACGGCTTGACTGGAAGCACCGGCGATACCGGCAACCCGTTCCGCTACACCACTGCGCGTTGGGGAACTGGCGGAGGCGGGTATCCCGAGGCGGAGCCGGTCCACGAGTTCTTCCGTCCCTCAACGGGCACGCTGGTGACGGTGAGCATGTCCTATCCTCATGGACGCACCAGCGCTTTCAAGATCATTCCGCGCACGGGAACGGGAACGAGCGGCTCGGGCTTTGACGTCCCCTCCGGAACCGTCACAGTCACGCCGACCACGGTTTCTCAGTTCACCTACGACCTGGGACTCGGTCGGACCGGAGCGCGCATGGCGGTAGCCTCCTTCGACCTGATCGTGACGCTTCGACGAACCGGCTCCACTGTCACCGTCAGCGGCGCGTGGAATCACGGCTTGCAGGTCGGAGACCAGCTCACGGTCTTCCAGACCGCGTGTGTGAGCGGCACGTGCGGATTCTCCGTCACAGACGCACGCAACGCAGTCCAGGTGAGCAGAGTCATCGATTCGGGCTCATTCGAGTACACCCCCGGGGCCGGAGCCGGAGAAGGGGAAGGCTATTACCGCAAAGTCAACCTGTACGCCGTCCCGAAGCTGCGCCGCGGAAATCCCTTCTACTACACGATCGAGCCGATCGAGTATTGCAAGGACGCCGCCCTCACCGATTGCGCAGCTCAGACCGCTGCGGCAAACGGTTACACGTTCGCCGCTCCTGTCCGGTATTGCGCATCCGCCTTCGACGCGAGCCGCTTGGACTCCTTCCCGAGCGACGGCACCCCGACCTCTCCTCACCTGCAGCGCCTCGATTCCAGCAAGCCCCGCTGCCGCAAGAAATACGAAGAGGACGCCGGCTACGTGCATCCACGCTATGGCCAGTTCCGGCGCGTGGATATCGCGTCGTCGGCCGGGTCCTTCGGCGGCCGGCCGCTGCGCACCGATTGCCCGCGGCGGCCCAGCTGCAACTTCGGCGAGGAGATGACCAACTTCGCCAACTGGTTCGCCTACTACCGCACGCGCATGCTGATGATGAAGAGCGCCGCCGGCATTGCCTTCGGCCCGATCGACAGCCGCTACCGCGTCGGCTTCCTGACCATCAATCCGGACACCCCGGTGAGAAAGGATCGCTACCTCAAGATCGACGCGTTCACGCCGGCCCACCGGCAGGCCTGGTACGACACCTTCTACAAGCAGGAGCCGCGCGGCGGCACGCCGCTGCCGCAGGCGCTGGCGCGGGCCGGACGCCATTTCGCCGGCATCGAGGACGGCATCAACCGCGGCATGGACGACGATCCGATGCAGTACTCCTGCCAGCAGAACTTCGCGCTGCTCACCACCGACGGCTATTGGAGCGGCCGGCAGGGCATCGACGAAAACGGCGCGGCGATCGGCAACCTGGACAGCGACGCAACCGAGACGCCGCGCCCGCAGTTCGACGGCGCCAAGCCGTTCAACCCCGACCCTTCCGACCCGGAGTTCAGCAGCTCCGGGACCCTGGCCGACGTCGCGCTGCACTATTACCAGACCGACCTGCGCGAGAGCGGGGCCGTCGGCGCGCTCGGCACGGACGTGTCGCGAAACGACGTGCCCACCGGCGACAAGGACCCGGCCAACTGGCAGCACATGGTGACCTTCGGTCTGGGCATGTCGGAGGGCTTGATGGATTGGCGCCCGGACTACGAATCGACGGACGCGACCGGGGATTTCGACAACGTGCGCAAGGGTGCGCTGAACGCCTGCTCCTGGACCACCGGTCCCTGCAACTGGCCGATGCCGGGCAACCGCACGCCGAGCAACCTCGACGACCTGTGGCATGCGGCGGTCAACGGCCGCGGCAAGTTCTTCTATGCCGGCGACACCCTGGCCACGCAGGCCGGGCTGGACACGGCGCTCACCAACCTGAACGAGCGCAACGCCGC